>JBIQMO010000004.1:0-84036 GCA_044463245.1 Gemmatimonas aurantiaca
TTGTGGAAGTGGTCCATGAACTCCGGCCAGACGAGGTCCAGGAGGCTCTGCAGCCGGTTCTTGAGCCGCGTCTCCTCTCTCGTCAGCCTCTCGCGCTCGGTCGTGAGCGTCCGGAGTGCAGCGGCGCGTTCCTCGAGGAGCGAGAAGCCGACGAAGAGCCCGCTGCCAACGAGGCGGCAGATCTGTGCGGCGTCCTTGGCGTCGTCCTTCCTCGGGCTGTTGTCCTCGACCTCCTTGAGCTTCTTCGTCACCGAGGGCAGGACAGTGACTATCCGGTAGTCTCGATCGGCGAGGTAGTGGGCGAAGGTCAGCCCGTAGTGCCCGGCGAACTCGAGTCCGATGAGCATCCGATCGCGTGGGATGTCGGGGAACTTCTCGGTGAGAAACTTGTCTGCCGCATCGAAGCCCTCGCGGCCAACGTCCACGCGCACGGCCTTTGTGCGTCGTCCGTCGGGCCCGCGTGCTACGAGCTTGTGAAACTCCTTGCCGGTGTCCACGCCCACATGAACCGGGAATTCTCGCGCGTATGCTTCTTTGTCATCGGTCTGTGACCCGTGCTTCGATCCAGGAATCGGTCCGGAATTCTGTCCAGGCATCATCGCCCGCCTCGTGTGTGAGGGTGACGGCCCGGACCTCTGCCACGTCTCGTAGAGAGACTCGCTCTCGTCTCGTGGCGGAATCTCGGGAAGACGCTCTGAAGACGCTCTACGGATCTTCTTCGATCGCTTGCGTCCTCTGCCCGGACCACCCAGCATACCAACAAGGCGGCTAAAGCGTTTCACGCCGCCCGGCGAGCATCATAGCTTCCGGTTGTAGATGTGTTAGCTCGCCAGATAGTAACGCTTGACGTTAATAACGTTGGTCGTTACCATTCCCCGGTGATCAAGGGCTTCGCCGATCGAGATACGGAGCGTCTTTTCAACCGGGAGCGCGTCCGGCGCTTTCCCACGGCGCTCGAGCGCCCCATGTTGCGGAAGCTGGTGGCTGTTGATGCCGCCGAGGCGCTGGAGGATCTGCGAGTGCCGCCCGGCAACCGGCTGGAGAAGCTGAAGGGCGACCGTGCCGGCCAGCACAGTATCCGGGTCAACGATCAATGGCGCATCTGCTTCCGGTGGGCCGGGGGCGATGCGTATGACGTCGAGATCTTAGATTATCACTGAGGTCACTTATGACAGCCCGCAAACTGAAGCCGATTCATCCGGGGGAGGTGCTCCTGGCGGATTTTCTGGAGCCGCTCGGACTCTCGCAGTACCGGCTGGCGCACGACATCAGCGTGCCGCCTCGGCGGATCAATGAGATAGTCCACGGCAAGCGGGGGATCACGGCCGATACTGCGCTCCGCCTGGCACGCTACTTCGGGACGACGGAGCGGTTCTGGCTCAACCTACAGGCGCGCTTCGATTTGGAGGAACAGCGCGATCTGCTGGGACAGCGGCTGGAGAAGGAGGTCGTGATCCTCGACCGGGCGAGCTGACGAGACGCTGAAGCGGACGAGCGCCACTGATGCGGAAGTCATCAGGGTTGCGTGCCTGGCGAGCCTCTCGATTTGTCAGCATCGTCATGCTGGTGAGCCGACCGCTCGCCGCTTAGCTCTGCGTTATACGGCGACGATCTACACTTGAAGGGTAGCGATGGTGTTCATCCTGGCAGCGGAGCGCGGCAGCGCCAACGAAGTCACTAAGAACTTCCGCGCGTATGGTAAGTACGTTGCGGACAACCGTGGCCGCTTCCCGCCCTCAGCCTACGCGCTGGCGACCTCCGATTGGTACTACGACCCCGGTGACCACCGCTGTCCGCATGATGCCTGGCTCGAGGAGGTACGGATCGAGGAGCCCGCTGCGGGTGAGCGCTTGGAGCAGCGCACCGTCGCCGTCCGGGTCCGGCTCCTTGGTGCATACCACGATGGGCAGATCGAGCTCTATTATCCGCGAGTGTACCGCTACCAGCTCGAGCTAGCAGCGGCAGAGCGCGGACACGGCGACTGGCGATACGACGAGTTTCGACTGACGGATGGGGGGCATCTCATCCATGAGATCGAATGGGCAGTCGACCACAACGCCGGGCGCTGCGTGATCGAAGCTTCCGACATGGAGTTCGTCTGGCGGTCCCGCGAGACAGGCGATCGAGCGCCCAGGGTATAACGAGGCGTTGCACCGGACAAGCGCTGGCGGGACCACCATGTGAGCGCCTGGCGGGATCGACTCGGATCAACCATCTTCGCGCGTGGATAGTCGGCGCTTGCCGGTGAACTTGGCGTTAGGGCGCGATACACATCGTTGTTACCCAGAGATGACTGACGACTCGCCACACCCCGCTACTCTCGACGACGATGGCTGGGCGCTCGTCGACGCCGAGGCGCAGCTTGCCGCGCGCGACCGGCTCTACTGGCTCCCGCCACGTTGGGAGCGCGACCACCTCGAGGAGCACGTCCCCGATGGCGGGTACGTCAAACTCATATTCCGCGTCCGCGACCCAGCCGAACCGGGCTCGCCGGTCACCGAGCGAATGTGGGTAAGCCTCGATGCACGAGAGCGTGACTGGTACCACGGCCACCTGGCGAACGATCCGCACACAGCCGGCACCGCGCGGGAGGGGATGGCGGTATGGTTCCGTGCAGAGCATGTGATCGACTACGTGGGGCCTGACGGCGACGGGAAGGCGAGCGAGGGGAAAGACGTGGTGCAGTGCAACCGGCATGGTCCGAGTCAGATTTGCTACGTCTGCGAGCACCTCGATATGGCGAGTAGCGGCCGGGGCTTCAACACCGACCTGAAGGCGGAGGAAGAGCGGCCGGACGCCTGGTGTGACGATTGCGACCGGCTTCTGGATGGGCTGGACGACTGGGATGCAGTGGGTGATCGTCACCCGACGATCGTCATCGTCTGCGCCGGGTGTTACGACATCTTGCGGGCGAGACACGAGCGGCCGGAGTCTCGCGCCGGCGCGCCCTAACGAAACGCTGAAGTGGACGAGCGCGAGAGATATGGAAGTCATCGTGGTTGATCGCCTGGCGAGACTTGCCGTCGATCAGCATCCTCTCGCGTTGTGAGCGGTCGCTCGCCACTTAGTTCCGCGTTAGATCGCAGCGCCATACAGATCTCGAATGCACTGGCTTCTTCTAGTCGTTCCCGCGACGTTTTATGTCCTCGCGATCCGCCATACACGCCGCGCACGGCGCCACTTGTCAGAATTCGGCCGTTCCCACTACCTCCGGCTGTACTGGTTAGGCCCGCACGCCGGTCAGCGCTACTTCACCGAGACCGGCTGGGCTGAGCAGCGTAGAGCATTTCAGTTTACGTGGGCGGGGTGGCTTTCGGTGGTTGTGTGGCTCTTTGGTTTTGCTCATTAGAGTGTGCGGCGCCAAGCTGCGACCTAACGAGTCGCTGCAGCTGACGGCGCTCGTAGGGCTGCCATGTGGTTGGCTGGCGGCATCCTCACTCAGTGTGCATCATCTTGGCTGGCCAGCTGCGCGCCGCAGCTCAGCTTTGCGTTAGGCCTCGACGATCCTCCTCATGTCCGACATTACGACAATCCAGCTCCGGTTCGACGAGACTAGCCACGAGGGGGTCGAGGTGGTGCCTTTAGGCGAACGTCGTTTCCGTCTTCAGGACACTCCCGTCTTCGCCACTGATTCCGTGTTCGCGGGCGATGTGATTGAGGCGGCACCGCTCACGGACGGCACGCACCGGTTTGTGCGCGTTCTCGAGAGGGCACCATTTCGCCACTACTCATGGGCCCTCCCGCGTGGTTGGTCCGACTCGCCCGAGCGGGATACGTACATCGCCCAGGTCGAAGCCGCCGGTGGCACATGGGAGCAAGTGTTCGGGGGAGTGCTTTTCGTCCACATCCCAATAGAATCGTCGTTCGATGCCGAGGCAGAGTTGGACCGCTACCTGAAGTCTCACTCGGCCGAGGCCTAACGAATCGCTGAACCCGACGAGCGGGCTATGGATTGCGCCACCTGTGGCGGCGCTCTCATTTGTACCGCTCGCGGGTTAGCTCCGCGTTAGACATCCACACGCATCTCCGTATATGGATAGGTGCTCCGACGAGTCGGGCGAGGAAGGTTCGCTGAACGAAGACTCGATCCTGCACGCGAGCCTCGTGGGCGAGTTAGAGCGCGTCCTGGGGCCGCTGGACGGGCTGGGCGACGACGTGCAATTCCAGTGGCTGATCCCGGTCACGGGTATCGCCGAGATGCTCGAGCTGCTGCGGGACCTGCCGAGCGGCTTTGGGGTCACTGGCTTCGAGCAGCTGCTCCGCGACCGGTTCGGGTCCACCTCGATGCTGAAGCTGGTGAACCCCGAGTCTGGCGAGGCGGATGTCTAACGAGTCGTTGCACCGGACAAGCGGGGACCGTCTCAAATGTGAGAGCTTGGCCAGACCATCTCGGATCAAGCGTCTTCACGCCTGGAGAGCCGGCGGTCGCCGGTGAACTCGGCGTTAGGGCGCGCCTGGCCGTGTAGCTCGGGAGGGCTCTGGACAGTAAATTTGGGGCATGAGGCACCGATGAAGATCTCTCTCGAACTGAGTGAAACGCAGCGTGCTGCGCTCGCCGCCACGGCCGAGCGCCTGCAGGTCGTGCCCGATGAGCTGGCGGCCGCTGCCGTCCGGGACCTCCTGGCCCAGCCGGCCGAGGACTTCTCGCGGGCGGCGGAGCGCGTGCTGGAGAAGAACTCGGAGCTCTACCGCCGGCTGGCGTGATCGGGCGGGCTGTCCGCTACCTCACCCTGGCCGAGGTCCTGGAGCTCCACCGGCGAGTAACCGCGCAGGCTGGCGGCGCCTGGGGAGTCCGGGATCTCGGCGCCTTGGAGAGCGCGATAGCGCAGCCGCGGATGACCTATGCTGGCGCAGGCCTCTACACGACGCTTGCGGAGAAGGCCGCGGCGCTGGGATTCTCGCTCATCGGCAATCACCCATTCATCGACGGGAATAAGCGTGTGGGGGCATGCGGCCCTGGAGACATTTCTCCTATTGAACGGGCACGAGCTCGACGCCGAGGTGGACGACGCCAAGCGGATAATCCTCGGAGTTGCTGCCGGCGAATGCACACGCGAGCAGCTTCGCGACTGGGTTCAAGCGCACGTCGTGCGGTCGTAGGGATCGTAGGGCGAGGGAGCGACCCGCGCCCTAACGAGACGCTGAAGCGGACGAGCGCGAAAGCTGTGGAAGTCATCGGGGTTGAGCGCTTGGAAGGATCGTAGAACGATCAGCATCGTAGTGCCTGGCGAGCGGCCGCTCGCCGCTTAGCTCTGCGTTAGGGAGCGACGACGTCATGGGTGACGCGACCTGGTCGCACGAATTGGATCTTCTTCGCCGCAGCGGCACCTCTCTCGCACCTGGCCTCCTGCCGGAGGAGTTCGCGGCCGCCGAGGCGCGCTTTGGGTTCCGGTTCCCGCCCGATCTACGGTCGCTCCTCTCGACTGCGCTTCCGCTGGGCGACTTCCCGAACTGGCGAGAGCTCGACTCGGCGAAGTTGCTTGGGACGCTCGCGTGGCCCGTCGAAGGTATCTGCTACGACATCGAGCACAATGGCTTCTGGTGGCCCGAGTGGGGCGAACGCCCACAGGAACTGCCAAGCGCGATCGAACAGGCGAAGGCACGCCTGGCTGCTGCCCCGTTCCTCATACCGGTGTATGGACACCGCTACCTCCCGGCCGAGCCGCTCGAGGCCGGGAACCCGGTGCTCTCGGTGTGGCAGACGGACGTCATCTACTACGGTCGGGATATCCGGAGTTATCTGGCCAACGAGTTCGCAGGTCTTGAGGATTTCCCGCAGTACAATCATGAGGTTCGTCAGGTGCGGTTCTGGAGCGAGCTTGTCGATGCCGCTCCCTAACGAGACGCTGCACCGGACAAGCGCGAACAGACTAACGTGTAAGCGCCTGGCGAGATCGATCCTGATCGACCATCATCTCGCCTGGCGAGCCGGCGCTTGCCGGTGAACTCTGCGTAAGACGCCATCCACGCATAAATGTCAGGGAATATCCTTAGCGACGAAGCTCCGGACACGTCCCGCGTACGCCGCTCATCGAGGCGTTGCCGCTGGGTAGGAATAGCTGTGGTCGCCATCGTAGCGGCGGCGTATCTCTACTGGCGAGGTTGGAAGACGCAGCTACTCAGGCTGCCGGATGGCCGAACGTACGACGTCCTGAATTGGGACCGTCACGTGTCGTTAATCCTCGAACCCGATGGCAGACGATCGGCCGAGCACTATTTCTGGGTGCGGTACTACTCCGATACTCGGGACCTCAATGCGATGCGGCGCGAGGCCAGCGATATCGCGCCATTCATATGGCACTTCGCTGATTCTCTGGGCTATCGTACGTTACAGATAGATCCGGCATACCCTCTCCTCTTTCGGCATTTTCCAATCGCGGTCTTTTCGACGCCTATACGCTTCGTACGTGATTCCACCGGCCACTGGCAGGAAGAGGATAGCTGACCATGGCGTCTAACGAGACGTTGCACCGTACGAGCGCGAACCTGCAACCATGTTGCCGGCTGGCGAGACCATCTCAGATCGAGCTTCATAGCGCTTTGAGATACAGCGCTCGCTGGTGAACTCTGCGTTAGGCCGAGCGCGAGCCGCGATATACTGCAAGCGCGAGCCGTGCGCTACCTTTTTCCGTATGCGGACGAACCCAGACCAACTCCTCGCGGAGCTGCTCCAGTTGCCTCTGCACGTGCGCGCGCGGCTCGCCGAGTCGCTCATCGCAAGCCTCGATGACGAGGCGGAGATTGAACAGGCGTGGCGCGCCGAGGTGGCACGCCGTGTGGCCGACCTCGACGCCGGTTCGGCACGCACGCGACCGCTGGCTGAGGTGATGCGCGAGTTGCGCGGCGGCGACCAGCACGAGGAGTGACAGCTGTCGAAGTCTCCGACGCGGCCGAAGCCGAGTTGCGCGAGGCCGCGGCGTTCTACGGTGGGCGCGCTCCCGGCCTTCGATAGGCGTTCCTCGACGAGTTCGAGCGAGTCACAAAGCTTGCACTCGACCATCCGGCGATTGGCACGCCTCTCGAGGCGGGCACGCGGCGGCTGCTCTTCGAGCGCTTTCCGTACGGCGTCGTCTATCGGGAGCGCTCGGCAGGCCTGCTCGAGCTGATCGCGGTCATGCATCTGCACCGCCAACCTGGCTACTGGCGCGGCCGCTTGTAGGGTTCGTCGCGAGGCCGGCCTAACGAGTCGTTGCACCGGACAAGCGCGGACTGACTACCATGTGGCTGGCTGGCGAGAGTCTCTCTGATCGACCATCATCTCGCATGGAAAGCCGGCGCTTGCTGGTCAACTTTGCGTTAGGCTGCCACCGGCTCAGGCGACGCGGCGAGAGAGCGCCTGACCGACCTCACGCCTGGTGGCTCCCGCGGCCAGCAGAGCTCGGATGAGCAGGTCGAGTGACACACTCGGATCCCCCGCCTCCATCTTGGCCACCCGCGACTGGCTGGAGCCCGTGAGCCGGGCCAGCTCCACCTGCGTGAGACCCGCCGCACTCCGCCGTTCGCGGAGCGTGCGGCTCAGGGCCAGCCGCATCTCTATGAGAGCGGTCTCCTCGGGGCTCAGCCCCAGGAACTCCGCAGCCGAACCCACGGCGAAGCCAGCTCGCTCGAGTCTCTTGCGCTTTTTGCTATCCATAATGATTCCCTCACTCTCCAATTCCCTCACTCTCCTCGGCTCGTCGCATCGTAGAGTCGCAGCCGGCGGCGACAGTCGGCGATCACGCGTGTCGGCGTCCGCGCAGTGGTCTTCCGAAAGACGTCTACAATCACGATCGCGTCGGCGTCGATCCGGTAGACGATCCGCCAGGTCTTGCCGGCATCGACTACGCGGAGCTCGTGACAACGCTGGCCGATGCTCGGCATGGGTCGCGAGTGCGGCATCCCGAGCATCTCGCCCGCCTGGAGGCGCCTGAGCAGCCAGCCCGTCTCGAGCCGTGCTGTAGCGGAGAAGGGAGGCGTCTTCACCTCGCCGCGCAGCCAGATGAGGGGCTTATCAGTCGGCGCCATGGAATGGAATATATGTCAACTATGACATATGTGCAATCTTCGGCATCTTCCGCCGGCGGCATAACGAGTCGTTGCACCGGACAAGCGCGATAGGGCTGCCCGGTTGGAGCCTGGCGAGATCCTCTCGTATCAACCATCATCGCGCATAGATGGCCGGCGCTTGCCGGTGAACTTCGCGTTAGGCCGCAACAACTACCTTCACGATTTGATGACCCACCGACTCGCACGTCCTCGCTTGCTCACCATTGGCGCCGTGATTTCGACGTTCTTGAGCGCAATCTGGTGTGCTATCCTGCTCGGCTACGCATTCGGGCATGGCGGGATATCGATAGCGGGCGAGTCGATCCCACGCAACGAGTTTTTCAGCCGCGGAGGTGGGTGGCTGATCGCTCTCGTTGCTGTGTGGGCAACGGTCTCGGTTGGGCTCTGGCTGCATCGCCCCTGGACGCGCCCGCTCGCGCTCGTGTTTTGGCTGGTTCTTGGCGGCGCGATGGCCGCGAACGCTCCCGACACGGCTAGTGCCTACGGATATCTCGGTTTCGCCTGCTTAGGCCTCGTACTCGCCGCACTATACCTATACACTGTCCCCCGTGTGCGCGCGTACTTCGACACATTGGCGCACGGCCGCACAGAACCAATACCGCCTGCGTCCTAACGAGACGCGGAAGCGGATGAGCGCGAGAGGTGTGAAAGTCATCGTGGCTGGTCGCCTGGCGAAATCCGCCGACAATCAGCAACTTCGAGCTGGCGGGTAGCCGCTCGCCGCTTGGCTCAGCGTTAGCGCGCCACGACCCTAGTACTTACTCAGCCTATGGCAGCCTGGCAGGCAGATTTTACGCTCGAGCCCGACCTGACACCGCTGCCCGCCGATTTCTGCGAGCAACTGGACCGTCTGCTCCCGCGCGGTCGGGCCTGGAGTGCGTACCAGGAGTCTTGGGGCGCGGAGGACTCCGACTGCATCGACGTCTGGCCCGACCCGCAGGGCACGACGGAGGTGCGTTGCCGCATCGATGTCCGCAAGCTCGACCCCGCGTGGCTGGAGCGGTTCGTAGCCTTCATGCGCCACACGCACCGCCGTCTCGAGACCCCGGACGGGCGGGGGGTGGGGTCAGATCTGGGTGAGCTAACGCTCGTGCTGCGTGGTAGTCCAGCGTGGCGGTTTGTCGAGGACCCGGAAGCGTACGTGCGTCGCATACGACTCGGGAGTTACGAGGACGGCTGATCGCGCAGGCGCGCTAACGAGTCGCTGCAGCTGACGGCGCCCTTAAGGCTGCCATGTGGTTGGCTGGCGAGTGCGTCACTGGTCAAGCGTCATCTTGGTTCGTTAGGAACGCGCCGCAGCTGAACTTCGTGTTAGGGCGTCACAACCACCATCGCGAGGGAGAGTACGTGGAGATTCGGTTTGTCGTCACACCGCAAGTCCTATACGGCGCACAGCGTGCCATCGCGCGCCATGTTCCGTGGCTTCGCTGGGGCGGCGTCTGGGTGGCCATATTGTACCCGCTTGTGATGATTGGGATTACGCTCGCCTATGGCGGGACTGTCTTGGGTGCTCTGAAGTCCAACTGGGGCACGATCCTCACCTTCCCGCTGCTGTGGCTCGTGGGTATCTCACTCCTTCAGCGCTGGAGCGCCGGACGCCTTTGGCGCAGCACGCCGTCCCTACAAGGCGAGCAGGTGTACGTTATCGATCCGACTGGCCTGCGACTCTCGACGCCTGTGAGCAGTGCCACGGTCGCGTGGAACGCCATCGTTCGGGTGGTCGAGACATCCGAGTTCTTCCTGCTATTCCAAAGTAAGGCCATGGCGCTCTTCGTCCCGAAGAAGGCGTTCGCTTCGGACAGTGATATCCAACGTTTCCGACAGACGGCGCGGGACGCGCTTGAAGCCCGCGCGGCTGCCTTACCTATACCTAAGGAGACGATCACGCAGGCTACATAACGCCTCGCTGCAGCGGACGACGCCATTGGGGTCACCATGTGAGCGCCTGGCGAGTATCGTAAATGATCGGCATCTTCGTGCTTGTTCAGCTGCGCGCCGCAGCTGAGCTTTGCGTTAGATCGCCACACACAACTAGCTAATGAAGGACCGTTTCATACTGATTTGCGGACGGTATTTCGCGCCCTCGGTGACCGCCAGCGGCAGTTTGACTGGCTGCTCACGGATTACGACCTAAACACCTATCCTCCTGAGCTGCCGTACACTGATGGGCACAGGCCGGCGCGCTGGTTCAGCGGCGACCAGCTAACGGCCCTGGTGGCGGCCAACGATATACAGTTCATGTGGGGTGTCTTCTCAGGTTTTCGGCCCGGGATAGTCGTGGACGCTGCGGAGCCGGAGCTGTATCCCTATGCCGACGGCAACGCGGCGCTCTGGTCGGCGGAGGTCACGATCCAACATCCACTTGCTGACGTGGAGATCGTCTGCTGGGATAGTAGCTGTACGATGCTCCTCAGTCGGGATGATGATCTCGCGTATCGCTTCAGGGCGTTCTTCCCGGAAGCGGTCGACTTGAATGATTACAACCGCCGGGTGGCGGCGGAGCGAGCCTGTCTAGGGGCTCCCTAACGAGACGGTGAAGTGGACGATCGCGAAATTCGTGGAAGCCATCGTCGATGATCGCCTGGTGGGATCCGCTGAAGGTCGGCATCTTCTAGCTGGCGAGTCGTCGCTCGCCACTTAGCTTTGCGTTAGCCAGCCACACACATCCTCGCCTCGCACCCGGCATGCTCAGTTTCGCCACTTTGCGCCAGCGCTACCTCTGGGACCGGAACGCCGGCGGCGCAGCCCCCGGTCTCGCCGCCGCGCTGACGGCGATCGGCTGGCGCGCCGTCCGCGATCCGAGCCCCGAGGAACTAGCGAGCTACGTGGCCGAGCTGGTCGACGCTTGTGTGACCGACCATCATGACACGGAACTCTTAGTGGGAGCGGTCGCGCGGCTCTTGCGCGACCACGGACCACTCCTCGACGGCGGGCTCCCGCCGGTGGCAGCGTACGAGCCCGCGGCCCGCGACGTGCTTGCGCGGTACGTCCGCGGCGAGGCCACGTAGGAGGGAGGCTCATTTGGCGCTGGCTAACGATGACAAAGCCGCGCACCGCTCCGGCCGCACACACGGCTCCGACCGCGCGGCTTTGCAGCTTAGCGCAAGCGCTAGTCGGACAACAATCGATATCGCAGGGCAGGAATTGGTGGCACGCTTCCAGGGTAAGATGACGTGGCGCTCGTTCCTACTCGGTTATGTCGCGATCTTGGCGTGCGGAGTGGGCGGCGGCCTGGCGAGTGAGTTGTATCTCGGGGTCCCTGCCGACCGCTTCCTTTTTGCGTTCGGGGGAGCGCTTTTCCTCATTGCCGCAGCCGGGCAGTCACGGTCCCTGTACTTCTACCGCCTAGTGCGCAATGTTGGCTGGTTCGCCGCAATCGAGGATGACCGCACGATGCGGATCGTCCTACTTGTTCTCGCTGTGGCTCTCTTCATCGGCGCAGCATTCTCTGGATAGAGCACCAGCGGGCTTCCGGCTAACGAATCGTTGCACCGGACAAGCGCTATCCGTCTGCCATTTGAGCTCTTGGCGAGCGCATTCCGGATCAAGCATCTTCTCGCCTGGAGAGCCGGCGCTCGCCGGTGAACTTGGCGTTAGCCGGCCAACGATGTCCTCTTTCCTTGGTTCATGAGCGCGACGGCCACGCCACGCCTTCTTACTCTCACACGTCGACTATGCGCCTTGCACACGCCGCGTCCCTCGTCGTCGTCCTCGCTGCGCTTGGATGCAAGCCGGACTTCGCGCACCATTACACCGTGCTGCCGGCGGTCGGGCAGCCAGTCCCAGCGTTCCAGTACCCGACTGGCGACGGCTCGTCGGTGAGCGCCGCGACGATTCGTGGGCAGCCAACCGTTCTCGCACTTTGGTCGAGCACTTGCAGCGCTTCCCGAGCGTCCCTCGTGGCCCTGCATCAGCTAGACAGCGCGTATCGCGATAAGGGCGCCCGCGTGGTGATCCTCGCCGACGACCGCGAGCGCGCGCCAGTTGATGCCGCTCTCGCCCGGGCGGGCGTTCGGTTGTCGGCTGTGTTGGCGAACGGTTCCCTCTCCGACACGTTCACGCACGGCCAGTACATGCTCCCATGGCGCAAGTCGTTCGCGCTGCCGACGTTCCTAGTCGTTGACGGCGACGGCCGGGTGGCGGCGGTGCAGGTCGGAATCGAGGCCGTGGCGGCAGACCGGCTCAGTCGTGTGCGAACTGTTCTCGATAGCCTCCTCGGACGCTCGCAAGCCGCGACCGTCCCCCGGCCGGCTGCCTAATGTGACGTTGCAGCTAACGGCGCAGACGGCATGAGGTTGTGCCCGTGCAGAGCGCGTACTGCTCTCGGCCCCCGCTCGCGTGCTCGGCTCGACGCGCCGCAGCTGAACTTGGTGTTAGCCGGCTCCAGGCGACGGTGTAGGATCGGCAATCCTTCAATCGGGGGCGTCGTGGGTCTCTTCGATCTTCTACGAGCACTGAAGCGATCGTCGTCAGCGGCGCTTGGGCGACGCGTGGAGGCACTACACGCGCGCGTCTCGGCAATGAGTGTAGACGTGGCCGAGGCTGAAGTGCGTGATTGTGTCATGATGGGTGATCCATTCCGGGCAACCGCCGAACCTCTGACCAGCAAGGATGCAGTACTGCTTCACGCACTCCCGCCAACAGTAAAGTCTCTCTTTACGACGTATCGTGACGTGGAGGCGGGGGGGATGCGCCTGGCGCGCTCTGAAATGAGCGTGTACGCGCGCGATCCCGCCTATCACCGAATCGGTATGGATTTGGAGCATGCCGATGTGGTAGTACGACAGCTAGACGGGCGCGTCTTCGTGATCGAGGACGATGGTCAGCCGCAACCCGACTTGAGCGATGATTATCCGAGTGTCTGGCATTACTTGCTGGAAGTAGCGGAGCACACGCGCCGTGGGCCGGATAGCGGTCGAGGAACGCGATCCGCCGCCTAACGAAACGCTGAATCGGACGAGCGCGAGGAATATGGAAGTCATCGTCAAGCTGGCGAGCGGTCGCTCGCCGCTCAGCTCCGTGTTAGCCAGCATCCGGCCTTCTGTTCGAGTGAGAGTACTGTGATCCACACCTCAGCATGGTGGGCGCTGGAAACCGCAGGCTGGTCAGTAGATGTCTCGGACGACTCCACAGCACTCACGCCTTGCGATCGCCGAGACGACGCAGCTCTCGTTATCAGCGCCTTTCGGAAGCTAGCGGGAGTGATTGCGCCCGAGGAACTCTGGGAGATGGCCGGCAAGGGTTCGCCGCCTAGCGCCGAGAGAATAGAAATCTGCTGCGGCGACTTCCATGGCTATCACTCCAGCTATGCCGACGAGGACGGCGTGCACTGGCGCATCTGGTGGCTCGCACACGATGCCATCCATGTCTATGCTACCTTCAACTGCCCGCTCGCTGATGCGGGACAGCACGATGCCGTCCTAGACTGGATGCTCGCAACCCTTCGTGCCGTACCGTATGCTGGCTAACCAGGGGTTGCACCAGATGAGCGCGCGTGGGACCTCCATGTGGGTGGCGGGCGAGATCGACCTGTAGCAATCGCCATCGCACATGGCGAGCGAGCGCTCGCCGATGAACTCTGCGTTAGCCCGCTACGCGCGTCACGACATTTCACCATCTGCCCACGCAACCCTTCGTGCACACATTCAAGCCCCGCCTGCTCGTCAAAGGTGACTCTTCCACCTCTCCGCTCCGTATGGCCGTCGTGGTGGTCTCTCTCGGGCTCACGCTGTTCGCGAAGCAGTCGCGGTCTCATTTTGCAGGCCCCGTGTGGCTGTCGGGCCCCCTCGGCTGGGCGCCGAGTGCTTGTTTTGCGTTTGCGCTCCCGGCGCTCCTTGATCTGTTGCCTCCTGTTACGCGGCTGGCGAGGGCTCGCCGATGGCGGCTCTTCGTGGGCGGAGAACTCGGCGCGCTGGCATACGAGTTCTCGCAGCTGATCGATCACACGCACCGCTTCGCTTGGTCGGACGTGGCCGCGACGGTCGGCGGCGCGCTTCTCGGCCTGGCGCTCGTACGGTGGCTAGAGGCACGTGAGCGGCGCCTCTCACGTACTCCGCTGGCAGCGAGCTAACGAGACGCTGAAGCTGGCGAGCGCGAGCGGGCTGCCACGTAAGTGGCTGGCGAGATCAACTCGGGTCTTGCACTTTCTCGCCTGGCGAATAGTCGCTCGCCGTTTGGCTCTGCGTTAGGCCGCCATTGAGTGCTTACTCGAGGAGGCACTTTGACTGTCACATCGAGCGTCGCACCGGACCGCACCACGGAGGAGCGAGCCGCCGGCCTCGCCCATCTCGCTTGGATTGTCGCACTGAGCGCTAGCATGCTCATGCCGAGCGTGCGTTTCGTGTTCGGCGCGCGCGGAGACACACTACCCCTGCTCGTGGCCCTCTGGGTCGGGTCGAGCGCGGTGCTGGGTGCTGGCGTCTACGCCGCGCTCGAGTACACGCGCGGCGAGCGACGGCGGGCGGGACTCGCGGCGCTCGCGGTCCTCGTGCTCGTAGCGTACGTCGTGACGGTGCTGCCGACCAATCCGGCCGAGTGGGCGGCGTACTTGCAGGGGCTCGGACTGGGCTGACGAGCACCCATCGCGCGGCGGTCGGCCTAACGAGACCTTGCAGGCCGACCAGCGCGAGGGTTGCGGATGTCATCCTGGTTGAGCGCCTGGCGGATCTCTCAGTCGGTCTGCATCTTCGGGCGTGGTGAGCCGCCGTTGGCGGCTGAACTTTGCGTTAGGCCGTCACAAGCAGACTATGACCCCTGAGATCCGCCGCCGTCTTGCCGCACTCCTCTCCGGTATCGCCGGAGCATTCGTCGCGCTGAGCGCGAGCCTGTGGCTCCGGCAGGATGCCTGTCTGGATGCCGGCGGCCGGTGGCTGGCAGTAGAGCGCGCGTGCGAGCTCCCGGCTGGCGCCTCACCTCTGGCATCGCCGGCGCGCTCCTACATCCTCGGTGCGGCAGCCGGGCTGCTGGTCGCTGGCGTACTTTTGCGAGCGTTCAGCTTTATCGCCGATAAAGCTGCGGTGCGCCGGTCGGCCTAACGAATCATTGCAGCAGATTGGCGCCTGGGATTCCGCCTTTTTGCTGGCTGGCGGGCGCGCGGTAGGCCAAGCATAATCCTGGCTGACGGGCGGGCGCCCACCGCTGAATTCTGCGTTAGGCGCACGACCTACCCTCTGGAGGATCGCATGGCGTCTGATTGGCCGTGGCCCGACTCTCTCGATGCGCTCGTCGTCGCGCCGGGTCAACATCGGCTGGTCTTCGAGAACGCTTACGTCCGGGTGCTGGACACGCGGATCTCGCCGGGCGAGCGGACGCCGGTGCACACGCACCGCTGTCCCGCGTCGCATTACGTGGTGAGCTGGAGCGACTTCGTCCGCCGGGACGCAGCGGGGACGGTGCTCGTCGACACGCGGGCAGGGGGCCCCAGGCCGGCCCCGGAGGCCCTCTGGGGCGACGCGCTGGCGCCGCACTCGCTGGAAAACGTGGGGACGGTCGCGCTGCACATCATTAGCACCGAGGTAAAGGCGGCCGCGTTGGATGAGTGAGTGCGCGATCTCGCCACACCGCCGCGGCGCCTGACGAATCGTTGAACCTGCCGAGGCCGCACATGCTCTCCGCGCCGGCAGCACAGCCACCAGGTCGGAACCCCAGAGCTTACGGCCGCAGCTCTGCGGCTCCTCGAGCAATTAGTCACCGAGTTCCCCGATTCCTCGCAACTCGCGTTGGCCCAAGAGCAGCGAGGCCAGTGTCTGATCGACTTGGGTCGCTCCGATTCTTGCATGGTCAGTCGCGCGCCGCGGCTGAACTGTGCGTTGGCCGGCAACAGAATGCCGATGAGTGACGAGCAGCTGACTAAGGTCCATATCGACCTTCCCGACCACTGGGCGACCGGCGGTGAGTCGCTGTGGGCTCGACAACTAGGCGACGATCGATTCCGTGATGTTCGGGAAGTCCGCGCTCGGCTCGACAAGTTGGAGTCGGCAGCAGTTCTGAGCTACGAAACCTGTGAGGCGCGCATGCCGGGTAGCTTCGATGACGTGCCGGAAGACAAAGAGTCTGGGGAGCGTTCGCCTGCCAGCTAACGAGGCGCTGAGGCGGACGAGCGCTGACGGGCTGCCACATGGGCGCCTGGCGAGATCGAGCTGCAGCAAGCATCATCGTGCCTCGAGAGCGGGCGCTTCCCGGTGAACTTTGCGTCAGGTGGCCACGAGCACCGTCGTGCAATCGGAGGTCCGAGTGAAGTATCGTGTCGCGCTTGGTTGCGTGGCGACGTTGGCTCTCGCAGCTTGTCGGCATACACCACCCTCACTCCGTGAATCGCCACCACACGCCATCTGCGTGATCAGTCCAGCCCAATCGCGCATTGCCTGGCAGTACGCACCAGGTGTCGGCGGCATCCGCGGCCAGGTCGTGGATGCAGCTGGCACACCACTCGCCAACGCTGCGATCGAGATTGATCCGGGAGGTCTACGCGCGATCAGCGACTCGGCCGGCCGTTTCCAGATATCCCTTCCAGCGGGCACGTTCCCCGTTCACGCCCGCGCAATTGGTTACAACGAGGCGAACGATACCATTTCCGTTCCTGGTCTCGACGGCTTCGACGTCCTCGTTGTGCTCGCGCGACCAAATCCCGGCCTGATCGGATGCAACCCGTAGAGTGTCTCCGTGGCGGCCACCTAGCGATCGATGAACCTGACGAGCGATCCGCGGATTGCTCTGTTTGCTCGTTCTCATTTGATTCGCTCGCAGGCTAACTCAGGCGTTAGGCCGCCACTGAACTCGGGATCGATCAGGCCCAGGGATCATCGGTGGCGCCGCTTACAGTCGACGCACTACCGTTTCGCAGATCGCAGAAGGCAATGAGCGCTGGTCCAACGTTCTATTCGGGCATAAAAGAATTGGGCGACTACATACAACTCCGTGACATCGAGCCCACGGACCTGCCCATCTTCTACGAGCACCAGCTCGACGCCGAGGCCACGCGCATGGCCGCCTTCCCCGCCCGCGACCGCGCGGCCTTCGATGCCCCATTGGGCGACAAATGTCCTCGGCAACCCATCGGCCGTGAACCGGACGATCCTCGTCGACGGCCAGGTCGCGGGCAATATCGGGAGCTGGCCCCAGGACGGTGTCCGCCTCGTCGGCTATTGGCTCGGGAAGGAGTATTGGGGCAAGGGAGTCGCGACACGAGCGCTCACCGCGTTTCTGCACATGGTGACCGAGCGCCCTCTCTACGCGCACGTGGCCTGGCACAATCTTGGCTCGATCCGCGTCCTCGAGAAGTGCGGCTTCCGTGTCGAGCGCGGGGAGAGCGCCGAGGACGCCGGCCGGGACTTCGCCGAGCTCGTGCTCGTTCTGGACTAGAGACTCGACTTGCGGAAGGGAGTCGACCTGGCGACGCAACTCATTTTTGGTGCGCTTGCAGCTTAACTCGGGCGTTGGAGATCGACAGACTCTGGAGTAGGTGAGATGGAAGGCCGCCTGTACGAGCTCATTCGCGACTACCAGGCCGACCGGGCCACTACCGTGGGCAGCCGGGTCGTGGAGTTCCGCGCCGGGGCACTGCTCCGTTTTGCACGCGCCCATCCTGATCGCTATCCGGAGTACATCTTCGAGGATGGGCGCCTGGGGCGAGCCATATCGCGAGCGCGTGCGGCAGGAGATATCCTCCCGCCCATGACGGGCCACAGGGATGAGCAGCTAGTGCTCCGCATCGATCGCGAGCGCGCGCAGTAACGGAGGGCGCGTTCGCGACCTGCTCGCTGACGAGTCGCTGCGGCCGACGGCGAGGGGAGGGCCGAACACGCGGAGCTCGTAGCCGGTGGAGAGAAGGGGAACAGGCAGCGTGTGGAGCGCGTGATGCGCACTGAGGGCATCCGTGCGAAGAAGAAGCGCAGGTTCCGCGTGACGACGGACTCGAGGCACGGAGAGCCGATAGCTCCCAACGTGCTGCAGAGGGAGTTCTCCGTAGAGCAGGTGGCTGGGTCGGATCGGGTATGGGCCGGTGACATCACCTACATCTCGACACTGGAGGGCTGGTTGTACCTGGCCGTGGTGCTGGATCTCGGGACGCGTTCAGTGGTGGGCTGGGCGATTCGGTACACGCTGAAGAGGCTCGGCTGGCGCTGTTCGAGTGGATCGAGGTGTGGTACAATAGGCAGCGGCGTCACTCGTCGCTGGGTTACATGAGTCCCATGCAGTTTGAGCAGGCGATGCAGATGCAGCCACTGCCGGGCTACATGCCCTTGCAGGACCTTGTCCGGGCCGCGAGCCGACCGATTACGTAGAGCTTACCGACTGGCCGGGGGGTGAGCCGGCCGTCGCGGCGTTCATCCGGCTTCGTGACTCGCACGCGGGCGTGCCTGCGCAAGTTCCACCGCCTCCAGTGGGCGGCACGGATGCTCACGCTCCCGCGGCCTGACGAGTCGCTGCGCGGGACGAGCGGGCCAATGCACGCCGCAGCAGCAGAATCCCTGGCGGATGGACGTCGTGCTACTGCGATTTCAGAAACGCTGACGCGAATTGCATGACAGCGGCGGAACCGAGAAGGGTGAGGTGTGTCGTGTTCGGGATGATCGCGAGGCGGTTTGGCGATCGCAGCGATCCGTCGACGCCGGCGTCGCGTTGTCCGCCGCCAAACAGTTTGTAGAACTCCGCGACGTGTTCGGGGCGAATGGCGTCGGCATCCGCAAAGATGAGCAGAGTCGGTGCCTTGATGTCGGCCACGGCGGCCGACCAATCGTAGCGTCGATTTGCGAGCTCGCCAGTCTTCCTGAACACGGTCTCCCAGTTCACCGCCGGATACAGTGTCGCGAGCGGCGACTTGCTCACGTCGGCCGCGATCATCGGCGCTGCGGAGGGCATCTGCGCGAAGGCTTCGAGGACCTCCGGGTAGTAGCCGTCCGTTCGAAACGCGGACGAGATCACGATCAGTTTGTCGACGAGCTCGGGATGGCGGATCGCCAGCTGGAGCGCGACGAGACCTCCGCTCGAGTACCCCATCACGCTGGCCTTCTCGATGCCGAGCTGACCCATCAACGCGGCGACGTCGTCGGCGAAGACCTCGAACGACCACGGCCGGCTGCTGTCCTTGCTCAGACCGTGGCCCTGGTAATGGGGCGCGAGGACCTTGTGCGCCTTGGCCATTTCCGCTAGTGGCGCACCGAACATGTCGGAAGGAGTGACGCCCCCGTGCAGCATGATCAGTGGTGGGCCGTTACCGTGAATCTCGAAGTACAGCTCGACGCCGTTCACTTTGGCATACCCCTTCGATTCTGGTGTGCGCATGGCTTGTCCTCCCGCCGCCGTCGTGGGCGCGGACACGGCAGAGGCTGCGGCAACTATGAGCAGCAATCCGCTAGTTCTATTTCGCATGCTGCGAGGCCGCGCGTCATTCACGGCGCTTGCCTCGCTGGTCAGGACGACCGGCAGCCTGGTGCCCGTCGCGTGTTGGGCTTCGCGCTGGAGTCGGGACTTTCGCATCATCTCACCAGGGTGACGAGAAGCTCGTCCAGCTGGTCGAACTGCTCGCCCATTGCATCGGCTGCTCCGGTGCCGGCAGCGTCGAGCGCTTCCTTCGAGGGATAGCTCTCGCGGAGGACCACCAGCGTCTTGCCGTCCTTTTCCTCGAAGGTCACCGTGGTGACAGACCCGCCCTCGCCACCTTCGTCATTGGTCCACGCTAGGCGCGAATGCGGCTCCACTTCGACATACGTGCCGAAGAACGCGACCGGCTCGGGGTCGAAGTCGAATACCAAACGGTACTTGCCGCCGACACGAGCATCCAGCTCGCAGGAGAGCAGGGTCATTCCCATCGACTTGGGCACCCACCAACGCTGGAACAGCTCGGCCCTGGTAAATGCCTCGAACACGATGCGCGCCGGGCCGTTGATGGTCCGCGTGACGACCACCTCGCGGTCCGACGTCCGTTCCACCGTGGTGCGGTTCTTCACGGCGCCGGGCTCACTTTCGATTCTTTCGCTCATCGCTCTTCTCCTCTCGGGTAAGTTCCGCGACCACCTTGTCCAGCTCGTCGAATCGTTCGTCCCAGCGCCGGCGATACCTCTCGAGCCACGCCGTCTCCTCCTCCAATCGGCGCGGCCCAAGCTGGCACGTCCGCACACGCCCGATCTTCTTCGTTGTGACGAGCCCCGCCTGCTCCAGAACGCGGACGTGCTTCTTCACGCCGGTGAGCGTCATGTTGAACTTCTCGGCAAGCTCCGTAATCGAAGCGTCGGCTCGTCCGAGCTGCTCCAGAATGCCACGCCGCGTGGCGTCCGAGAGCGCGGCGAACGAAGTGTCGAGCCGGGTCGTCTGATACTGAACCATATGGTTCAGTATTTAACGCGAGCTTTCGTGGTGCGCAAGGGGGTGGCCGCGAAGAGCGATGCGTCGTACGATCTCAGCAGATTGCGTGCATCCGTAAACGGTCGGACCACGATCGCTGCCTCTACCGCGAAATCTCGCGCTCGCTGCCTAACGAACGTTGCAGCTGACGGGCGATCTAGTTGTTGCACGTCGCTTTCCCACGCGCTCTTATTGACTCGCTTGCGGCTGAACTTTGGCGTTAGGCCGCCATTGAGTGCCTACTCGAGGAGATACTATGAGCGTCACGTCGAGCGTCGCCGTTGACCGCACCACGGAGGAGCGAGCCGCCGCTCTCGCCGGGCTCGCCTGGATCGTCGCACTCGTCGCGAGTGTGCTCTTGCCGGTTGCGCGTTTCGCGTTCGGTGCGCGCGGAGAAGCACTGCCGCCGCTGGTGGCGTGCTGGCTCGGATTGAGTGCCGTGCTGGGCGCTGGTATCTACGCAGCGCTCGCGTACGCGCGCGGCGAGCGGCGGCGCGCGGGGCTCGCGGCGCTAGCCGTCGTCGTGCTGGTGGCGTACGTCGCGACGGTGCTGCCGACCAATCCTGCCGAGTGCGCGGCGTACTTGCAGGGGCTCGGACCGGGTTGACGAGCACCCACCACTCAGCGGTCGGCCTGACGAGGCGTCGCAGGCCGGCCAGCGCGAGGCTCGTGGCAGTCATCACGTTTGATCGCCTGGAGGGCCTCTCGGCCGGTTTGCATCTTCGGGCGTGGCGAGCCTGCGCTGGCGGCTGAATTTTCGTTAGGCTGCCATAGAGTACTCGATGAGTCGACGAACGAAACTTTCCGAAGCTGAACTGGCGCAATTTCTCCGCGCCTATCGAAGGAAGCGCCGGCCCGGCCACGATCCGAACGATCGCGCCTACGAGCGCGAGGTCGTCGATTTGCTCCGTCGTATGGATCCTCAAGAACTCGACGCACTCTTGTCCGGCGACGATGACGAGTCCGATGAAGAGTAGTCGACCGGTCGGCCTTACGAGTCGTCCACCGGACATGCGCGCAGGGGCAACCACGTGAGCGCCTGGCGATGGCAACTCCGATCCGACATATTCGCGCTTGTACGACAGACGCTTGCTGGTGAACCATGCGTCAGGTTGCCGCGAGTATCAGAGCCGTTCCAGCTCTAACTTTCTGTCCGATGCCCTTCGACCTTCGCGACGACGAGAACTATCAGCGAACGCAACGCGACCTCGCCGCGTTAGGGCCCGAAGCCGTGGCGGTCCTCAGGCGCTACCTGGCCGGTGCCCCTGCATCGGAAGTACCCGCGCCGATGGTACAGGCTGCGTACGACATTCTCGATCGTCTGGGACTGGTGCGCCAGTCACCTTTCGTGGTGCAGGCGCCTGTACCGGTAGAAGGGAAAGGGGACGTGGAGTCTGAGGACTCTGATTCGTCTAGCTAACGGAGCGCCGAACCCGACGCGCGGGCTAGCAATTCAGCCACCAATGGCGACGATTCTGTCTGTACCGCTCGCGGGCTAGCTCCACGTTGGCCAGGCCACTTGCCACTGAGAATGCTGCCTCTCGACGATCCCCGCTGGTCCTCGCTTCACGGTGGCTACCGCCTGCCGTATGACGCCAGGCCGGCGCTACGTCGCCTCGCCCTCGACTGGACGGACCGCGCCGCGTGGGAAGAGTTATGGAGCGAGCTCGATCATCGGGGCGACGTCGGCGAGGCCTCCTACGCTGCGCTCCCGGTTCTCGTGGAGCTTGCGCGCGACGCACGCACGCGCGAGTGGAATGTCTATGCGTTGGCCGCGACGATCGAAACGGAGCGGCATGCCCGGCGCAATCCGCCTTTACCTGCTTGGATCGCTACGGATTATGGGCAGGCTTGGACGAAGCTCGCCGAGCTCGCGCTCCAGGACCTGCAGGAGGCCCGTGATCGGAATCTGATTCGATCGGCCTTGGCGGTCGTGGCTCTAGCACGCGGCGACCTGAAATTGGGCGCGCTGCTGGCTAGCTTGGACGATTCCGAGATTGACGAATATCTCGATGACCGCATCGGTTGGTCGAACCGCTCTAGTAGCTCCCCAGCAGCAGAGCGGCGCTCGTGATTCCAACATGTGATCTCCTGACGAGACCCACACCTCGCGCAGCTCACGGTCGTCGCCGGCCGTCGTCCTCGGCGCCTTGCGTGCTCACGGTGGCGAGTGGCGCGCCGGAGCCACGCGTACATGTCAGTCACCGCGGCCGAGCAGTTCCCGCCTTTCTTCCTCGGTAAGTTCGGTCTCCGCTGGATGACCGCCGTCGCCGGGGAGCTCTCTCCGTTCAGCCCGTCTGGCTATCGCCAGTGAACCAGCGGCGCAGGCCGCGCTCGCGATGGCGAGGGGAGGGCCGAACAACAAGAACTCTCCCAACAAGCCTCCCCCTCGAAGGGCCGCGCCGACGACGAAGATTCCTGACAGTAGAAGCCCACTTGCGGCACCCCACCCAGCGAAGCGTGGAAGCGATGTGCGACCAAGCCCCCGACGCCCCTCTAGTCCCACGAGGATCCCGGAGAATATGATGCCGGTGAGAAAACCGAGCGGAGCAAACACGAGGGCGAACGGAAGGTCGGAGTAGAAGCCGGGCACCCGAGCCAGCACGAGACCCGCAGCGAACCAGGCTGCTCCCCAGGTGAGGCCCATTCCGATTGCCCCGCGGATGCGTCGCACCCACTTCTTCATGACTACCTCCCGACGCCCGATCGGATGCACTTGCTACGGATCATAGAATGCGGAGTACTTTGTGATACAGAGTAAGCTTTGGGCAGGCGGAGGTCAACGGCGGACCGCACCGAGTGAAGCCCGGTCTGGCCATTACCTCACACGGGAAACCGGCGCTCGCCGGTGGTCATTGAGTTAGTCTGCCATGGAGAATGAAGAGCAGGATCGCTCGTAGCGCAGCTGAGCTTTGCGTCCATCGGCTTCATCCACCGTGCCTGACACCAACCTCTCTGTTGACCGAACGTGGCTCCAGCGTCCGACTACCCGATTCTTCTCTTCGCCGACCGCGCCGCTTTTCGAAAGTGGCTCAGTGCACATCACGCCTCACAGCCTGGCCTCTGGCTCCGGATCGCAAAGGCCGCCTCGTCGCTCCGCTCCGTCAGCTATGCAGAAGCTCTCGACGTCGCCCTCTGCTTCGGCTGGATCGACGGGCAGAAGAAGAGCCATGACGGGGATTCCTTCCTTCAGAAGTTCACACCGCGGCAGAGGCGGAGCTCCTGGTCGAAGCGGAACCGTGAGCACGTGGAGCGGCTGATCTCAACCGGAGAGATGCACTCCGCCGGGCTGGCCGCCGTGGAAGCAGCCAGGGCGGACGGTCGGTGGGAGCGCGCCTATGATTCACCGGGCACGGTGACGGTGCCGGAGGACTTTCAAGCAGCGCTCGCAGAGCATCCGGAGGCGAAAGCATTCTTCGAGACGTTGAAGGGGGCGAACCGATACGCGATCCTCTACCGGATTCAGACGGCGGTCAAGCCGGAGACGAGAGCGCGCCGGATCGCCGAGTTCGTCGCGATGCTCGAGCGAAGGGAGACGCTGCATTAGCAGCAGTCGTTTGTAAAGGAATTCCAAGTTGATTGATCTCAGAGAGCTCACGGCCGCCGATCACGAGGCGGTCTTCAATCTGTGGCGCACCGCGGACGGTGTAGTCATCCGGGATGCAGATCGGCCGGAAGCCATCGCCTACTATCTCTAACGCAACCCCGGCTCGAGCTTCGTCGCGGTCGCCGGGGAGCGCATTGTCGGCGCGGCACTCTGCGGTCATGATGGACGGCGGGGATATCTCCACCACCTCGTGGTGGACGCGGTCCATCGCCGGCAGGGAATCGGTCGGGCGCTCGTCGAGCGGGCGCTCGCCGCGCTCGAGGCGGTTGGCATCCGGAAGTGTCATCTCATGGTGCTCCCCTACAACACGGCGGCACGTCGCTTCTATGCTGCCATCGGCTGGGTCGAGCGTCCGGATGTGATGCTGATGTCTCATCTCGCTGGCGGGGCGCCGAACACGTAGCACGGGTGCCCGACTGCGCGGCTAAGGAATTGTTGCACCGGACGGTCCTACGGGCTCGTCCGATGGGACCCTGGTGAGATCGCCTACGGTCAACCATTCTAGTGTCGTTAGCCTCGCTTGCCGATAAGCTTTGCGGTACGCACCAACGGAGACCCATGCGACTTCTTTTCGTCGGCATATCCGCTGTCGTCGTGATGGGCTCCCTCCATCGCCCGGAGGCGCGTTCCGCGTCGCTGTGCTCGATCGTAGAGTCGGGAAAGGGGCCGCAGCTTGGCACGGTGGAGTACACTGAGCGACTCGTGCGCGATGCCGAGATAATCGCGCGTGCGCGAGCGCTCCGTGCGGGCGACGGTGATCACGCCGTCGCACCTTCCAAGGCTGGCTGACTCGGCGTGCGTCACTCGGTAGAGTTCGAAGTAGTGGAGGTTGTGAAAGCGCCCGACGGGTGGGATGCATCTCGCCCGCTGTACCTTGCAGGGACGCTGACCGAGGCCGACGACTTCAATCGCGGTAGCGTGCCGTATACGTTCGTGCGACCAGCCGGAGCCAGAGGCAGCTGTGTCGCGTCGGAGTATCGGCGTGGCGGAGAGTCTCTTCTGCTGCTTCATTTGGCCGGTGACGACTGGTGTACGCCATACTGGGCGTTGCTCTCGCCAACGAATGAGCAAGTGCACGGCACCGACGACCCCTGGGTAGTTTGGGTTCGCGCACAGGTACGCTCGAATTCCGCTGCGCCAAAGGGTGCGTAGCGACTGATTGGACCGGACGAGCGCGTGAGGACTCCGCGTGAGCGCCTGGCGATTGCATCTCCGATTCGGCAAATTCGCGCTTGTACCACCGGCGGTCCCGGTGGACGTTGCGTTCGGCAGGGTATTGGCCCTCTTCACCAGACGAGGTAACGACTCATGGGGCTCTTCTGGGACCTGTATCAGCAAAGCCAGATCTCGCAGCACGGCGAACGTGCCGCAACGCTCGAAGCACGAATGGATCACCTCGAGAGCGAGGTTGCGCGGCTGGCGACCTTGCTGCACGAAGTGATCGGCCGACTGGAGAAGCACCTGGGCACTGATCTCGACCAGGATGGCCGCGTCGGGTAGCGAGTCGGAACACGTCGAGGCACCGTGGCGCGCTACTGGGATGCGTTCTGCAACCCGTCCTTCGATGGCTACGAATTCCACGATGGGATGAGCGGCGTGATCTCGCAGCGGTTGCGGCAACGGCGCTGGCCCTTCGTGCTACTGGCGATTCTAGCGATCGCTGGGGCGTTGTTCAGCTGCTCCGGCGTCGTCATGGCCGGCATGTTCACGGTGTCCAATCCCGAGCAGCTCGAGCACTGGCGGCGGGTTGCGTACAGCTACCTGGGAACTCTGGGCTTCGCACTTCTACTACTCATCGTCGCCAGCGGCGCACTTTGGCGGCGCAGGAGGGGCCGAAATACGGATCAACAAGGAGCTATCCAGGGAGACGTTGCAAGGGACGACCGCTAGCAGTCGTTCACGTAAGCAATAGGCGAGTTTCACGCGAAACGACATCGTCTCGCATGGGAGCCCGGTGGTTGCCGCTGAACTCTGCATTAGGCCGAGGGGAGCCCTGTGGATCGCATCGTGGAGTATGACGTAGCTCGCATCGTTCGCCTCATCGGGACTCCGCAGGATCACCTCATTATGTCGGACTGCGAGCGTCCCCCACGAGTCGGGGACACCGGGGCCGTCGTCGATATCGTCGGCCCTGACGGACGTGTCGGCGGATCTCCCGACGCGCCCAACGTGCGCTACCTGGTCGAGGATGTTGCGCCGGATGGACGCACCGTCTGGCTCGCGGAGTTTAGACGCGACGAACTCGCGATCGTCCGGCCTGAGCTGAAAGCTGGGCTCGCATGGCCGGGCTAACGCAGCTTGAGGGCTGGCACGTAGTCGGATCGCGACGCTGTCGCAGATCAGGCATGTTGGCTGGTCGGCTGCGCGCAGCAGCCGAGCTTTGCGTTGGACAGGCGAGTGTATACTTAAGCCCATGAAGCGGCACCCCTCGGTCAGACCTATGCCGTGGAGCCGACTGAAGTCACTGGTCGAGTCACGCTTGGCGCCCTCGCTCGAGGGCCGCGTCACGCTATATCAGGCGCGGTACAGGCACGCCCGCCAGGAAGTCGGCCGCGTCTGGGTGGCGGTCGACGGTCGAGAGGTCGCTTCATTTGCCACACACATGGGATGGGCGCGCGTGCGGCCGCTGGCGGATGCACTCATGGACGAGCGCCATGCTTGGGGTACGGCCGCTGCTTACGCGGCTGCAACAGCTGACGCCGAGGCACAGTTGCGGGCCGCCGGTGAATTCTCCGACGACGCCGCAATAGCGGATCTGGAAGATTACCTCTCGCAGACGGTGGAGAGTGCGCTCGCAGCGATAAGCCCGTTGACTCGCGCGCTCGCGATACTGGATAGCCGTCTTGGAAAGCGTCGGCTTCGCACCCTTACGCTGGCACCGGATGAGCACCCGCTGGTTCGCGCCATGTATACGCTCCGGTGTGATGCTGAAGGACTCCGGCCCTCAGCATCGGCTGTCCGACATCGCGATGAAGCTGACTAGCGGGCGCGGCGCTTCGTTTGCAGCTTGAGTTCCTCGAGGTCCCTCTCGGAGCTATTCACACGCGCCGCCCGGCGCCATGATTCTATTTGCATGCCTCATGAATTCCAGGTCGGCGTTCCGCGGGTCATCGCATCGGACGCGCCGGAAGGACCCTTCGGTGTCGTTTTCGAGGACGACGGCGAGACCGGTTATGCGCATGGGACGCGGCGCCGATTCTTGCGCGCGCCCGAGGTGCTCGACGCCCTCCATCTCTACAACGTCGACGCGGTTAGCGACCACGACCGCGCTCACTCGCTCGAGGTACGCTGGTCGCCCGACGGTACACGGGCGGCGGTGCTGATTAACGGGCACGCCCATGCGGCATTCGCCTTCGCCGATCAGCGCGCCGCGTGCATGAACGCATTCCCGCCGCCGTCGCGGTGGTGTCGGTCGAGCCACGAATGGGATCCGGAATTGATTGCGTTTCTCACGCCCGCCGACCAATGAGTCATCTTCTGATGGCCTTCTGTTGGCTGACAGTGCCACTGCATGCACAGGCCACAGGTGCGCACACGATGCAATGGTGCAGCGCGCTCAACTGCGAGGAGCAAGTCATTCGCACCGTGGCCCTGGATTCGGTGATCCGCCGATTGCGCGTCACCAAGCAGATCGACGACAGCGGGCCGAGGGTCCTGAGCACTCTCTACTTCGACCCGTTTCATGTTCGCTCGGGTGCCCTGCCGGTCGATCGCACCGGCGTCCTGGACTGGGCCTTCCTGCGGCGGCTGTATCCCGGGCTCACTGTCGCAGATTCTGTCGGTGCCGCCTTCACGCGAGACGGCGTATTGAGCGATGGTGCTCCGCTCTTCGTCGTCTCGCCGGTGTCGTGGCGTGGGGATTCGGCAGCTGTCGTACGTCTGGCTGTGTTCCCCGGTCCTCGTCAGAACGCGTCCGAGCTGTACGTCAGACTTGAGTACCGCGAGGACCGGTGGCGCGCAGTGGCCGTCGAGTACGGCCGGCAGGAGTAATTGAGAGATCGGCGGCGTGCGGCCCGACGAAGCGCTGCAGCCGGCGGGCGCGTAGAAACCTTCGTCTTCATTCAGCGCGCAGTGCCTCCGTTGGCTGCACGCTCAACGCGCGCGCAGTCGGGACCACACAGGCGAGCATGCAGACACCGAGCATCAGCATCGCGTAGCCACCCAGGAGCACGACCTCGCCAGGTGTCAGCACCCCGCCCACCCCGCTTCCCTGGAATTGCGTCGTGTTCGCAACGCCGATCGATGCGACGAAGATCAACACGCTCCCCGCGATCACGCCCAGGGTGACCTGCGTCAGCGGTCGCCTGAAGATCGACGTGATCACGCGGCGCGAGCTCGCGCCGAGCGCCACGCGGACCCCGATCTCACGCGTCCGGCGGGCGACGACGTACGCCAGCACCGCATAGATCCCCGACAGCGACAGAAGAAGCGCGACTGCCGTGAGACCGATGATGATTCGGAGCCAGAGATTGAACAACCAGAGCAATGGTGTCGTCACCTGATCGAGGCGCGTCACCTGCTCGACGCGGAGTGCTCCGTCGACCGCCGCGGCCAACTCGCGAACACGCGGTGCGAGCGACAGCGGATCGCCGCGACCATGCACGATCAGCTTGTCGGCGCCCTGGCTCCCGGGAGCGACCGGCAGATACAGGCCGGGCACCCGCTGAGGCATCGCGGCGCTCTCCATCCCGAGCTCCTTCACCACGCCGACGATCTCGTACCATGGCGACTGGGCCGCACTCGAGTCGGAGGCTGCCCCCGACCCGAGGCGGACTCGATGGCCGATCGGATTCCGTCCGGACATCACGAGGTCTACGAATGCCTGATCGACGATCACGGCACGAGCGTCGGCCGAGAGGTCGGCGGTCGTGAATAGACGCCCGCTCACCGCCGGTGCCTGCAGCACGTCGAAGTAGGAAGGATCGACCCGCGCCGTTGCCACCCATCGGGGCGCAGCCCCCGGCAGCGAAACCACCTCGACCCGCCGGGAGCCGTGATCCTCCGCCGGCAGCGCGTCGGTGAAGGTCACGCCGCTGACGCCAGGCTCGACTTCCAGCCGCTGGCGCAACGCTTCGAGCGAAGCGGTGATCCGCCCTTCGAGCGCGGCGCGCGCCTCGGGTGTCGTCGCTTCCTGGAGCGCATCGTCGATACCGAGAGTGGCGCCGAGATACTCCTTAGTTGAGAAGCCGGCGTCGTACGCTTCGACGCGCTTGGTCTCGCCGCGGACGAGCATCGCGACCGCGGGCAATGCGACGGTGAGCGCTACCTGGGTGACGATGACCGCCGTCCACACACCACCGAAGCTCACGCCGCCGCCGGCGGTTCCCGCGCGCAGTCGCGTGCCGAGTCCCCGGGTGATCTTCCGCGCCGGCATCACGCCCGCCACCACAGCGCCGATCACCGCGAGCGCGAGCGCAAAGACGATGGCCGTCGGCGAGAGGTCGAAGTCCACCCAGAAGGGAAGCATGCCGTAGTTCATCTCGATGTACGGGCGCCCAAGGCGCGTCAGCGTGAACTGAGCTGCCGCGAGGCCGACGACAGCCGCCACACCGGCGAGCACCAGCGCTTCGGCGAAGAGCTGCGTCACGATGCGGCGGCGGCTCGCGCCGAGCGCACTGCGAACGAGAAGCTCCGACTCGCGAGACGCGGCGCGCGCGAAGAGGAGCAGCGCCACCGTGCTGCAAACCACCACCATCAGCGCGACGACGAAGAAGTAGCTGAGTCCCATCATCGCCAGCATGTCGGTCTTGTCGACACCAAGCTGGGTGTAAGGCAACACGTAGGGCTTGATCTGTGCGTATGTATCCGGGTGCTCGACCGCGAGCCGCTTGCCGATCGACGCGAGCTCCGCTCGAGCGTTCTCGAGCGACACGCCGTTCGCGAGGCGACCGAACACCTTGATGGCAAGCCCACGCCGCGGCTCCGCGCCGGCCCCGTTCATGTGGAGCGGCAGCCACATGTCGTGCGCCATCGGGAACGCGAATCCCTCCGGCATCACGCCCACGACCGTCGCGAAGCTGTTCCCGAGCTTCACCGTGCGTCCGACGATCTGTGGGTCGCTATCGAAGCGCCTGGTCCATACATCGTAGCCGAGCAGCACCACGGGCGCCGCGCCAGCCGCTTCGTCCGACTCTCTGAGCACTCGGCCGAGCAGGGGACGCTCGGGAGCGATGCGAAATGCAGACGCGGTGATATCCGCCGCGATCTCCGGCTGCGCAGCTCCGTCCGCGCCCACCAGGTTCACACTCGCATCGCGATACGCGCCGAGGTCGGTAATCGACTTCGTGGCGCGCCACAGCTGGTAATCGTACAGGACGCGATCCTCGGCCTCGAGCGTTTTCGCATCCCAGTTCTGGATCCGGACGATGCGATCGCCATGGGGCAGCGGGAGCTTCGTGCTCGTGATGGCCCCGAACATCTGGAACGTGACGGCCCCGAACCAGACGCCGAACGCCATCGCGAGCCCGCCGACGAGGGTGAGTCCCGGATACTTCACGAGCATGCGGACGCCCAACTTCAGGTCGAGCGACAGCCCGCTGAGCCAGGCGGTGCCGCGGCCGTCGCGGAGCGTCTCGCGATGCTGCTGTACGCCGCCGAACGTCGCGAGCGCGCGTCGTCTCGCTTCGTCCTGGCCGACCTGCTGCTCACGTGCGATCCGTTGCGTTTCCATCTCGATGTGGAAGCGAATCTCGTCGTCGATGCGAGCTTCGGCCGCTCGCCGGTCGAGGAGGCGCAGCCGTGCTCGCGCTGCGTGGAACCACGTCATGGTGGGGATGCTCCGGGGTGAAGACGCGTCGGATTATCAGGGAGCGTCCAGGACTGCCTGGAGGCCGGCCGCGAAGCGCCGCCAGCTCTCGAGCTCGACGCCGAGGGCGCGTCGTCCGGTAGCGGTCAGCCGGTAGTACCGCGCCCGCCGATTGTTGTCGGTCCTGTCCCAATCGCTGGTGACGAGGCCCTCTTTCTCGAGGCGCTGGAGGGCGGGGTAGAGCGACCCCTGGTTCACTTCGAGCACTCCCTTCGAGATCTGCCGCACGTGCTGGCTGATCCCCCATCCGTGCATCGGTGTGATGGACAGGGTCTTGAGGATGAGCAGATCGAGCGATCCGCGCAGGGCGTCGGTTTGAGGCCGGGGTGGCATGATGAGCTCCGGGCAGTCTTCTGTAGCTGGCGACAGTAGTATACCGTGCGGTCCTGTAGACGTCAAGAGGAGCGTGCGCGGACCGAGGGAGAGGAATCACCTTGAGGGGAGGCAATTACGGGTGAACGTTACGTTGGATACCACCCGAGAACCTTCATGAGGGAATAGATGACGGACTTGGCCATCAGTCGCGCGCGCTGGCGCCGCGCCTTCCTCGCGGTACTTGCCGCGTGGCTGATTACCGCGGGGTGGGCGGCGTATGCGCTCATCGATCAAGGCGTCACTCTCGCGTACCAGGGCGACAGTTACGAGCACCTGCGCGCAGATCTGGCGACACTCACCGCTTTGGAGCCCGAGGTCGAGTGCGATGTGACCCGTCCAGCGCTCCTTGCGACACTGCGCCGGCAGCATCCGGGATCGCTAATCACGGCCGGTGATTCTACAGTCGGCATCGGGCAGCTCGAGTTCCGCTTCGCTGCTGACGGGCGCCTGCGTGCGATTTCACATCCAGAAGTGCCGGCGCCTTCAGCTCCCGCCGGCTCCTGAACGGGGAAACTGGAAGAGTGCTGTCCAACGAGGCGCTGAAGTCGAAGAAGTGTATGGACGGCAGCGCATGCGGGGCAGCATCGTAAGGCGTACACTGGTCGGCGACTTTTCGCTCGCCACTTTGCTTGGTGCGTACGGCACCCGGACTGAATTCCAGAGAGTGAGAGAGAGGTCGATGACTGCTACCATACCCGTGCCGTCGCTCGTAGTGATCTACGCCCAGGATCTCACGCGGGTCGCCGAGTTCTACCGGCGCACCCTGTCGCGCCCCGTGGTGGAGCAAGATGAGCGGTTCATCCTGGTCGGAGACGCCACAGTCGAAGTGGCCGTAGTACAGATGCCGGAGGCGCTCGTGGCGGCCAACGCTCTCGCGACGCCACCCAGGTTGCGCGAGGAAACTCCGTTGAAGCCCTCGTTTCTCGTGGACGACCTCGACCGGGTTGCCGCGGCCGCAGTGGCGACTGGGGGGGGAACCAAGTCTCTAACGGCAGCCTGGCTGTGGCGGGGGCAGCTCCATTTGGACGGGCACGATCCTGAAGGGAATCCAGTCCAGTTCCGCGCACGCGAGACCGTGCCGCAGGCTGACGTGTAGGCAGGCATCGCGTGGATGCGTCGTCTAACCAGTCGCTGTCCCCGGCGGGTAGGCCAGGCATCTCGATCGGATCATCGTCGCGCTTGGCGAGCGTGCGCTCGCCGGTGCGCTTTTCGTTAGCCCGACGCTGACCTCGATCGTCATCTCGACATGAGTGCGTCACATGATGCTCGCCGTCTCGATCGCGTGGTACAGCTCCTGATGGGGCTCGCCTTCCTGCTGGCTCGGCACGCATGCGCACAGCAGCCGACGGAGGCGGATAGCGCTGCCGTGTTCACCCTTGCAGTCGAGCGAATCATCGCACTCGACTCCATGAGGCACGACCAGGACAGTCTGCGGAAGGTGTGGCTCACTGAGGTTCCGAAGTCAGCGTGGGCTGCTACCGCAGTTGCACGCCTCCGCACACGTACCTGCCCACTGATGAAACCAGGTTGTGGGAGACTGGTAGGAGTCATAAGGTTGGAGCGGCTGGCGAGATCGCCTGGTAGTCAGCATAGTTGGTGATGGCGAGTCATCGCTCGCCACCAGCTCGACGTCGGGCCGAAGTTCCACCATCACTCTGGAGGACAGGCAAATGTGGGCTGGCTTCGTAGAGTTGGTTCGGGTGATCATCTTCAGCGCTGCCCACCTCTGCGCCGGGAGCCTCGGTGCCGGCATCCTCGGCGTCTCGCTCGCCGTGCGCCTCGCCCTGCTCCCGCTGACGCTCCGCCTCGCCCGCCAGGCGCGTGCCCAGCAGGCACGCCTGGCTGCACTACGGCCGAAGCTCGACGCGCTACAGCGGCGTCATGCCCACGATCCGGCGCGGCTCATGCGCGAGACGCAGGCTCTGTACGCCGCGCATGGGATCCGCTTTCTCAGTCCTATGGCGTTCGTCGGGTGGCTCGTGCAACTGCCACTCCTCAGTGGGCTCTTCGCCGCGGTGCGCACGGGGCTCGGCGCTCGCGTGCGGTTCCTCTGGATCGCCGACCTGGCGCGACCGAATGCGCTTCTGCTGGTCGCCGTTGCACTCCTCACTGCGGGCAGCACACTGGTTGTGCCCCAGACGGCAGGACCACGTACCGCGACCGGGACTGCGGTGCTTCTACTGCTGAGCCTCGGCGGTACACTGGTCTTCCTGTGGTCAGCTTCGAGCGCTGTGACCCTCTCCGTTGGCGCGGGCTCCCTGGTATCCGCGCTGCAGGCATGGCTTCTCCGTCGGGAGCGCAATCGGGCTGCACCGTCGGCCTGACGACTGATTTCGGACCTTATCCGCCGCTGGACTCTCACTTGTACGTGCATCCGTGACTGACGAACTGCCACAGCTCATCGTGCTTTACCCGGACGCCAAGGGCGCCGAGTTGTGGCCCGAGTTGCCGACCAGTTCGGATGGCTCCGCCCATGGCTATTTGAATGCGTGGTGGCAGGGCGTAGCGTTCTACCATCGCGATGGGAACCGGTACGTGATCTCCGCCGCGATGCCGGAGCGCTCCTTCGGCAGGCTCTCGCGTCTACTGGCCGCTACGGTGTACAACCCGCACGTGCGAGTGCGATACGAGTACGAGGTCGCATCCAGCTACGAGCCGACGGAACTCCGAGACGGAGTGGGCGCTGCAATTCGCGCCGACGACGATATCCTCACTCAGTTCCATGAGGCCGAGGAGCTCCTCGAGGCGCTTGCCCCAGCTGCCACTTTTGATGAAATCGCGGCCGTCTTGCGACGTGCGGAGATGCCGGAGACTGATTGAGCCACTGGGCGCATGACGCATCTGGAATTTGTGAGTCAGGACGGCTATGCAACGACCGATGCTCCTCAGCACGACTGCCTTCTTGCTACTGCTCGTCGTGAGCGCGGCATGTCACCGCCAGGAGGTGAAGCCTCCGACTCCGGTGTCACAGCGGTGGAAGGATTTCCATCCCGTGTATCCGTCGATGTTTCGATCGGCCGGTGTTGGCGGGGAAGTAGCCTTCGAGGTGCACACGGATTCCGCGGGCCGACCGCTTGTTGGTACGTTCACGGTCCAGCACAGCACAAGCGACCTGTTCAGGATAGCCGTGAAAAGGGCGCTAATCACTGGGCGGGCCGCGCCGTTTCAAATCGTACGGGATACGGTAATCTTCCGGACCTTCAGCAGTGCTGAAGACTCGGTGCAGGCGTGTGCCCATTCTGGCGGAGCGACGGTCGTGTGTGGGCGCCAACCGCCGTCGTTGCGCAAAGTCGTGTACTAAATCGGTTGTCACCCGTGAGGCTGTCGACATTCTGAGGTGGGCGAGCGCGAGGGGTGTAGAAGTAATCAGAGTTGGTCGCCTGGCTAGATCGCCTCTCGATCAGCATCGTTCTGCTGGTGAGGAATCGCTCGCGACTCGGCATTGCGTCAGGTCGCCAAATACCATCTCATCGGGATGATCATGGTGCGACGACTTCGCGGTGTGCTTGGTACGGCTCTCGTTTGGGCGGTAGTCTGGGCCGTAGCACTGAGTCCGCTGGTCATCTACCGATGGATCGAGCTTTGGCGGAACGCTTTCGAGCGGAAGCCACCCCTCTGGGTCCTCGGCGTCATGTTCTCCATGCCGGCCATCTGGGGTCTGGTGAGCGGAGCCGCATTCGCCCTCCTGACATCCGCACTCGGCCGTCGTGGTGGGTGGTCGCGCTTGAGCGTCGCGCGAGTCGCCCGCTGGGGATTTCTCGGCGGCATGGTCGCACCGTTTTGCCTTGGAGCAGTCGTATTTCCACAAGTGCCCGTGGAGGATTTTCTGGCACCGTGGTCGGTACTCATGGTTATTTCCGGCATATTGAGCGCTGTCCTGGCTGCGCTCACGCTGCTCATGGCTCGACGCGGTACGAAAGCGGAGGGTGAGCCGTCTGGTACGGCAACCTGACTAGTCGTTGCAGGGGGCAAGCGCGGAGCGTCGTCGATATGTGAGCCTCGTGAGAGCACATGGGCTCGAACAAACATCTCGCGGGTTAGCGGGCGCTTGCCGGTGAACCTTGCGATTGCCAGCCACTGACATCAGAGAATGTACACCGTCGATGATCGCGACGAAGTTGTGGAACTCAGGGACATACCTCAATCCTCGATCGGTGCGCCCCTCCCAGCCGTCGTCGCCACCGAGGACCGCGTGCTCCTGGCGTATCTGCTCGAGGCCACCGATCCGGAGTGGGATGGCCGTACGGTGCGCGTCGTACATCCCACCAGCCCGGACCAGCTGGTCGCGCTCGTCGAATTCGTGCTGCCCGCGGCACATTTCTTCGGGCCGCCGAATGATGAGGCGTTCAGTGGACACCCGCTCGCGGCGAGGGGGCTAGAGCCGTACGGCGTCTTCGAAATTCGCTACTCGTCTTGGGTACGACAGATGGAGCGCATGAACGCCGTCCACCCGCACCATCAAGCTGCCGCGTACGAGCGGCTTCGTCATTTCGTTTTCGCCTTCCACGACTCCACGTTCGAGTGCGTCGCGGAGCGATTCACGTTCCAGGTGCGTGGCGGCTCGGTCGCGGCGGCCGTCGAGGAATTGGCGCGCAGCCTCCGTTCGTCGGCCAGCTAATGAGATGCTGATGTGACGGAGCGCGCACGAACTATGTCGCGACGCAGTTGGCTCCTGGTCGTTTTGATGGGTCTCCTTCTCTTGGTAACCCCCATCCGCATGTACATCCGGTTCGTCACCACCAAGCAGCACCCGGGGACGGGTGTACAGATGGGCATCTTCTCGGCCGTCCGGCTCCTCCCGCCCGTCGGACAGGTAGCCGATTGGGATGAGGCGCGCGTGGCGGCACTCCACGATTGGTTCGGGCAGAACCTCGCCAACCCGACTCGCATGGCACGCTCGCGCCGACCGAATGGGCACGCTGCCGCGGTCAGCTGGTTCAAGGCGACGGCGCATGAGCACATCGCGCGCGCCCGCGAGTTGGCGGCGATCCTGGAAGAGTACGGGGTTCCGACGCGCGTGCTGACCACCGAGCGGCCAGGCTACGTCGTCTACGAGGATGACTTCCAGGTCGTGGCAGAGCCATTCCGGAGTGAGCATCGCGACCGCGGGGTGTAACGAAGAGTTGATGCTGACGAAGGGTCTTGGGCCGAGCGGCGGAGAGCATTTCAGTCTACGTCGGCGCCGTGGCCTTTGGTGGTTATCCGGCTGATTGGCTTTGCTCCTTTGGCGTGTATGGTGCGAACCTGCGACCCAGGACGTAGCTGCAGCCGCCCGTGCCGTTACAGCGACCATGTGCGCGCCTGGCGAGTGAACTATACACTCGCCATCTTCGTCCCTGATAAGTTGTGCCGCGCAACTGAGCGTTGTGTTTGGTAGCGACTAATGCCCCTACCAGGACGGTCACTCTGAAACACCGCATTGCCGCACTAGCCGCTCTCGTTGCCGTGCTGGCCTCCGTGGCTGACGCAGTAGCGTACCTCGCTACCAACCAGTGGTTTGGAGTTGGCGATCTGCCGGGCATGCTCAGACAACGCCCGGGGGAGTTCGAGGTTCTCGAGGGCATCTCGGGGGCGGGTGTGACGGGCTATGAGGGAGAGCGGCCCGTATTCACCGTGAGCTTCAGGAAGCGGCTCGATACCAAGCGGCGAAACGCACTCATCGCGCACATCCAGAAGTCACCACTGGTCGAGCGCGTGGAGATAGTTCCTCAATCCGATCGCTCGGGCATCCGCGTAAGCGTCAGCTATTGACCGGCCGCTGCCTAACGACGTGCGGAAGTGAACTATATCGGCGTCATAGTTGAGCATCTGGCCAGGCCGTAGTCTCTTCAGCATCGTTGTGCTAGTGAGCGGCCGCACTCCAGGAGGCAGTCCGGTTCGATGCAACCCGCCGCGCCGCGATCGACGACACGATATTCGACGAGTTGTGACCGCGCGGAAGTCGGTGCACCGGCGAGATTACCATGGCGATTCGGGCAGCGCTCTTCGATCTGGGGAACACACTGGTCGACTATTATCGCCCGGATGAATTCCCGGATGTCCTCCGCCACTGCATTGCGGATAGCGAATTCTGGCGCGCGGAGCTCGGTCGTCATGGCTTGCTGGATCGCGTGGACACAGCCGTCTTCTTCGTTGACACCGGTTGGCGCAAGCGGCATCCGGCGCCCATACAACGCGCGCTGCAAGTACTCGGCGTCGCGGCGAGCGACACCGTCTTCGTGGGCGACGACCCGCGATGGGATGTCGATGGGGCGCGGCGCGCCGGCATCAGCCAGTGCTCCTGGCTACGAAGCCCGGCTCCGCGTCCCAAGATTGCCTGGTAATCGAACGGCTCGATATGATTGCTGACTTATATTGCGGGCGATGATGAGAGTCGAAATCGAAACGTACCAACCTGCGCATGCACGCCGGTTCGGCGAGCTCAATCGCGAGTGGCTCGAGCGGTACAATCTGATGGAGCCGGCCGAGGAGGAGCAGCTCGCGGATCCGCAGAAGTACTTCGTCGATCGCGGAGGTCAGATATTCGTCGCACTTCACGACGGCGAGGTCATCGGTACCTGCGCGGTGCTTCCTCACGGTACGGATGACGTCGAGCTCGCGAAGCTGACTGTCGCATCGGAGTTCCGGGGCCAGGGCGTCGCACGCCGTCTCGTAGAGCGGTGCATAGCATACGCCCGGGAGCAGAAAGCCCGTCGCGTGATGCTGGTGTCGAACTCGCAGCTCGAGGCCGCGCTTCGACTGTACGAGTCCCTGGGATTTCGCTATTCTCCGGTTCCAGAGTCCAGCAAGTACGCGGTTGCCGATACCTGTATGGTCCTGGACTTGAGCTCGACGCCGCCGGCGACCTGACGAGTCGCTGTACCCGCGAGGCGAGCGGCGCATTAAATCCGTGGCACATTGGAGGTAGGGTGTGACTACCATCCCGATCACGAGGCTCGTCAGCCTGGCGTGTGTCGCTCTCCTCCCTGGGCCTGTGTCCAATCCGATCGATTCGGCGCCCTCCATTCAACGAGTGGCAACCCTCCGAACGGCCCGTGCGGCGCACACCGCGACGGTCCTTCCATCAGGGCAGGTGCTGATCGCCGGAGGGGTGTCGGATGGCGGCGGTGGACTTGCCAGCACCGAGCTCTACGACCCACTCCGGAACACGCTCGAACCGCTGCCTGATATGGCCGAGCGCAGAGTCGACCACACGGCGACGTTGCTGCGAGACGGTCGCGTGCTCGTTGCCGGAGGGTACAACGGGGAGTACCTGGCCTCCCTCGAGATCTTCGACCCGGCGACGCGTCGCTTCCAGCCGGCGGGTTCTCTCACGGAAGGGCGAAGTGGACAGACCGCGACGCTCCTGAAGGACGGACGCGTGCTCTTCGTCGGAGGCGTGGGCCGAGGCTGGACGTTCCTGTCCAGTGCAGAAGTCTACGACCCCGCGACGCGCCGTTCGGAGCGAGTGGGATCGCTCAGCGTGCCGCGCGAGAGCCACACTGCAACTTTACTGGCGGACGGCCGCGTGCTGATCGTGGGCGGACATGCCGGACGACGCCAGAACATGGAGGTGTACGCGAGCGCGGAGGTCTACTCTCCCAGCTCCCGTCGATTCGAGTCTGCGGGCGCGCTCCTGACCCCTCGCCACAAGCATGATGCCATCAAGCTCGTCGACGGTCGCGTACTGGTGATCGGCGGCGCGGACCGCACCGACCGCAACTACTACGCTACAACCGAGATCTACGACCCTCGAACCGGGACCTTCGGCCGCGGGCCTTCGATGGCGAATCGACGGTACAAGATCGCCGGCACATCGGTTCAGCTTCCGGATGGTGACATTCTCGTCACCTCGGGAGCGAGAGCGGCGGAGCTCCTCGACATCACGCGCTGGAAGTTCGGCGAAGTTCCCGGCCGGCTGCCGGACGCATATCGCTTTGCAGCAGCAGCTCCTCTGCGCGATGGCCAGGTAGTGATCACCGGTGGCTATTCGGACGCCAACGAGAATACAGCTGGCGTGTGGCGGTTCAGTCTAAAGTGACGTGCCGCCTGATCAGCAGACGACGTTGACACGCATCTTCGCGTGTGTCACAGGGGACGCAGCTGCCAATTCACCCCGGGCACGTCGGCCGGCAAGCCATCGTTCTGTCGTTACAAATCTACCTGCACTCTCTGATGCGCCCGCGGTTCAGCGGAGACGATCTGTCGGAGGGAACCGTCGATCTCGGAGATGCCTCATGACTGCGCTTGCCAGTGAAGCGATGATTCCGAATCCCCACCTCGGCGCACTCGCGCCGCTGATCGGCGTGTGGAGTACGACAGGGAGTCACTCGATGATGCCCGGCGTGACACTGCACGGCCGCACGGCGTTCGAGTGGCAGGAGGGCGGCGCGTTTCTCGCTATGCGGTCGGAAATTGACGAGCCGGGGATCCCGAGCGCGATTGCCATCATCGGTAGTGACGACCAGGCGAACGCGCTAACGATGCTGTACTTCGATGAACGCGCCGTGACGCGGCGATTCGACGTGGAGGTCGACGGAGCCGAGGTCCGGTGGTGGCGGACGGCGCCCGGGTTCTCGCAGCGCTTCGTCCTCACCATCGGCCCCGATGGCGACACACTGCGTGGGGTTAGCGCGCTCTCGAGAGACGACGCCACCTGGGAGCAGGATCTGGAGTTGAGCTATGCCCGAGTGGAATGAGTAGTACAGCGCACCGAAGGCGAGCAGAGCGCGCCCGAGCACCGGTTCGGCGCTCGCGGCCTGACGGACAGCCGAAGCTGACGATGCGCGCGGCTCGCCACCCGCGCGGATAGCGAGGATTCCGCATATGTCGAGACGTCGCCGAATCACCGTTCTGTGTCTGCTGGCACCCCTCGCCGCTGGGTGCGGAGCGAGACGGACGGCAGCGCCCACAGCCCGCCTGGGCGCCACGCTCCGGACCGACTCGACGCGATACACGGTTCGTTTTACGAAGCCAGTCTATCGCGTTCGGGTCGGTTTCGTGTACACGAATGGCACGGAGGCGCCGGTGTCTACGAACTACTGCCAGGTGCCCGGGCCGCCTGCGCTGGAGAAAGAGGTCGGAGGGCGCTGGGTCGCCGCATACAACCCGATCAGCCTTGCGTGTCTGTCGACGCCGCCGTTCCGCCTGGCGCCAGGCCAGGCGTACCGTGGGGCGCTCGACGTCTCGGTCGCGCAGCGCGGCACGAACGTCATGCCGCAGCTCGAGGTCGACTCCATTCCGGGTACCTACCGCCTGCGCTGGGCGCTCCGCGCGGGCAGTGACCCTGACGACTCCGACGCGCCCTCGGTCGAGGCGATCTCCGCACCGTTCGAGTTGGTGGAGCAGTGAGTGACGCTCCGGAACTCGTCGCGATCGAGCGACTGGCGACATCGTCGTGAAATCCGCATTGTTGTTCTGGCGAGCAGTGAGCAGCCGTTCCACTCCGCATCAGACACACTCCTGAGTGCCGATGGACTTCGAGCAAGTCATCTATCGTGGTGCAGCGATCGACGATGCGGATATTCTCGAGCGGCTGAGTCCTGCGCACCGCGCGCTCCTCACTCACCTCAACGGTGTGGTCGCCTTCGGCGGCGGCCTTCACATCCGTGGCGCGTGTCGCGAGCCAGCCTGGCACTCCATACGCACCGCCTGGGATGGTCCGCTCGCGCTTCACACGCTCTTTCGTGCCGTGCGGCGGAGCGATGTCCCGTTTGCCGAGGATGTGGTTGGAGACCAGTTTCTGCTGCGCGACGGTGTCGTCCAGCGGCTCGAGGGGGAGACCGGGGAGATGGTCTCGCTCGATCTGGAGTTGAACGAGTTCCTCGAAGCTTGTCGTGCGGATCCGATTGGCTTTTTGCAACTCGCTCCGTTGCAGCGATTCGTGAGGGACGGCGGTCGCCTCGGACCAGGTCAGCTCCTGGCCGTGTACCCGCCGTTCTGTACCGAGGAGTCGCGTGCCGGCGTCTCACTTCGAGCTATCTCCGCGGCCGAGCGGATCGGGTGGTTGGCGGACTTCACTGCGCAGATCCAGGATCTGCCCGACGGTACGAGCGTGCAGATCAGGATCACGCCGTGATGGTGCCTGACGAATTCATTGATCGAAGGAGCGTGGTAGAGCTCTCCGGTTGCAGCCTGGCGTGAAGGAGTCGGGTCGGCCACCGTTGTGGATGAAGACGCGGCAATTGACCGTAAACTTCGCGTAAGATCTGCGTGATAGGATGGCCCTTCCTCACGAAAGTGCGATGCCCGAGCGACCCAGAAGCGATCGCGACCTGGACGAATCCATCGCTTTGGCCGCCGTACGCGAGCAACTCCCCGGGCTGGACTGCCACCACGCCCAGCCTCTGGGCACTGGATGGGCAGCCGATGTCTATCTGCTTGATGAACGCTACGTCGCTCGCTTCCCGCGCAACGCAGACGTGGCCCGTTGGATCGGATGGGACGAGACGGTGCTCGGTCTCGTCACGTCCGCATTGGCCTCTGCCTTCTCTGTACCCCACGTGGTAGGGCGGGGGAGGGGCGGTGTCTACTTCCCGCACGACTTCCTCGTGAGTGAATTCGTGCCCGGGGTGGCGGCTGATCACTTCGCCGCGCCCGTCTCGGACGAGCTCGTGACCGATCTGGGCCGTGCGCTCACTCTCATCCACTCGGTCCCCGTCGACGACGCGCGGCGCGCGGGGCTCGGCGGAGTCGACTGGGACGACTCTGGCTACACGGGACCGCTCCGCTTCCTGCATGGCGACTTCCGAAGTGGCAACATCATCGTCGACGCGGTCTCCGGACGGCTCGCCGGCGTGATCGACTGGGGGAATGCAGCCGTCGGAGATCCAGCATTGGATTTCATGTCGCTCGTGCTCTGGCGCGGCTGGCGGTTCATGCGCAGGGTGCTCGACGCTTATCAACTGCCCACCGATGAGAATTTCCTGGACCGAGTGCGCTACCACGCGCAGCTCCAAGCGCTCCAGTGGCTCGCCGATTCGATCCGGCGTCGATTGAATCCCGAGGTACATCTGCGTTGGCTCCGGCATGCGTTTTCGCTCGAGTCCGCGTCGTGACGATGGAGTGGGCAATGGGGACCTTCCGATATCCGTTACGATGTTCCGTCACCGAGTTTCGGTGCACGTGCGGCCAGGGCCTGACGAGTCATTGCGGCGGACGAGCGAGAACACGCTACCGTGTTTATGTGTGGCACGATCGGACTGCAGCAAGCATCTTCGTGACTGGACGAGCAGTGCTCGCCGGTGAATCGCCCGTTGGGCTGTCATAGGCTCCTAATCCCTGGAGGTCTCATGCGTCGCACTCACGTAGTGACCGCGCTCGTCTTGCTCACGGCGACGGTAGGTTGCCACCACTGGAGAGCCAGGTCGCTCTCGGAACCCGTTGAAGTCCGCGTCACCTCCGCGGACTCGACTCACGCAGTCCGCTTCGCACTGGATGTGGAGGGCGGGCCAGCTGATCTGAGATCCAGCCGGATGCATGGTGTCGCCACCGACGCGAGGCTCGTCGCAACGACCCCCGCAGCGATCGTGCTCCGGCCAGGGACGAAGGCGGTGTCGCTTCGCGTGCTCGGCTCAGGGAGCCTGGAGGTGATCGCCAAAGCGTCGTCGGCTCGTCTCGGCGCGAGTGGGCCGGTCGTTCGGTTAGCCTCTACGAGGCATGGTTTGGAGATCGGGGATTATTGACCTGCATCACGCCGCCGCGATCTTCATCGTGTGATCTACCATGACTCCGTCAGGGTCGACGCTCCTTCGCCACGTCATCGCCCTCACCGGCTTCGCCGCGATGGTGCTGGTCGGCTGCCATCACGTCTCGGAGTCCGAGTGGCCCGTCGTCGAGTCAAGCCCCGACGCGGGATTCCTCATTGGAGAGATTCGCTCGAGTCTGGATGCCCGCCCGGTGGAGCAGGCGAGGGTGCGACTGGTCTCTCTCGAGTCGAGTCGGCGCGACTCGGTCCTGGCCGACCAGTCGGGCCGCTTCAGCTTTGGACCCGTTCCCCCCGGCGTGTACCGCGTCCAAGTATCCATGATTGGCTACAGGACTCTAAGACAGGATGCTCACGTGAGGGCGGGTGCGGCCGATACACTTCGACTTCGGCTGCAGTCCGACACTTCCGGAGTCATACGCGACTGCATCTCACCCGACGGGCGCCACCTTGGGTCCCGGTACTGCCGACGGTAGATGGTTCGAGGATCGGGATCCGGCGGCATGACGAGTGGCTACAGTCGAGCTTCCTCCTCCTCCCGAGGCAGCAACATGGCGTGTCGAGCGCTCGCATATCTGGCGTTCTGGGCTGGCCTCGCCGTCGTCGCAGCAGCGTGCAACCGGTATGAGGTTGCGCCGGGCTACGAAGACGCGACGCGCACGCCGGCTCCACCGGAATGCTCGGCGCGCCCGGGATCGATTACGCCAGAGCAATCCAGTGACTCCGTGGCACTCGACTCGACGGTATCGGGAAGAGTGCTGGACGAGCATGGTCGCCCCGTCTCCTCGGCGCTCGTCACTCTGGCGTGGGACTCCGAGCTCCGGGCGTCGACTGATACAGCCGGGCACTTCGAGTTCGCCAGGCCGACTGCCGGGCAGTACTGGCTCTCCGTCCGGGCAGTCGGCTACAACCAGGCCAGCACCGAGATCACTGTCTCCGAGGATACTCCGCAATTTTACTCGGTGGTCCTGCCGGTATTGATCTTCGATGGTCCTTGCAGCTCTATCGTGGTGGTGAGGAAGCCCTGGTGGAAGTGGTGGTAACTCGCATATGGCTAACTGGGCACCGAACTAGACGAGCACCAGAACTGATGGCCCGCGTCGGTCGAGCCCAAATGTCGAGGCTACATCTCACATGAACGGTACGTGGACGATTCTCGTTGCGGCGGTTGTCACCGCCGTCGTTGCCATGATCCTGGGCGTGCTTCTCCGCCGCCGCGGGTTGATCCGGCTGGAACCGGTGCGCTACCTGCCGCACCTCGTCTTCCTGTGCACCGTGGCGGCGGGACCGCTGCTGACGCGAGGCGGGGCAAGTGGTCCGAAGGTGGCGAGTGTATTCGCAGGTATCGCCGCTATCTGGATCGTGGCGCTCCTCCTGCTCTCCCGGGTGCGAGCGTAGGAATTCGTGTCAGGCGCTGCCTGCCCGTTCGCTGCGGCTGACGCGTGGTGGTAGAGGATGCCCTCGCGCCAGCAGCCTTATACGGGTGAATCGTTACTCAGCGCGCCGGTGTAGGCACGCAGCCGAACTTCGCTTCAGGTAGCCGAGGAGGTTCTTATGGGGGAAAGTCAGTCGGACTCCTTACCGAGTGGGTACGTGCTCGCTTCGAAGCGCGTTGCCGACGATCGGCAGCCCGTCCGCTTCATGTATCGCGAGGAGCCGGATGGTCCCGACGACAGCGGCTGGCGACTCTTCAGTGGTGAGGAAGACCAGGCGTACGCCGACAATCCGGCCAACATCGGCCTCTACACGGTGGGTACCATTGCGGAGATCGACCCATCGATCGTGAAGCATCTCCTCACTCCGCCGCCCTGTGCATTCGAGCGTGATGCGGCGAGTGATCCGTTTCGCGTCAGCGACCTCGGGTTAGCCGCCGAAGATGAGTAAGTGCGGTTCGGCATGAGGGCGACCTGGCACGTCGTTGCACAGGTCGAAATCGAGATGTGATCCGCGTGAGCCTCCGTCGCGCTTCTCGCAGCTCGGATATCATCCTCCCCCTCAATCAGCGCTTGCCGACGAGCTCTGCATCAGGCCGCGCAACAACCATCATCCCAGGGCGAGCGCATGCACCCAGAAGTTGAGGCACTGAAGTACTTCTTCGCTGCTGTCAATCGCAACGACATGCAGGCCATGACCCGGGATTTCGATCCGCAGATCGTGCGCGTTGAACCGGAGGGCTTTCCAACTGCCGGCACCTATCGTGGCATCGCGGAAGTCCGAGAGAACGTCACGGCGGGGCGGGGAACATGGGCCGAGGGGAGCTGCGATCCCGAGAAGTTCCTGGTCAATGGAGAGAAGATCGTCGTCTACCTCCACGCGTGGGTTCGCCAGCGACCGGGCGAACGTGCCACTAGCGCTGTAGCCCTCGACAGTGTGCCATCCATCGACGCGGTTCGACGCTGCCAGCGCGAGTCGGATGCCATCGTTGTCGCTCCATAGCCGCACTGCCAGGGGGCGACAAACCGAACGAATCGCCGGGATTGCTCCTCTCAATACGTAGGAGACGCGCCGTGGTTGCACGCGTTCGCGCGTTCGCGCGTCCCAGCACTCCTCAGGAGGAGGTCGAGATGGCAGCGAAGAGACGCAAGGCAAGCATCACCCAGCTCGTCGTATGGACTTTCGCACTGATCGAGGCAGCGGCGATCGGCTATGTGCTGTGGCAGCGCTGAAGAACGCGATACCTGTTTTCCGCGGAGGCAACATGTCAGAGTCTGAGCGTACCTCGTCCGTCCCCGGCGTGCTCGCGCGAATGGACCGTCATGCGCAGCAGGTGCGGATGGCGGTCGTCGCGGCAGCGATGGTCGAAGGGCTACTCCTGGTCGTCGCGCTCTTGAAGATCGACTGGAGGAGTGATACGCAGGTCCTGTTGTTCATCTTCTCGGTCCTGGGCTACACGATCGTCGCACTTGGCCTTGCGGCCCTCGGGGCACATGTGTCGCGCGTGGGAGCGCGTGTCGTCGCCGCACTCGATAGGCGGGATGCACCCTGATCGGGTGCCGCGCGCGAAAGGGGCGCTCTCTCTGGCATCGCTGGCCGCACGGGCGCAGCTCGGCGATCGGGGAGCGCTGGAAACCCTGCTCCGCGCGCTGGAGCTGCCCCTCCTCGATCACGCGCGGACGATCGTTGACGATGAGGATCTCGCGGACGATGTGCTGCAGGAATCGCTGATGCGCATCAGCCGAGCCCTGGGATCGCTTCGAGAGCCCGAGTGGGTTCGCGCCTGGGCCTATCGGATCACCACCCGCGAGGCGATCCGGGCAGCCCGCGCTGAGCGGCGCGCGAGGCACGAGGCAATCGATGATTGGAACGACTTCCCCGCGGCAGATGGGGACGTGGCCGCCGAAGACTTCCTCGACGAACTGCCCACTCGCCTCGCTGAATTGCCGCGCAAGGCTCAGCTCGTTCTGCGAATGCGCTACCTGCAGGAGCTGTCGCAGCAGGAGATCGCGGAGGTGCTGGAGATCCCGCTTGGCACCGTGAAGTCCCGAATCGCCTACGGACTCTCCGTCCTCCGCCAGCTGATGGGTCGTGGGGTATTATCCATCGAACGGGTTGGAAGACGAGGTGATGCGGGTGACGCGGCGATCGCTGGACGCGCGTCGCCAGGAGTGGATCGGCAGGTTGGGGATAGCCGGTGGGGCGTGATGTCTTCCAGGGCACAGCACATCCGGATTCTCGAGTAGCTGGCGAGGTCCCGGGATGGCGGGCATCTTCCCGCAGGCGAGTGGTCGCTAGCCACCCGGGTCCATGCCGGCCGGGCCACCGAATTCCCGTCTCCCTCCCGTCGTACGATTCATGTTCTCCCGTCTCGACACCGTCATACTGCGCGTCCGCGATCTTCCCGCCACGCAGCAGTGGTACGCAACGACCCTCGGCCTCCACGCCGTCTACGAGGATGTCACACAGGGGCTAGCCGTGCTCGGCCTCGACGGCGGCGCCAGTCTGACACTCTGGGCGGTGCGCGATGGCGAGGAGGTGGCGCCGTCCAGCACCTACCCGATCTTCGGCGTCGCTGACGCGGCGACGGCACACGCCCACCTGTCCGCGCGGGGCGTCGCGGCTGGGCCGCTCACCGAAGGGCCCGGCGTGCGGTACTTCCGCTTCGCCGACCCGGACGGCAATCCACTCGAGGCGTGCGAGGTCCTGGCCCCGTGACACCGATCTCCATGCCGACACCATACAGCGCTCGGATTCACGCTGGACCGGCGCGACGAACGAGTCCCGATCCTTCGGCGGTGCGACGCCGACACCGGATCCCGCGGGATGATCGCCCCAGAAATAGAGACTGGATCCGGTAAGTGTCTCCGGCTGCTCCCACTGGTACATGATCCACTGTCGTGGCGGGTTGTCGCGCGACCAGGTGGCCCACATGTCGGGTGGCAACGGTGCCGCGCGCACCTTGCCGTCGTTCACCGCGCGCAGCCAGTAGCGTACGGGCACCGGGACGTTCGATGCCGTGATGCGCGCGTGCGAGGCGATGTTGGCGGTCGGTGCACTGTCGACGGGAGCGCCGCCGGTCGATACGACCTTTCTGATTCGCGCCGGAGTGACGCCGTCGTCCCACTCGACCCTGTCGATAGCGACCGAGCGACGAAAGTGTCCGCCGTCGTCGCGTCGGCGGTGTGATACGCGATGTACCACCTCCCCATGTACTCTATGATTCCAGGATGCGAAGTGGTCGACGACACCGGATCGAGGATCACGCCGCGGTAGGTCCACGGACCGAGCGGTGAGGACGACGTGCCGTATGCGATGCACGCATCGTAGATCGCCTCGGTACACTCCGATGCGGGGCCGGCGGTGTTGGCCGCGTACGCCAGATAGTAGATGCCGTTGCGCTTGAAGAGCCACGGCACCTCGAAGAAGCCATCCAGCGTCCGCACATCCACCGGAGTGCCCTTGAACGTCACCATGTCTCGCTCGAGCTCCACCCCTTTCAGGCGTCCGAAGGTTCCCCAGTAGAGGTAGATGCGCCCGTCGTCGTCGACGAGCACCGTCGGGTCGATGTTCTGGATGTCGTTGGGTACAGGATACGCCTGGGAGACGACGGGGCCCTCCGGATGCGCGTCCACCCAGGGGCCGAGCGGCGTATCGGCGACCGCCACTCCGATCGCGAACTTGTCTCTGGTGGTCGCGGCGGCGTAGACGACCGGCGCGTACAGATAGAACTTGCCGCTCGGCCCCCGCACGATCTGCGCGGCGTAGGCTCTACCTGGAGCAGCCCACCTGAAGACCTTTTCGGGTCGCAGGAAATGCGGGTAATGCGTCCAACGTCCTTCCATCGGGTCGTTAGTGGTGACCAGCATCTGCCATTCGGGCATCTTGAAGTCGTTCACTGCGGGGCCCGCAGTGTCGCGTCCGGTGAGGATGTAGAGATTACCATCGACCACGAGCGGTGCCGGGTCGCTCGTGTAGTCGTGCCCGTCGGAGAGGATCGGGTTCGACAGCGCGTGCACGGTCCGCGACTCCAGCGCAGCTTCCGTCGCGGGCAGGTCGGTCGCGCTGGATTGTCTGGCTGGGTGCGCGGACGACGCGCAGGCGGCCAGCATCGGCAGGAGTGCGATCAAGCTTCGAGAGGGCATGACGACGAACGATGAGCGCAGATGCTTCGTCGCGCTACCGGTGGCTCGTTCCGAAGCCTGGCGTCAGATGGCGACTTTCGCGGGGCATTGGGTGCTGCGCGGCTTCGGGCTCTGGGCTGTCGAGGAGCGAGCCACTGGACGGTTCATCGGCCTGTATCGTTTCAGTCGAAATCCGATGTACATCGCGCTCGTCCTCATCCTGATTGGCTGGGCGCTGACTTTGCCGTCATTCGTGCTCTGGCCGTATGCGGGCGCCATCGCCGTCGCGTTTCACCTGCGAGTGATCTGGGGAGAGGAGCCGTGGCTGGCCGAGCACCATGGCGAGGAGTGGACATCGTACGCGGCGCGTGTCCCGCGTTGGGGGCTTTCACTCCACCGAACGGTGATCGATGGTGCGGATCAGTGATAGCTTTGGCCAGATGCACCGCCGTCATTTTCGAAATCCGGAGTCGTCAGTGCCGAGATCAGTCCTATTTCTCACCGTATTCCTCTTCGCCGCATGCAGCGGCAATCAGGCCGATCATGGCCCCGACACGGCCAGCACCGCACGTCCTGCTGCGACCGACACGACGCCGTGGACTGTAGGTCTCTCGGCGTACGGTCCGATCCAGATGGGTAGTACGCGCACCGCGGTGCTCGACGCGCTGGGCGTACCGCCAAACGAGGGGCAAGGTCCGGCTCCCGAAGAGTGTGCGTACATGGGGATTCCGGACGGTCCTTCCGTGCGCGCGGCTCGCCTGATGGTCGTCAATGACACCGTCGTGCGCGTCGATGTCGATTCGCTTCCCGTCGCGACGACGTGGGGCGATCGCGTTGGTGACAGCGAGAGCGCCGTTCTCGCGCGGCATGCCGGGCACGTACTCGTGCAGCCGCACAAGTACACCGGCCCTGAGGGGCACTACCTGATCGTCACCGCAGCGGATGACACGCTGCACCGACTGGTGTTCGAGACCGATGGCCAGCACGTAACGACGTACCGTGCCGGACTGCGGCCGTATGTCGAATGGGTGGAGGGCTGCTCCTGATCGACTGTGGAAGCCGACTCCACACTGGCGCAGCCAACCCTCGGCGGTGGCATCTCGGTGTGCGAGACGGTTGCGAACACTGAACGTCAGCGGCGATTCCTCACCCACCGTTCACGAGAAGTTAATCCGGACTCCACCCGCATCTCACGCGAGGGATCCACATTGGGGCGAAACCCTCACCGTGGAGGTCCCGGATGCACACGACCGCGAGCCTCGAAGTCCGGACGGAGCCGAACGTGACGCCGATGATCGACGTCATGCTGGTGCTGCTCATCATCTTCATGGTCGTCACGCCGCTCCTCGTTACCGGCTTTCGTGCCGTGCCACCGGATGCAACGAACGTGAAGTCGCACCCGGAAGAGCCGACAGACCATGTGCTGGGGATCGACGATCAGGGTCGCTACTACCTCGATAGACAGCTCGTCCCGGCATCGCTGCTCTCGCAGCGGCTGCGTGCTCTTTCCCAGCGTGCAGACGATCGGGTTCTGTTCCTGAAGGCCGACAAGGGCCTCCAGTACGCCGAGGTGCAGGATGCGCTCACCGAAGCCGGAGCGAGCGGCATCCGCGTCGTGGGGATGATCGCAGAGCGGCGCACAGAGCCGCCGGCGCGGACACCGTGATGTAGACTGGGCGCGGCCGCCCGCCAGAGAATGGCGAAGGTCCAATCGCACTTGTGGCAGCCGAGGCCGGCGTGCTCCACGTTCGCCGGACTCGGCTTTCGTGCATCCGAGGCCCCGCAACCAGGATTGAAACTCTCTCGTCCTTTTGGCCGTCTAAAGGAACATGGCTACTCGTCCTCGACCCAACCAGCGCTCGGAAGTCCTCCAGGGCACCCTGGAGATGCTCGCCCTGAAGCTCCTGGCCGCCGAACCGATGCACGGCTGGGGGCTCTCGCTCGAGCTCCGACGGATCTCCGGCGACGTCTTCGACGTCAACCAGGGCTCGCTGTATCCGGCGCTGCAACGGATGCTGCGGCGCGGGTGGATCCGCGCCGAGTGGCGCGCGACGGAGAACAATCGCCGCGCGCGCTACTACAGCATCACGCGAGAGGGGCGCAAGCAGCTCGAGGAGGAGATCGCGGACTGGGAGCGGGCGTCCGGCGCCGTAAATCGCGTACTCCGCTACGCACTCCAAGGGGGCTGACATGGCCTGGTATCACGAGATCGTGTCGTCGCTCGGCGCGCTGTTCGGCCGCCGCCGGCAGGAACGGGAGATGGAGGAGGAGATCGCGTTCCACATCGAGATGGAGACGCGGCGGCTGGTCGACTCCGGCCTCGATAGCGGCGAAGCAGGCCGGCGTGCCGTGCGCGCCTTCGGCGGAGTGGAGCGCCACAAGGACGAGGTGCGCGACGAACGCGGGGCGAGCTGGCTGCGGGATGGCTGGAGCGACGTACGCTTCGCGGCTCGATCGCTCCGCCGCCGACCGGGGTTCACCGCCATCGCGACCATCACGCTCGCGCTGGGCATCGGCGCCACCACCACGCTGTTCGGCGTGGTGAAGCAGGTGCTCCTCACGCCGCTGCCATACGCTCATCCCGAGAGCCTCGTGATGGTGTGGAGTGCGTGGAGGGGTTTCGACCAGACATGGCTCTCGTACGACGAATGGGAGGGGTGGAGAGCGCGCATCCGTGCATTCGCGGACATCGGTCTCTTCGCCGACGGATCGGCGAACATCGACGGCGACGAGCCGGAGCGCGTCCGCACCGCCCAGGTGCAGGCGAACGTCTTCCCCATACTCGGCGTACAGCCGATCCTCGGGCGGGGCTTCACCGCGGAGGAGGACCGACCGAACGGACCGAACGTGGTGATCCTCGGCTACGGACTCTGGCAACGACGCTTCGGCGGCGACCCATCGGTGGTGGGGCGCCAGATCCGGATCTCGGGGCAGGCGACGACGGTGGTCGGCGTCATGCCAGCCGACTTCCGCCTTCCTCTGGACTTCGGTGCGAGCGGCCGCACGGAGGCGTGGTTCCCGCTCGCGACCGATGCCGCGCAGAACGGTGCGCTGCCCGGACCGGAGTTCCCGAGGGGCGGCGCCAATCATGGTTACAATGCCGTGGCGCGGCTCAGACCGGGTGCAACCGCCGCGACTGCCAATGCGCAACTCCGCTCGCTCGTGGCCGAGCTCGAGAAGTGGGGGTACATGTCGGACGTCGGCTTTCACGCGTACGCAGTGCCGATGGAGGAGCAGATCACCGGACGCGTACGTCCGGTGCTGCTCGTGGTCTTCGGCGCGGTGGGATTCGTGATGCTCATCGCGTGCGCGAACGTGGCCGGACTGCTCCTCGTGCGCGGCGAGTCGCGTCGTCGCGAGCTCGCGGTGCGCGTTGCGCTCGGCGCGGGATCGCACCGCTTGCAGCGCCTCCTGCTGGCCGAGAGCGCGGTGCTCGCGGCGATGGGCGCTACGCTCGGTGTGGGACTCGCCTTCCTCGGCGTGCGGCTCGTGCGGGCCAGCGCTCCGGCCGACCTGGCGCGCGTGGCCGACACCACGATCGATTGGAGCGTGCTGGGGTTCGCACTCGTGGCTGGAATCGCTGCGGCGGTACTGGCCGGGCTGCTGCCCGCGATGCAGGCGACGCACATCACGCCTTCGGATGAGCTGAAGGAGGGCGGTCGCGGGGTGTCGAGCGGCGGCGCGCGACTCCGGTGGCGCCAGGCGCTCGTGGCTACCGAGGTCGCGCTCGCGGTGGTGCTGGTCACGGCCGCGGGGCTCATGATCCGCAGCGTCCGCAACCTGCTGGCGATCGACGCCGGCTTCCGCGCCGACCATGTGCTGACGATGCGCCTCTCCACGCCGTCCACCTGGTATTCCGATTCGGTGAGCGTGGCTACCTTCTGGGACGAGCTGCAGCGTCGCGTGGCCGCGGTGCCGGGGGTAGAGCAGGTTGGAGCAGTGCGGCTCCTGCCGCTCGCCACCGAAATGGGAGATTGGGGGTTGCAAGTGGAGGGCTACTCGCCGCCACCCAACCAGGGCACGCCTGGCGACTGGCAGGTCGTCACGCCGGGCTACTTCGAAGCGATGGGGCTCGCGCTGCGCGATGGACGCCGCTTCGACGCACGCGATGACATGAACGGCGCGCTCTCGATGATCGTCAACCGCGCGTTCGTACAGCAGTACATCGCGGGCCGTCGCGCCGTCGGCACTCGCGTGCGCATCAGCGGGAGCGACAGCACGCAATTTTACACGATCGTCGGGGTAGTGGATGACGTCCACCACAACGCGCTCGTGGGGAAGGTGAAGCCGGAGTTCTACGTCACCCTCGCTCAGTTCGCGCGCGCTCCGGGGAGCACGCGAAGGAGCATGAGTCTGGTCGTTCGTACCGATGGTGATCCGGCGGCACTCGCCGCACCTGTGCGCTCGGTGGTGCGCAAGCTCGACCCACGGCTTCCGATCTCCGAGGTGCGGGCGATGCGCGAGATCGTGAATTCGTCGATCAGCGGTCCGCGCTTCGCGATGGAGGCGCTCGGGCTGTTCGGTGCCCTCGCGCTCGCGCTTTCCGCGATAGGGATCTTCGGCATCGTGGCGCAGGTCGTCGCTTCGCGCTCGCACGAGTTCGGAATACGGGCGGCGCTCGGCGCCACGCCGGGAGAGCTGGTTCGTCTGAGCATCCGCGCGGGGGTGCGGCAGGCGCTAGTGGGACTGGCGGCAGGGATCGTGATCTCGCTGCTCCTCACTCGCACGATGGAGTCGCTGCTGCAAGGTGTCACACCCACCGATCCGCTGACCTTCGCGACGGTGGTGCTGGTCACTGGGGTGGTCGCGGTGGTTGCGAGTGTGGAGCCGGCGCGGCGGGCCGGGCGGACGGACCCGGCGCGGGTGCTCGGGAGCTCGTAGCTGGACGAAATGCGCCGGGGCCGGCGTCTGGCGTGACGATCACCGAGTTGCCATAATCTCGCACTGGTTGCAGTCAGCTGCGTGGGTCATGGACCGGGAGGATCGACTCGCATGAAGAAGCGGAACGCCACGATTCTCGGAATGATGCTGGCCATCACGGCGTGCTCCACCGGCGTCCAGAGTCCGCGCGCCGGCGACGCTCGCGCGACCGAATCACTGGCCGAGGCACGCTCGGAGATCACTCCGCTCTTCGAGCGGATGCAGTCGACGGCAAACGCGCACGACGTGGACGGGCACCTCGCGACGTACGTGCGTGACTCGACGCTGCTGTTCGTCATCAACGATCAGGCGATTCGCGGCTACTCCGCGCTCCACGAAGAGCAGACGAAGTGGTGGCGGGGCGGGAAGACGGACGTCGTGTACCGGGTGGAGGGGGAGCCGATCTATCGGATGCTCGCACCCGGCCTGGTAGTGCAGACGTACTTCCTGTCGTCGCACCGGTCCGCCGACGATGGCTCCACGCGCGACGGTCGCGTCGCCATCTCGGCCATCTGGCAGAAGCGGACCGATGGGTGGCGCATCATCTACGCACACGAGTCGACCGGGGCACGGTGAGGGCGCGAGTCACTACAGGGCCAATCGGGAGAGCGGTTCGATAGAACGGTTCGATAGAACGGTTCGATAGAACGGTTCGATAGAGCGGTGACCGGTGAAGAGCGGTGACCGGTGAGTCGGGCCGCAGCCTGCCGATCGCTCGAGCGAGCACGGCCGTTGCATCGCCCCGGGCGAGAGTGGGAACATCACTTGCGGTCGCTGTCCGGCGGGAGCATCATGGCGATGTCGACGGCTGGTCCCACGACTCGAGACACGTTCCGTGTATTCCACCTGCCTCTTCTGTCACGCGCAGCTCGGCGCCAACGAGATCGTCGAGCACTTTCCGGTCGGCCGCCGGCTGGCGTTCGACTCGGGCAAGGGGCGGCTGTGGGCAATCTGCATGCACTGCCGGAACTGGAACCTCGCGCCGATAGAGGAGCGCTGGGAGGCGATCGAGGAGTGCGAGCGCGCCTTCCGTGCGACGCCGCTGCGGGTTTCCACCGACAACATCGGACTCGCCACCCTGCGCGAGGGACTCGACCTCGTACGCGTGGGGAAGCCGCTGCGCCCCGAGTTCGCGGCGTGGCGCTACGGCGAGCGGCTGCGCGCTCGGCGACTCCGCGCCACCGGGAAGACGGCGCTCGCCGCTGCGGTGGGAAGTCTGACGCTCGCGGCCGGTGGCCTCGCTGTGGTGGGCGTCGCGGTGGTCACCGAGGGGCTCTATGGTCCGCCACTCTACTCGCGTCTCTCCAACGCGCTCGAGCACTACGAGTACGACCGTGTCGTGGCGCGCGTCCGCGCTACGGATGGGAAGCTCGAGCAGGTGCGCGCGAAGCACCTCTCGCGCATCGAGTTCATCGAGCGCTATGGGGGCGGCGGTTGGGTGCTGCGCGTGGCCCACGACCGTGGGACGGTGGACCTGAGTGGGCAGCAGGCGATGCAGACGGCCGGACAGTTCCTCGCGCTCATGAACGCCCACGGCGGCTCTTCGACCGATGTGCGAGATGCTGCCGACATGATCACCTCCGCCGGAGACGCGGCCGAGTTCGTGCGGAAGACGATCCGGCTGCGCGAGGAGCGCTGGCGGACGGGCGAAACCTTCCTCCGAGATCGGTACGGCGCGCTGAGCCTGGCAGGGCTCGAGCGGCTCGCACTCGAGATGGCGGTGCACGAAGATGCCGAACGGCTCGCGCTGCAGGGCGAGCTCGAGGCGCTCGAGGCTGCGTGGAGCCAGGCCGAGGAGATAGCGGAGATCGCCGACACTCTTCTCGTCCCCGACGCTGTGATGCAGGCGTTCGCGCGCGTTCGCGCGAAGCTCACCGGTGGGAACTGAGTACCGCCAGATCCCATTGACAACGAACGTGGTGCAGGACTTCACCTATCGTTCGGCGCGGTCCGGCGGGCTGTTGTTCGGGCTGGGCGTCGCGCTGCTCGTAGAGACAGCGGCATTCCATCTATGGCTCGCCGAGAGCCATCCGGTAGTTGCGTGGACGCTCACCATTGCGAGCATCGCGACGCTGTTGTGGCTCGCGGCCGACTACCGTGCCGCGGGACGCGGCGCAGTACGGTTGAGTGCCGACGCACTGGATCTGCGTGTCGGGTATCGCTTCGCGGCCCGGATCGCGCGCGGCGACATAGCGAGCGTCGCGCAGGCGGGCTGGCGCGACGTGCCCGCGCTTGGAACGCCGATGGCGGAAGGGTATATCAACCTGATGAAACCGAGCACACCGAACATCCTCCTGACTCTCGCAGCGCCGGCGCAGGTGCGGCTACCGGGTGGGATACACAGGCCAGTTCGGCGAATCGGTTTGTATCTGGACGAGCCGCATCGCTTTCTGAGCGCGTTCGACCATTAGCGCGCACAGGGAGCATCAGGGGATATTGCCGCGACGGCCAAGTGACGCGCGAGAGCCGTTCCTCTTCCACCACGCCGCCCATCGTGATGACTCGAATCTCCCTCGTGCTGCTCGCCGCGCTGACATTACTCTCGTGCTCCTCCGCCGATGCCGCCGATCGCTGGAGTCGATTCATCGGGAAGTGGGAGTATCGTCAGGTGAATCCCGGCTCCATCACCGGCTTCGACAGCGAGGGCGAACGGCTCGTGTTCGCGCGGTCTGGCCGTTCGGTGGACGGTACCTACTTCGGCCTGGAACGAATGGGCGACGAAGGGCTTTACTACACTGCGACCTCGGTGACGAAGCTCACGCAGCGTGATAGCGTGCTGTCGTTCGTGGTACCGGCGCGGTCGCTGTACGAGAAGCGGCCCGGGAGTCTCCGCGATGCGAAGAAGATGAAGGCCACGGGATTCACGCGGAACGAGCTGAGGATGCAGGGACGGCTCGTGGATGGGCGCCTTCGGCTCACATGCACATCCGAGCCTGGCGAGTGTCCGGACGGCGTCATGGTATTCGCGAAGGTAAAGGAGCGCTAACCAGTCCGCGTGGCGCAACGCAGACCAACCACTCGAAAAGATGCATCGTATCAGGCAGGAGGAGCTTCCGCTCCGAGGGAGCTCGTACAATTTCGTGGGCGCCGATCAGGGCGACGTGGGCGTGTCGGCTTTTCTGTTCGACGGCAAGCCCGGAAGCGGTCCGGGGCCGCACCGGCATCCATACGACGAAGTTCAGTTCATCCAGTCGGGGCGCGGGTTGTACAAGGTCAATGATGAGGAGTTCGAGGCCGGCGCTGGCGACATCCTGGTGATCAAGGCGGGAGAGATACACAGCTTCCGCTGTATCGGTGATGCTCCGCTCGTGCAGCTCGATGTGCACCTGAGTCCTCGCTTCATCCAGGAGAACCTCTGAGCTCGCACGCGGCCTAGGCGAACATCCAGCACGATGCAGCAGCGGTACCGCCGCGCTCGCCAGTACCGAGCTTCGCAGTCGCTGGCATACTGCGCTCCCCGCATGTTATCATGAGCCCGATGATTCACCCGTAATCGGAGGTCTACCATGCGCTGTATTCATGTCTCCGCTGCCGTGCTCGCCGCTCTCGCTATCTCCACGAGCTCGAGCGCGGTGCGTGCCCAGGAAGCCGAACGCAGCGTGGCGGGCGGCGGGATCTCGGTTCCTGGCTGGAAGGGAGAAGTAGACGCGAGGGCCGCCTCGCGTGGACAGTCGGTGAACGACGCGAAGCTCGCCGCGGCAGGGAAGGATCTGCACGTCACCACCGGCCCGGCGGTGACCTACTGGAACCCCTCGAACACCGCGAGCGGCGACTACACGGTGAAGGCCACCTTCACCGAGCCGAAGTACATGAACCTGAACGACCACCCGCATCCCTACGGCGTCTTCATCGCCGGCAACGAGATGGGCACGGACCAGCAGAGCTACCTCTACTGCGCCGCATACGGGAACGGTTCCTTCATAGTCCGTGGCTTCGGCCCCGAGCCCTTCCAGATGAACGGCCGGCGCGGCGAGCAGAACGCCGCCGTGCACAAGGCGGCGGCGAAGGGTGAGCCGGTGACGCAGGAGATCGCGCTCTCCGTGAAGGGAGACAAGGTGAGCTGTACAATCAACGGGACGGTGGTCGCGACGTACGACAAGTCGGAGGTCGTCACCGACGGAAAGCTTTCCTCTACCGATGGCGTGTACGGAATCCGCTTCGCGCACAACACTGAAGGAACGGTGAGCGGGCTGACGATGACGAAGCAGTAGTGCGGATGCCGAGCCCGCACTTCTCGATCGGTCATCTCACCGCTGCGCTTTCCGGCAGGACGTGATGTTTCTCGATTCCATCAGGAAGCTCTTCCACTCCGGCTCCGCGGCAGCCGACGCGAACGAGGGAGCACCGTCGGATGTGGACCCGGTTCACTTGGCCGCGTGCGCTCTCCTCCTGCAGGTGGCGCACGCGGACGGGGAGTTCTCTGCCGAGGAGAAGAGGCATCTCGAGGGGGCACTGGAGCGCCACTTCGACCTTCCACCCGAGGGCGGGCGGCGGCTGCTCGAGCTCGCGGAGGAGGAGCGACGCGAAGCGATCGACCAGTACAGATTCACCTCGGTCGTGAAGAAGAGCTACGATCTCGGTCAGAAGATGACGCTGGCGGAGGTGATGTGGGGGCTGGTGCTCGCCGACGGCAAGATCTCCGAGCACGAGCAGTACCTCACGCGGAAGATCGCGAATCTGCTCGATCTCAAGCCCGGCTACCTCTCCACCGCGAAGGCCGCCGCCGCAAGCGCCGCGGCGGAGCGGAGTGGGGAGAGCGAAACTGGCGCGTAGCCTGGATCGCTCTCGACGTGCATCGCGCCGAGGGCTCGATCCCGCCGGATCACGAAAGAGGCCAATGGAGCTCGTAGCGCGAGTCGCCGACATCACCACCCTCACCACCGACGCGATCGTGAATGCAGCGAACGAATCGCTGGCGCCGGGTGGGGGCGTGTGCGGTGCCATCCATCGTGCCGCGGGTCCGGAGCTCGCGCGAGCGTGCGCCGCGATCGGGCGCTGCCCCACCGGCGAGTCGCGCATCACGCCGGGCTTCCGCCTGCCGGCGAAGTTCGTGATCCACGCAGTGGGTCCGATATGGCGCGGCGGCGACGCAAGGGAAGCGGAGCTGCTTGCATCCGCGTACCGCTCCTCGATGGAGCTCGCCCAGGAGAACGGCGTTCGCAGCATCGCTTTCCCCGCGATCAGTACGGGGATTTACGGGTATCCGCTCGAGCTGGCGACGCCGATCGCGGTGAACGCTGTGCGCGACGCGGCCGCCGCTTCCGGCGTGGAGCAGGTAATATTCGCATGCTTCACGCCGGAAGTGGAGCGCGTGTACCGGCGCTTCATGGAGTGACCAACGTAGTTTTCGGGGTAGCGCAGCCATGATCACTTCGGGCCAGCATCTCGCGTCGCTTCGCGCAAAGACTCGACCGTACATCGGGGAAGTCCGTCAGCTCACCGACGGAATCGGTGAGGAGCTCCTCGCCTGGAAGCCGGAGCCCGGGCGCTGGAGCATGGCGCAGTGCTTCGAGCATCTCGCGGTCACCGCATCGTCGTACCACCCGCGGATCGTGGCCGCCATCGATCGCCACCCGGCGACGAGCGCGAGCGATACTCCCTATCGACCGACATGGATCGGGAGGAAGTTCGTCGATTCCATGCGCGACACCACCGGCCGCAGACGCTTCAAGGCACCGGCCCCGTTTCGTCCGGCCAGCGACCCGCCGCCGGGATCCGCGGAGCGGCTCGTCGCATCGATTGGAGAGCTGGATGGATTGCTCGAGCGCGCGGCGCGCGCCGACATCGTTCGTGCGAAGGTGAGCTCGCCCGCGATACCGCTCCTGCGCCTCAACCTCGGCGAGGCGCTGGAGCTCCAGGTCGTGCACATCGCCCGGCACCTCGCGCAGGCGCGCCGTGTGCGCGAGCATCGCGAATTCCCGTCGCCCGCTGACACGAGGTAGGTCGGGAGAGTAGCGACGGATGGGTAGTAGGCGGCCGGGAACAGAGCAGCAGTCGCCGCGCGTTGCGCTGGAAACTCGCACCAGGGTGACCAACACATGACGATGGACCTCGCCGCGCGCCGCGCGGCTTTCAGGAAGCTGCACGAGAGCGGCTGTTTCATCCTCCCCAACCCGTGGGATGTTGGCGGGGCGAAGCGACTGGAAAGGCTCGGCTTCGAGGCGATCGCATCCACCAGCTCGGGCGCCGCGATGGCGCTGGGCCGCGAGGATGGCGAGATGTCGCTCGACGAAGTGCTCGCGCACCTGAGGATGCTCGTCGAAGCCACCGATCTTCCGGTCAACGCCGACTTCGAGGCCGGCTTCGCCGACGACCCCGAGGGCGTGGCAGCCAACGTGCTGCGCGCGGTCGATACCGGGATCGCGGGCGTTTCGATCGAGGATCGCACGGGGCGCGATCTCTATGATATGGAGCTGGCGGTCGATCGCATGCGCGCCGCGCGCGAGGCGGTGGACCGCTCCGATCAGAACGTGGTGCTCGTGGGGCGCTCGGAGGGCTTCCTCATCGGCCGTACGGAGCTGGATCCCACCATCGAACGGCTCCGCGCCTACTCCGAGGCCGGAGCCGACTGTCTCTACGCCCCGGGGATCCGCGATCGCGCGATGATCGCCGAGGTGGTGGCGGCTGTCGCGCCGAAGCCGGTGAACGTGCTCCTCTCCACCACGGATCTCACCGTGCCGGAGCTCGCCGCGCTCGGCGTTCGCCGCGTGAGCGTGGGCGGCGCGCTGGCGAAGGCGGTGTGGCGGCGCTTCGACGAAGTGGCGAGAACGCTGCTGGAGAAGGGTACGCTCCAGTAGCGATGGCCAACGCCGACTCCGGCTCGCTCCCGGTTGTCCGGGGCGCGGTGCCGATCAGGGCTCGCGCCGTGCTCCACCGCGGCGCTGGCCCATTCCACTACGCGGGTTCTTGATCGAGTCGGGCACCTTCTCCCATTGATCTTCCGTGAGTACTCCGTGCGCTTCGGCGAGCGCGCTGGCGTTGTTGCCGCGGATCTCGTTCAGCTTGGGTGAGAGCTGCGTGAAGAGCTCTCGCGGGTTGGCGCCGTTGCCTGCCTTCTCCACCAGGACGCGCACCGAGTCCGCCAGCACGGAGTTCTTCGCATCCAGCGAGTCGGAGAGCGGCTGCAGCTTCACGATCTGATCGTTCGTCAGTTGCAGCGTGTCGCGCAGCGCGATGATCGCCTTCACCGGATTCGGCATCAACCGGTCAATGCGCGAGAAGAAATCGCTCGCCCCCCCGCCCCCGCCCCGCCCGAACGCGGCCTGCAGCCGGCTGCGAGCGGGATCGGGGCCGACGGCGAAGCGGGCCTGGATCGCGAGCTGGAAGGGCGCGCGGAAAGCGTTTGCCGAGCCGCGAGTGTTGCCGAAGCGATCGTTGATCCGATAGAGGAATCGGTTCTCGGCCTCGTCGAAGCCGACCACGGACATCAGCGTCGGGTCGGGGCGGAGGCGCTGTCCCCAGCCGTGTAGATCGTCGGCGCCGTGGAAGAGCTGGTCGAGTCCGCCGAGCATGTTCACGGTGGAGACGGAGAGCGTGAGCCGGCGGTCGAGGCGCAGGAAGGAGGGGCGAACATTCACCTGCATGTCGAGCGTCTCCTGCCACGGACCGGTGCAGCTGTTGCGCGACGCGATCGTGCCCATCTGCGATCGTAGACACGCCTTCGCCACCGGGGGCGCCGCCGCCAGCAGGCGGCTCATCCCGTTGGCGATGGCAGTGTCGGGAGCGGTGCCTGGATCGTAGATGAAGGCGCGGTCGTTGCGCGAGCCGTCGCCATTCACATCGCCCCCCATAATCGGCGTGTACGGAGCGCCGCTCATCAGCCGTCCGATGAGCGTCAGCTCGAGCGATGGAACTATCGGATAGGTGACCGTCGCCACGATCGAGTGCTTCCTTTGCAGGTCACTCGGCCCCCAGGTCGCCACGTTCGGATTCCCGGCGGTCTCGCCGAACGACGACTGGTCGCGCGAGTGCGAGAGCGTGTACGATGCGCGGAAGATGAGCCCGCGCATGGTGAAGCCGTTGAGGCTCAGCGAGAGCTGCTCGGTCTCCGACGCGAGCCGCGAGTCCAGACGCATCACCTGCCCGTACTCGGGATGGAGTCGCGATGCGGCAATGGAGATCGCCCCTGTCGCGGGGACGATCGCGGAGGGCTGCACGAAGACGGGGCGGTTCCCCTCGCCGGCGAGCGTGAAGCGCGGAGCGGCGTCCAGATTGAGGTCGGTTCGCCCTGGCTGGTTGACGCCGCGGGCGTAGGTTCCGTCGATGCTCAACGTGTAGCGGCCGAAGAGGCGCCGCTGGTAGCCGAGCGATGCGCGGCGCGTGCGCGGCGCCCCGAAGCTGCGGTCGAAGACGGTCACGTTGGCGAGCGGTGTGAACGATGGCGGTAGCGGTCCGCTTCCTGAAACGCACTCGGTCGGGATGTTGTCCACGCTCTCGGCGTAGGCAAGGAAGTCGGGAATGGGCACTGCATCTCCCACGCAATCGAGTCGCGCCTGCGTGTCGAGGAGCCCGGTCGCTCCCTGCGCCATCGAGTAGAGGGCGGTGGAGACGTTGCCGCGAAAGTCGCCCACGCCACCACGAATCACGTTCGCGCCGCCCTGACCGAAGCCGCCGAAGCGCCCCATACCTCTGCCTCCAGCAAATCCGCCTCCGGCTGAAGCTGGCCCTCCCTGCAGTCGGTCCACGGCGCCGATGGTCCAGGTGAAGCCGATGCGAGGGCTCAGGTGAACCTCCGACGGGAAGCGATCGGTGCGATAGCCGAAGAGCGAGTCCACCGCGGAATTGTACGCGGGCGCCCCGCTGAAGCTCGACGCCTCCAGTCGCAGGCCGTAGGTGAGCTGCAGTGACGCGGAGCGCCGCCATGTATCGCCCAGATAGATGGCGCCGCTGCGCGACGTGCCCTCGCGCAGCCGCGGCGCCAGCGTGCGCGTGAAGGACGCAGGCTTCAGCGAGTCCAGATCCGCGAGCGAATTGAAGTAGAAGGTGCCGTAGCGATTGGACGTCTGATCCTGCACGAGCCGGTCGCTGTCGTACAAACCGCCGAGTCGGAAGCGATGTCCGTTGCCGGCGAGCCAGGAGAGCTCGTCGGTGAGCTCGAGGCCATGCTCATTGCTGGACTGCGGCATTCCCGAGTTGCCGCCGAAGGAGAGCGTGGCCGTACCGCTGGTTCCGTCCGCGAGCTCCGACGTGGTGAGCACGCGCCCCTGCGGGAGCGCGAGGTAGGGAGCCGAGCTGCGCTTGCTGCGTGAGAGATAGGCGCGGAGCTCGTTGACGAAGCCGCTCTCGAAGTGCGAGGTCAGCGTCGTCATGATCCCGCCGCTCCAGCTTTTCGTGTTCCCTCCCGTCTGCGCGAGCGCGAAGGTGCCCACGCGGCTCGGGTCCTGACCCTGCCAGCGGTAGTCGCCGCGGATCGTGAGCGTTTGCATGTCGGTCAGGAGGTAGTCGAAGCGCACCAGCGCACTGAGATTGTCTCCCGTTCGATCGGAATCGACGTCGGGGGAAGTGGCCGAGAGCCCGTATGCACCGAGCGCCGTCAGGAATCGCGCGACCGAGTCGGGCGACACCCCTAGCTGGCTCTGGGTGCTCCCTCCCGCCGCGGTGAGGGAGCGGAGCTGGTCCACTCTCCTCCGGAGCTGCGCGCTGCCGAAGACGAAGAGCTTGTTGCGAACGATCGGCCCTCCGAGTCCGCCGCTGAGCTGATTCTGCAGGTAGCCGCCGCTGAAGCCATTCTCGTCCGGGTTCGTCACCTCGAGCGCGGGATCGCGGAGCGAATAGTTGAACGACCCCTGCACGAAGTTCGTGCCGCCGCGTGTGGTGGATGCCACCTGTCCGCCGCTGAACTGCCCGCGGCTCACATCGTAGCTGTTGGTGATCACGCGGATCGACCGCACCGCTTCCTGTGGAACGCTTCCCGATCCGAAGGTGAGCCCGTCGAGTGTGATGGAGTTCTGGTCGAGCCCCTGGCCGAGCACGGAGAAGGCGCTTTCGGTGGAGTCTGTGGCATCGAAGCCGATCACTCCCGGCGCTAGGGTGGCGAGTGCGGCGAGGTCGCTCGCGTCTATCGGCATTCGCGCGAGCTGGTCGGGGCTCAAGGCGGTCTCCGTGGAGCCGGCTTCTCTGCCGCGACGAGGATCGCCGCGCGGGCTTGCCTGCACCACCACCTCCTGCAGCCGCGCCGCCGTGGGAGTGAGCTGCACGTTCGCGACGAGCCGGTCCTCGTCGCCCTGGCGGGCCATCGCGACGGTGATGGGCGCCATCCCCAGACGCTTGATGGTGACGCGGTAGCTCCCCCCGCCATCGGGAAAGACGATCGTCCAGCGCCCCTTGTCGTTGGTCGTGTGCGTGCGCGAGATGCCGGTCTCCACCGACACCGCTTCCACGGTGGCATCGGGGAGGGGCTGGCTGTCGGGCCCGATCACGACGCCGGTGAGGATGTCCGTGGTGGATCCCACCTGCGCGCGAGCTGAAACTGGCGCGAGCGCGAGAAGGAGAAGCAGCAGCGTACCGAGCGGCTTCATCGATGACGGAGGAATGGGGGCTGGCGGAATGAATCGTGGAGGGAAGCGGCGGCGCGGTGACGACGGCAGCCCGCTCGATGCGGCGCTGCCGTCGTGTAATCTGCGTCGTCGCCGATGCGAGGATGTGAACTAGTTTCCGGAGCGGTCGCGCTGCCGGTTGCGCATATCCTCGACGTTCTTGTCGAACACCTTCTGCTGGTCGGGCGTGAGAACACTCCGGAGGTCGGCGGTCTCCTTCTGCATGGTCTCACGCATCGCCGCGCGTGCCGACGGGTCGGGCGCCTGACCGGGCGTCCTGGCGGGCATCTTCGCGCGGTATGCCGCCTGGATGGAATCGACCTGCGCCTTCTCGACGTCGGTGAGCTCGATCCCCTTGAAGAGCATCGCCATCATCCGGCCGCCGCGTCCACCGCCGCCCATTCCTCCACCCGCCTGTGCGTTCGCCATCGGTGCAATCGCGAGGACCAGCGCCGCGCCCAGCGCGGAAACGTGAAGCATCTTCATACGTGACACCCTCCCCGAAGTGGACGCCTGGCGCGTCGTGCGCCCGAGGCGTTGCAACCGTACGCGCACCTGGTCGGCGGCGTTGCGGTCGAGCGTGCCGAGCCCGCCAGGGCGGAGGCGGCACGGAGGGTGAGACGGGGGAGCGCTCGGTGTGTTAAGGGCGGCTGCCTGCTCCGTCAGTGGCTGTGCTCGCTCCAGGCGTCGGCGGTGAAGACGATGGCGTGCACCATCCAGTTGAAGAACCGTCGCGCAGCGAGCCCGCCATGTTTCACCTCCGGTGCCGCGCGCAAGCCCGACGGCGGGCTCGAACGCGATCCGGCGTGGTGTGGCACGACGCCTGCCAGCGGGCCATAATTCACTCATGTCGAAGTCGCGCATCTTCTGGCCCCTCGCTGCTCTCCTAGTCCTCGCCGACTGCACGACGAAGGAGCTCGCGGTAGACAGGTTGAGTCCGTCGTACACGTCGCACGAAGTGTTCGGCTCACTCCTGCAGTTCACTCTCGTCTACAACCCGGGGACCGCCTTCGGCTTCGACCTGCAGCCGTACTTCGGCACGTGGACGCGTCCCCTCCTCATTGCGGCGATGACGGCAATCCTCGTATTCCTGGCGCTCCTCTACAGGCGCGCCGGGCGCTCGGAGCTGGTCGCGGCGACGGCGCTCGCGCTCGTGTGCGGCGGCGCCGTGGGGAATCTCCTCGACCGGCTGCGTTTCACGCGCGGTGTCGTCGATTTCATCGACGTCGGCATCGGTCCGCATCGATTCTGGGTGTTCAACATCGCCGACGCGGGGATCACGATCGGGGCGCTCCTCCTCGCCCTCATCCTGGCGCGCGACGACCGGACGAAGCTCTTTCACGGCTGATCCGCAGCGATAGCGACACCCGAGCGCCGCTGAGCCAGCGCGGTCGCGAGCGCGGCTCTCATCAACAACGAGCGCGGTGGGCACGCGGGCGGCGTGGAGCCGCCTCCGCCCTTGTGTGCGCCCGTCCCTGGCCGGATAATGTGTCCCGACACCTTTGGCGAGCTGACGAATGAACCGCACCCCCGCGCCGCGCACCGTGCGCTCGGCGCTCACGATCGCTGCACTGGCCCTCCTTCTCCCCGCCTGCGCGCCGACCAGCGGCGCCGCGGCCTCCGAAACGATGACGGCAGACACATCGAGCTGGCGTTCCCTCATGGGCCCCGACCTGGCGGAGATCTGGCGCGGCTACCGCGCCGACAGCATCCCCAGCGCATGGCACATGGTGGGAGACACCCTCACCAAGTCCCAGAGCGCCGGCGATATCATCACCCGCGAGCCGTACGCCGACTTCGAGCTGGAGCTGGACTGGAAGCTCTCGTCGGGCGGCAACGCGGGGATCTTCTATCGAGCCACCGAGGAGTACGACCACATCTACTGGAGCGGCCCCGAATATCAGCTCCTCGATGATGCCGGTCATCCGGATGGGAAGAATCGCCTCACCGCGGCCGGTGCATCGTACGCCATCTATCCCTCGGCAGAGGGGGTCGTGAAGCCGGCCGGCGAGTGGAACTCCACGAGAATAGTGGTCCGCGGCTCGCACGTGGAGCACTGGCTCAACGGGAAGAAGCAAGTGGACTTCGAGCTCGGAAGCCCCGATTGGAAGGAGCGCGTGGCGAAGAGCAAGTTCACCGAGTGGAAGGACTACGGCCGCGCGCGCAGCGGCTACATCGGCATCCAGGGCGATCACGACGGTGCGCTCTCGCTTCGCAACATCCGCATCCGACCACTCGACTGACGGCGCGCACCGGAACGCGCTCGACTCTCTTCCCCAACTTCCATGGCGCCCTCAGACTCGAAGCAGATCAGCAGGCGCGAGTTCGTGGCCGATGCCGCCAAGGCAGCGGCCGCTATCGCCGTAGCACCCACCATCGTCCCGCGCCACGTGCTTGGCCGCGGCTTCCTCGCTCCCAGCGACACGCTGGCGATAGGGTGCGTGGGGGTCGGTGGGATGGGGATGAACAACATGAACGCGCTCGCGAAGGGCGGCGAGCGCATCGTCGCCATCTGCGACGTGGACTTTCCGTACGTGGAACGCTCCATAGCGGCGCGCTTCGAGAAATGGAAGGGGAAGACCGCCGAAGATGAGGCCGATGCACGCCGGATCCGCGAGACGTACACGAAGGCCGCGAAGTACGCCGACTTCCGCGAGATGCTCTCGAGGCAGAAGGATCTCGACGCGGTCGTGGTGGCCACGCCCGACCACATGCACGCTACCATCGCACATGCGGCGATGAAGGCGGGGAAGCACGTGTACGTGCAGAAGCCGCTCACCGCCACCGTCTACGAGTCGCGACTGCTGGCCGGCACCGCGAAGGAGACGGGCGTGGTGACGCAGATGGGGAATCAGGGTCACTCGCACGAGGGGACGCGGCGCATAGTCGAGCTGATCCGCGCTGGAGTGATAGGCCCCGTGCGCGAAGTGCACATCTGGACCGACAGGCCGCAGCGCTACTGGGCGCAGGGGATCCCGCGTCCCGGCTCCGGGAAGCCGCAGGCAGCGAGCACCGCTGCGAGCGACAGCAGCGTGGACGCCGCGCCGAAGCCGCCGCGCCGCTGGAGCATGCGCACGGTGGACAGCGCGATCCTCGCGGCGATGGCCGAGGATCCGAGCACGCCTCCATCGGGTCTGAACTGGGAGCTCTTCCTCGGCGCGGTGAAGGACGTCCCGTACCACCCCGTGTACCACCCGTTCAGCTGGCGTGGTTGGGTGGACTTCGGCGTGAGCGCGATCGGTGACATGGGCGCGCATCTGATCGACCAGGCCTTCTGGGCGCTCGATCTCGATTTCCCCACGTCCATCATCTCGACATCCACGCCGTGGGGCTCGCCGGCGTCGGCCCCGGGATCGTATCCGCTGGCGATGACGACGCGCTACGAGTTCGCCGCGCGCGGGAGCATGCCGCCCGTCACGCTCACCTGGTACGACGGCGGCCTCACTCCGTTCGTGGCTCCCGAAATCCCGCGTCCGGGCGGCGACGGTGGCGGCGGAATCTTCATTGGCGAGAAGGGATGGCTCACCTACGAGACGTACGGCGACAATCCCAAGGTGTACCCGGATTCGCTCGCGGCCGCAGCCGAGTCGGTGCCGAAGAAGCTTCCGCGCATCGAGGTGCCGCACGAGATCAACTGGGCGCAGGCGTGCAAGGGGGCCGGGACGGCGAGCGCGCCCTTCGACTACGCGGCGCGGCTCACCGAGACGATGCTCCTCGGCGTGGTGGCGTTGAAGGCGGGGCAGGGGAGGCAGCTACTCTACGACGGCGCCGCGATGAAGGTGAAGAACGTGCCCGAAGCGAACGCGTACCTCACGCGCGAGTATCGCGGAGGGTGGGAGTTGTAGCGCGCGCGATCGGCGAGCGGCCTGCGGTCGTCTGCATCGCATTCGTCGCCATCCATTCGAGAGCGGAGACATCAAGTGGAAGCGTTGCTCCAGAACCTGCGACTGGCACGTAGGAGTCTGTCGCGCGCGCCAGGGTTCACTCTGAGCGCGGTGCTCACGCTCGCTTTGGGAATCGGACTCGCCACGGCCGTGTTCACGGTCGCGAACGCGCTCCTGCTGCGCGACCTCCCCGTGCGCGACCAGGGGCGCATCGTGCTCCTCTGGGGAGAGATGCCGGGCGGGAAGTTCGAGAACTACCCGTTCGGCCTGGACGAGGCCCGCGAGCTGGCTCGTCAGAGTCGCTCGCTCGAGAGCGTGGCATTTTTCTCGTACTACGGCGCCGCGGCGATTCCGGTGCACGGGGGCGATCGCATCGAGCGACTGCGCAGGTCGATGGTGTCGGGAGGATTCTTCGACGTGCTCGGGACGCGGCCCCTGCTGGGACGCGCGCTCGAGAACGACGACGATGTGAGCGGAGCGGCGCCGGCGGCGGTGCTGAGCTACCCCGCCTGGCAGCGCCGCTTCGGCGGCGATCCTGACGTGCTCGGGAGGGAGATCGCGAGCTACGCCGATGGGCTGAAGTACACGATCGTCGGAGTCATGCCGCGGGGCCTCGATTATCCACGCGGAACCGACTTCTGGACGGCGGTGCTCCCCTCCACGAGCCCAACCGACCGAAGCCAGATAGCGCTCGACGTGGTCGGGCGGCTCGCTCCGGGCGCCACCATCGCGACTGCGCGCGACGAGCTGACCCGCTTTTTCTCTCGCGCGGAAGCGCAACCGTGGCAGCATGAGCTGCGCGGTGTAGCGCACACACTCCCGAACGAAGTGCTCGGCGATACGCGACCGGCGCTCTTCGCGTTTGCCGCCGCGGCGGCGCTTCTCCTCCTCATCACGTGCATCAACGTCGCTAACCTGCTCCTCGTACGAGGCATCGCTCGGACGCGTGAGATCGCGGTGCGCTCGGCGCTCGGAGCGGGGCGGGGGCGGATCGCAGCGTTTCTGCTCACCGAGAGCTCGGTGCTAGGGGTGTTGGGTGGCGTGCTCGGAGTCGCCGTGGCAGCGGTGGCAGTGCGCGGCTTCGTGGTCTTCGCGCCGTCCGGACTTCCGCGGCTCGGCGAGATCGAGCTGAATGCGGGCGCGCTCGCGGGAGCTATCGGGATAACCGTACTCGCAACGCTGCTCTTCTCCTTCGGTCCCGCACTTACCTTCACGCGCGTGCAGGCACAGGAGGTACTGCGTTCGGGCGAAAGACACAGCGCGAGCCGGCGCTCGCGCCTTCTCGCCGAAGCGCTGGCGGCCGGGCAGGTGGCGCTCGCGCTCCTCCTTCTTTCCGCGGCGGGGCTGATTGCGAGGAGCCTCCTCGAGCTGGAGCGCGCGAAGCTCTCACTCGATCCGTCGCACCTGCTGATCGGCGAGCTGGCGATTCGCCAGGATCTATTCGACAGCACATCCAGGCAGCTCGCGCTGCTTCGTGATCTGGAGGAGCAGCTGGAGGCGACGCCTGGTGTGCGCTCGGTGACGCCGGTGGTCGCGGCTCCCTTCTCGGGGTCGGGCGGCTGGGACGGCGCACCAGAGGCAGAGGGGCAGTCGGCAGAGGAGGCGGCGGCGAACCCGATGCTGAACATGGAACTGGTGGGGGCCGACTACTTCACGACGCTGGGCATTCCCCTTCTGAAAGGGCGGAGCTTCTCCGACGCCGACCGCAATGGCGCGTCGCCGGTAGTGGTGCTCAGCGAGTCGGCAGCTCGCCACTACTGGCCGAACGAGAATCCGTTGGGGAAGCGCGTGCGACTGGGTACCAAGTCTGAGCGGTGGCTCACGGTGGTCGGAATAGTGCCCGACACACGCTATCGCAGCCTGCGCGACGCGCGACCCAGCATTTACTTCCCGCTTCTCCAGTCGCCTTTTCCATACATGCCGGCGAATCTGGCGATACGGACGAGCGGCCAGCCGACGAAGATGGTTCCGACCATTAGGCGTGTGATCTCCGAGACGTCGCCCGGGGTGGCGCTGGCGAGCGCTGCTCCATTCGATGCGTTCCTGGAAAAGCCGCTGGGACAGCCGCGGCTCGACGCGTTCCTGCTTGCGCTGTTTGCCGGGGCGGCGGCGGCGCTCGCCGCGGTGGGACTCTTCGGCGTGATGGCCACGATGGTGCGGCAGCGCAGGCACGACCTCGGCGTACGCATGGCTCTGGGGGCGACGGCGACCGATCTGAGCCGGCTGGTGCTTCGTAGAACGGTCGTGATCGCGGGAGTGGGCGTCGTGACCGGGCTCGCGGGTGCGCTACTCGCTAACCGACTTCTCACGTCGATGCTCTACGAGGTGAGCCCCACTGACGGAGGGACGCTCGTAGCGGTGACGACGTTCTTCCTGGCGATCGCGCTTCTCGCTGGTCTCATCCCGGCGCGGGCGAGCATGCGCATCGATCCGGCGACGGCTCTGAGGGCGGAAGGGTAGTGCGCGTGATCGAATTGGCGGTGGCGGTGGTCGCCGCGCTCGCGTTCGCTCTCCCGCGCCAGGTCGGTGCGCAGGAGGACTTGCCCGAGATCGAGCTCAGGCCCGGGCTGGTGATAACGAGGTCGGTGCGCGTAGTGCCGAAACGCTACCGACTGCCGGCGCCGGCGTCGCTCGACTCGGCGGTAATCACGGTCAGGGGAAGCGACATCACCGTGGACTTCGCCGGCGCGACGATGGAAGGCATCGATCCCCGGTCGTTACCGGATCAGGCGACTGGCGTCGCGATCCGCGTGGAGGGCGGGCGCAACGTGCGAATTCGCGGGGCACGGGTGCGCGGCTACAAGGTGGCGATTCTGGCGCGCGGTACGCGCGACCTCACTCTCGAGGGGAACGACCTCAGTTACAACTGGAAGCCGCGGCTCTACTCGCTCGTGGAGCACGAGAGTCTCGTGGACTGGCTCTCCTTCCACCGGAACGAGAACGACGAGTGGCTCCGCTACGGCGCCGCCATCTATCTCGCCGGCGTGACGGGTGGCGATATCCGCGACAATCGCGCGGTACAGGGGATGAACGGGCTGCTCGTAGTGCGCGGCGATAGTCTCCGGATCGAAGGGAACGACTTCTCTTACGACTCGGGACTCGGCATAGGTCTGTACAGGTCGAGCTACAACGAGATCGTGCACAACCGGCTGGACTACGACGTGCGCGGCTACAGCGAGGGGTTTTACCGGCGCGGCCAGGATTCGGCTGGGCTGCTGATGTACGAGCAGAGCTCGCACAACATCGTGGCGTACAACTCGGCGACGCACGGCGGCGACGGACTCTTTCTCTGGGCCGGGCAGAGCACGATGGACACCGGAAAGGGCGGCGCGAACGACAATCTCTTCTTGGCGAACGACTTCAGCTTTGCACCGGCGAACTGCATGGAGGCCACCTTCAGCCGCAACACTTTCGTGGGGAATCGGCTCGAGGGGTGCGAGTACGGGCTCTGGGGCGGCTACAGCTTCGACTCGAAGGTGGTGGGGAATCGCTTCATCCGGAATCGCTTCGGCGTCGGGATCGAGCATGGGCAGGAGAATCTCATCGTGGAGAACAGCTTCGACGGCGATTCCACCGCGGTGAGCGTGTGGGCGAAGCCGGTAGAGCCGTCGGAGTGGGTTTATCCGAAAGTGCGCGACACGCGGAGCCGCGACTACCGCGTGGAGAGAAATCGCTTCCGTGGGAATCGCGTGGCCGTGCGCGCGGCGAATACCGCGGGACTCTCGCTGACCGGAAACGAGATTGCGGCGGTGGACTCGCCGATGGTGCTGCACGACACGGCGAGCTTTCGCGCGGCGGGGAACGCCATCTCCGATGATGCCGCCACGCTCGCGATGCGCGAAGATCGCTTCCCACAGACTGCGGCCGAGTACGTGAAGCTGGCGCCCGCGCCGCGCGGGATCACGCCCGCCACGAGGCCGCTCTCCACTCGGCCGCGCAGCTCGATCGTGGTGGACGAGTGGGGACCGTACGACTGGCGCTCCCCGAAGCTCTGGCCGGTAGACAGCGCGAGGGCCGTGCCGCTGCGGCTCGCTGTACTCGGGCCGCCGGGCGAGTGGCGAGTGGTCGAGAGCCATGGAGTCACGTCGGTCTCGAAGAGCGCCGGGCGCATGATGGACACCATCGCCGCGACACCGCGCTCGGACGGGGCGGGGGCGGACTGGGCTCTCGTTCTCGAGTACCGAGGCGAGGAGACCGTGTCTCCGCAGGGCGTTCGCCGCGATCGGGGAGCGCCAGTGCGTTTCTCCTACGGTCGTTTCGAGCCCGCGCTGCGGTGGACGGCTCGCATCTTCGAGTGGCGCGACAGCGCCCCCCCGGGGCAGGATGACGCGGCGATCGCGCCCCTCCTTCGCTCCACGCCGCATGCGACGCTCGAGCTCCCACGGCTGGACCTCGAAGGGTATGGGGAATTGATCAGAAATGTGACACCGGAGCGTTTCGTGCTCGAAGCGAGCGGCACCGTGGAGCTCCTCGCGGGTACGTATACGCTGCGTACCATCAGCGACGACGGTTTGCGCGTATGGGTCGATGGGAAGCTCGCCATCGATCACTGGTCGCCGCACGAGTCGAAGGTCGATTTCGCGACGCTTCCTGGCGGGCGCCACGAGCTTCGGGTGCAGTACTTCCAGCTCGGAGGGTGGGGAGAGCTGCGAGTCGAGGTGGTCCGGGGAGTCGAGCGATCACCGGGGACGCCCGGCAGCGGCTGAATCCCGGCAGCGTCGCTCGCCGTACCATGCGGTAGGCGCGCCGCGGCGAGCCGGTGATCCAGAACACCCTTGACCAGCGGTACTTCGATTACGATTATCACCGGCTGCGTAGCGCCGGCAACCTGCTACCTGTAGTCCGGCCGCCCCTCGGAGAGGGGTAGCTTCAGTTCCACGGGAGAGCGATCGGTATGACAGCACCACTCACGCGCGGCGCGCTCGCGGCCATGACGGTCGCGCTCGCCACGGCGATCGGACCGGCTGCGGGACGCGTCGCCGCGCAGGGCGCCGCACCCTCGGCGGCGGAGAGCGCGAGTCTCGCGGCGGCCATCGAGCGGGCCAGGGCCGACAGCGCTCGATACCCGTACACGAAGGCGGACATCGACTTCATGACGGGGATGATCCACCACCACGCGCAGGCGATAAGAATGTCGCAGTGGGCACCCACGCACGGCGCGAGCGCGCAGATACAGCGGCTCGCGGCGCGCATCATCAATGCCCAGCGCGACGAGATCGGCACCATGCAGCGGTGGCTTCGCGCGCGCAATCAGCCGGTCCCCGACCCGTCGCACGACGGAATGGACGCGCACTCCGGCATGCACGGCGGGATGGCGGGGATGCACGACATGCACGCCATGCACCAGGCCAGTGGTGCGAGCGGCGACCAGCAGGCGCACCCGATGCTCATGCCCGGGATGCTCACCGAGGAGCAGATGAAGGAGCTCGACGCCGCGCGCGGCAGCGAGTTCGATCGGCTCTTCCTGACCTTCATGATCCAGCACCACAGTGGCGCCGTCTCGATGGTGAAGGATCTCTTCGGAACCTACGGCGCGGCGCAGGACGAGTTGGTGTTCAAGTTCGCCAACGACGTCAACGTGGACCAGACTACGGAGATCGCGCGGATGCAGAAGATGCTGGCCGTCGTGATCTTCGGTGATGCGCCAGCAGACGGTCCCTCATCGGAAAGACAGTAAGCCCACATCGTCCCTTCTGAGGAACAAGCCATGGCATCTCCGCACCGTTCTCGCCGTCTCGCCTCGCGAACGACCGCGCTGAAGCTCCTCTCGCTCTCGTTCGCGCTGGGCCTGCTCCCGGCAGGGATGAGCGCGCAGGCCGCCGAACACTCCGGGGGGCACTCGCCCGCCGCGGCGAATCTCTCTCCGAGCGCACCCGATCCCGATCCTCGCGTCGGACTCCGCGCAGGTCTGTACGACGCGGGCGAGGCAGCGTGGAACCTGAAGCTGGTGTCGCACAACAAGCCTTCGAAGGAGTTCGAGGGGCAGACCAACTCCGACCTAGCTTTCCTCGGGAAGTATGCGATCCAGGGGAGCTACCACGGCTGGCAGATCTGGGACATCAGCAACCCGGCGAAGCCATTGCTCGAGACGGCGTACGTGTGCCCGGCGTCGCAGAGCGACGTGTCCGTCTACAAGAACCTCCTCTTCGTGTCTGGTGAAGGGCTCACGGGGCGCATCGACTGCGGCACCGAGGGCGTGAAGGACACGGTGAGCACCGAGCGCCTGCGCGGGCTCCGCATCTTCGACATCAGCGATATCAAGCACCCGAAGAACGTCGGCAACGTGCAGACCTGCCGCGGATCGCACACGCACACGGTGCTAGTGGATCCGAAGGACAAGGAGAACGTCTACGTCTACATCTCCGGATCCGCGGGAGTGCGCTCGCCCAACGAGCTCCCCGGCTGCGTGAACGCCAGCCCGGATGAGGACGCCAACACTGCCCTCTTCCGCATCGAAGTCATCAAGGTGCCGCTCGCGCACCCCGAGCAGGCGAAGATCGTCAGCTCGCCGCGCATCTTCCACGACCTCACCGCGCCCAAGCGGCACGGCGAGACTCCGCAGGATTCCGCGCGCAACGCGCAGCGGGTGGAGGAGGCGCGCGCGCGCGGCGCGTTCGTCGCAAACATCATGGGCAGCGATCGCATCCTTCCCGACCGCTTCGCCAAGGCGATGCTCGACAGCGTCGTCACGGCGCGCGGTGGGAGCGGAGACGCTACGGCAGCCGACAGCGCGGCGCTGCGCGAGGCGCTCCCCGAGCTGATCGCGAAGATGTTCGGCCAGCGTCCGGAGGGTGACGGTCCCCGTCCCGGCCCCACGCAGTGCCACGACATCACCGTCTACCCCGAGCTCGGGCTCGCGGGCGGCGCCTGCGAGGGGTACGGGATGCTCCTCGACATCAGCGATCCGGTGAATCCGGTGCGCATCCAGGCGGTGGCCGACTCCAACTTCTCGTACTGGCACTCGGCGACCTTCAACAACGACGGCTCCAAGGTCCTCTTCACCGACGAGTGGGGCGGCGGCGGCCAGGCCAAGTGCCGCGCCACCGATCCGCGCGAGTGGGGCGCCGACGCGATCTTCTCGCTCGCCGACAAGCACATGACCTTCCACAGCTACTACAAGCTCCCCGCTCCGCAGACGGAGGAGGAGAATTGTGTAGCGCACAACGGGTCGCTCATCCCGATTCCGGGGCGCGACGTGATGGTGCAGGCTTGGTACCAGGGTGGGATCTCCGTCTTCGACTGGACCGACCCCAACCACCCACAGGAGATCGCCTTCTTCGATCGCGGCCCGATCGACTCGACGCGGATGGAGTCGGGCGGCTCGTGGTCGGTGTACTGGTACAACGGCTCGATCGTGAGCTCCGAGATCGCTCGCGGCCTCGACATCTTCCAGCTCACGCCGAGCAATCTTCTCTCGCAGAACGAGATCGATGCGGCGAGGACGGTGCACCTCGACTACCTGAATCCTCAGGGGCAGCCGAAGTACGTGTGGCCCGCGAGCTTCTCGCTGGCGCGTGCGTACGTGGACCAGCTCGAGCGCTCGAAGGGACTCTCCGCCGAGCGGATCGGCTCCGTGCGCAAGGCGCTGGACGGCGCGGAGAAGGCGAAGGGTGCCAAGCGCAGCGCAGCGCTCAAGGGGCTCGCTTCGCAGCTTGAGGGCGAGGCGCGGGGCTCCAGCGACTCGGCGAAGGTCGCGAAGCTGGCGAGCGCCGTGAAGGAGCTGGCTGCGTCGTGATCGCGTAGCGGCTCGCGGGCCGGAAGCGGCGAACGCCGGTGGGGCGGCAACTCGTGCCCCACCGGCGTTCGTGTATCCGGGTGCCGCTTTCGGCCGCGGCCGAAAGCGGCACGGCGCTGTGGCCGGCTCCGTCTCAGTTCGCTGCCGGCTGCGGCGCGGGCTGGTAGCTCCCCGGTGTGATGCGCGCGGCGATGGAGAGCCGGTTCCAGGCGTTGATGGTCGCAATGGCGAGGGTCAGATCTCCGAGCTCACGCTCGCCGAAGAACGGTCGCACCGCTTCGTAGACGGAGTCGGGAACGTGGCTACCGGCAACGAGCGTCACGGCCTCCGTCCACTCGAGGGCGGCGCGCTCGCGCTCCGTGTAGTAGGGGCACTCGCGCCACGCATCGAGCGAGTAGATCCGCTGCTCCGTCTCGCCGATGGCGCGCAGATCCTTGCTGTGCATGTCGAGACAGTAGGCGCAGCCGTTGATCTGCGAGGCGCGCATCTGCACGAGGAGCCTGAGTGGCCGCTCGACGGACGACTCCTCCAGGTAGTTGTCCAGCGACTCCATGGCATCGAAGACGCCGGGGGCGGATCGGGCGTAGCTGATTCGCATCTGCACTGTTGTCGTTCCTCCAGAGGGCCGCCGGGGCGGCGAATCGGTGGTCTGTTGCGCGGTCGGTCCGCACGCCGTAGAGTACGGAATAGTGGTTCAATTCGATAGCACCATTATCTACATTTTACCTGTACCACTTTTCCGGTGCCCAAACGGACCGCCGCCTACCCGCTCGTGCTCCCGCCGCGCGACCCGGAGACGCCCGCGTATCTCTGGCTCTGCGCGGCTCTCCGGACCGAGATTCTCGAAGGCCGGCTGAGGCCTGGAGCGCGGCTCCCGGCCACTCGCGACCTCGCGGAAGAGTACGGACTCTCGCGCGGCACCATCGTCGCCGCCTACGAGCAGCTCAAAGCGGAGGGGTACGTGCGCGGAAGCACGGGGTCGGGCACCTACGTGAACGCCACGATCCCCGACGAGCTGCTCGGCGTTCGGAGCTCCGGGGCCGCGCGCAGAGTGGAGCATCGCCTCCCCAGGCGCCGGCTTTCGGCCACGGCGCGACGCGTCGATGCATTTCCCGACTCCGGTCCGCGTGCGACGCGTGCCTTCCGTGCCAACGAGCCCGCGCTCGATCTCTTTCCCGCCTCGCTCTGGGCGCAGGTTGCGGGGCGACGTCTCAGACGCGTTTCCACGGAGCTTCTGCGCGGCTGCGCGCCCGAGGGGTATCTGCCGCTCCGGGAGGCGGTGGCCGATTATCTTGGCGCCGCGCGCGGAGTGCGGTGCACGTCGGAGCAGGTCGTGATAGTGTCGGGCGTGCAGGAGGCGCTCGACCTGACGTCGCGACTCCTCCTCGATGCCGGGAGTCGGGCGTGCGTGGAGGAGCCAGGGTACTGGGGCGCCGCGCTCTCTTTTGCCGCCGCGGGCGCACGGATCTCCACCGTCCGTGTGGACGATGAGGGAATGGTGGTCCCTCCATCGCGGCTGCGCGGCGCGCGCCTCCTCTACGTGACGCCGGCGCACCAGTTCCCGCTGGGAACGACCATGAGTCTCCCGCGACGCCTCGAGCTCCTCGAATGGGCGCGCGCATCGCGCACGACGATCTTCGAGGACGACTACGACAGCGAGTACCGCTATACGGGGCACCCGATTCCGGCGCTCCAGGGTCTCGACGAGCATGGACTGGTGATTTTCGCGGGGAGCTTCAGCAAGGTGCTCTTCCCGTCGCTTCGGCTGGGCTACCTCGTCGTTCCCACGGATCTCGTGGAACGCTTCGCTGCTACGGTGTCGGTCGGCACGCGTCACGCTCCGCTCATCGAGCAGGCTATCCTCTGCGATTTCATCGTGGAGGGCCACTTCGGCCGGCATCTGCGACGGATGCGCGAGGTGTACGCCGGCCGGCTGAACGTTCTGATGGACGGTGCGCGCCGCGAGCTCGACGGACTCCTCCAGATCATCGGAGTCGAAGCGGGACTCCAGGTGGCCGGGTGGCTCGCCGACGGAATCGATGACGTGTCGGCGACGCGCGCCGCGGCACGGCGCCGCGTCGAGGTGGTGCCGCTGAGCGACTACAGCAGGCGTCGGATGCCGCGCCAGGGGCTACAGCTGGGCTTCGCCGCGGTGGATGAGAAGGAGATCGGCCGCGGAATCACGGAGCTCGCACGCGCTCTCACGCCGCTCGCGCGGAGAGAAGGGGTCAGGTCTTGACTTTATACATTTTCTGGCCGCGGCCAGAAAATGTATAAAGTCAAGACCTGACCCCTTCTAGTCTGGCGAGCGCTGCTGCACCTCTTCATCTTTGCAGGTCCGACCACTTCTCACCCCCCGCTCGGAATGCCATGAAAAAGCTACTGCTCGTAACCGCGCTGGCCGCCAGCTCGGCCGCATGCGCCGCGAAGCCTGCCAGCGACGAAGCAGCCCGCTGGGAGAATCGGGCGCAGAACGTCACGATCACCCGCGATGACTGGGGGATCGCCCACGTTCGCGGCAAGACCGACGCCGATGCCGTCTTCGGGATGATCTACGCGCAGGCCGAAGACGACTTCAATCGCGTCGAGACGAACTACATCAACTCGATGGGGCGCCTGGCCGAGGCAGAAGGGGAGAAGGAGATCTACAGGGATCTCCGCATGAAGCTCTTCATCGACCCCGACAGCATGAAGGCGGCGTACGCAGAGAGCCCCGATTGGCTCAAGGAGCTCATGGTCGCGTGGGCCGATGGACTGAACTTCTACATGGCGAAGCATCCCGAGGTGAAGCCGCGCGTGATCACGCACTTCGAGCCGTGGATGGCGCTCACCTTCAGCGAGGGGAGCATCGGCGGCGACATCGAGCGGATAGGCCTGGGCGACCTCGAGGCTTTCTACGGGCACAACCCGGGGGCAGCGGTGACGAGCGCGGCGTCGGGCGACGGACCTCCGCCGGAACCGTCGGGCTCCAACGGAATCGCCATCGCGCCTTCGAACACGAAGAACCATCACGCGCTGCTCCTCATCAACCCGCATACCTCGTTCTTCTTCCGCTCCGAGTTGCAGATGACGAGCGAGGAAGGGCTCGATGCGTACGGCGCGGTGACGTGGGGGCAGTTCTTCGTCTACCAGGGCTTCAACGACGGCGCCGGCTGGATGCACACGTCGAGCGGCGTGGACAACATAGACGAGTTCTACGAGACGGTCACGCGGAAGGGAGACTCGCTCTTCTACAAGTACGGGAACCAGGAGCTCCCCGTCACCACTTACACTATTACCGTCCCGTACAAGACCGAATCGGGGATGTCGAAGAAGGAGTTCACGGTCTACAAGACCCGCCACGGGCCCATAGTGCGCGAGGCGGACGGGAAGTGGATCAGCGTGAGTCTCATGCAGGCGCCCGTGAAGGCGCTCACGCAGTCGTACACGCGCACCAAGGCGAGGAACTACGAGGAGTTCAAGAAGACGATGGAGCTGCACACCAACTCCTCCAACAACACGATCTTCGCGGACAAGGAGGGGAACATCGCCTACTTCCACTCCAACTTCATCCCGAAACGCGACACGAGCTTCGACTGGACGAAGCCGGTGGATGGAAGCGATCCGCGCACCGACTGGAATGGAGTGCTCTCGCTGGATGAGAGCCCCGATCTCCTGAACCCGGCCAGCGGCTGGCTATACAACAGCAACAACTGGCCCTGGTCGGCCGCTGGGACGAGCAGCCTTAAGCGCACCGACTATCCGAAGTACGTGGAGACGGGAACGGAGGAGAGCCCGCGCGGTTACCACGCGGTCATGTTGCTGAAAGACAGGAAGGACTTCACCGTGGAGTCGCTCCGCGCGGCGGCATACGACAGCTACCTGCCCGCCTTCGCCAAGCTCGTCCCGCCGCTCCTGAAGGCATACGACGCCACTCCCGCGTCGAACCCGCTGAAGTCGAAGCTTGCCGAGCAGATAAAGGTGCTGCGCGGCTGGGACTACCGCTGGGGTGTCGAGTCGGTACCGACCTCGCTCGCGGTCTTCTGGGGCGAGCAAATCTCGCGCGACGCTCGCGACGATGCCCGCAAGGCCGGGATGTCGGTCAACGACTACATAGCCTCGAAGGCACCCGCGACGCAGCTGCTCCAGGCGCTCGCCGCCGCATCGGACAAGCTGCAGTCCGATTTCGGGAAGTGGCGCACGCCGTGGGGCGAGATCAACCGCTTCCAGCGCCTCACCGGCGACATCGTGCAGGACTTCGACGACTCGAAACCGAGCATCCCCGTGGGCTTCACGTCGGCGCGCTGGGGCTCGCTCGCGTCGTTCGGTGCGCGTCCATATCCCGGCACCAAGAAGTGGTATGGCACGAGCGGCAACTCCTTCGTGGCCGTGGTGGAGTTCGCCGACAGCGTACGCGCGATAGCGATCACGGCGGGCGGTGAGAGCGGCGACCCGAAGTCGCCGCACTTCAACGACGAAGCCGAGCGCTACGCCACGGGGAATCTGCGGCCGGTGTACTACTATCCTTCGCAGCTCGAGGGGCACACCGAGCGCACGTACCGTCCGGGAGAGTGAGAAGCGGTCAGCATGCAGGCACGCATGTCCGAAGTTCTCGATTATCTCGATGCGCAGCGGGCGGCGCTCGAGCGTACGCTCTCGGAAGTGCCAGCGAAGTCGCGCGAGCGGCGGCCATCGGCGGAGAGCTGGTCGGTGGCCGAAGTGCTCCAGCACCTCGTTCTCACGGAGGAGCGCATCGCGCACGTGATCGCCGGCTGCATCGAGCGGGCTCGCTCTCCGGAGCTCGGTCGCGAAAGTGAAACATCACCGGTGAGTGGCACGTTCGATATCGAGAGAGTCCTCGATCGCGGGCGGCCTGTTGTCGCGGCAGACGCGGTGCTCCCTCGCGAGGCGCTGGATGCGGACGCGGCGTGGGAGCGGCTGGAGCGTCGTCGGGCGAAGCTTCGCGATCTCGTCATCTCGGCCGATGGGCTCGCGCTCGCGAAGGTGAGCGCGCCCAACCCGGTGCTCGGCCCGCTGGATGGTTATCAATGGATTCTTTTCGTCGGCGCGCACGAGGCGCGGCACACGGCGCAGATTCGCGAGATCGCGGAGCTGCTCCGGAGTTGAAGCGAGTGTGGAGGAGCACCGCGTCGCCCGCGCCAGAGCTGCCGGTAACGATTTTCGACGAGGCGCAGTGCGCGTAGAGCTTCTGACCATTGGCGCCGAGCTACTGCTCGGCTACACGATAGACACCAACGCCGCCTTCATGGCGCGCGCTCTCTCGGAGATCGGAGTCGCCGTCGTGCGGCACGACACCGTGGGCGACGACCCCGAGCTGATCGCACGTGCGATGCGCGATGGGCTCGAGCGCACCGGCGCCGTGATCACGAGTGGAGGGCTCGGGCCAACGGCAGACGACCGAACTCGTAACGGCCTGGCCGCGGCGTTCGGGCGCGAGCTGCTCACCGATCCGGAGGCGCTCGCGCAGGTGGAGCGCCGCTTCCGGCTCTTCGGCAGGGAGATGCCGAAGATCAACGTGGTGCAGGCGCTGGTGCCGCGGGGCGCGCGCGTGCTGGAGAATCGCTTCGGTTCCGCACCCGCGCTCTGGATGGAAGACGAGCGCGGTCGCTGGGTGGTCGCGCTTCCGGGCGTGCCGAGCGAGATGCGCGGGCTTCTCATCGAGACGGTGATCCCGATCCTGCGCGCTCGCGAGGAGTCGGCGCCCACGGTGGTAGCTTCGCGAACGATCCGTACCACGGGGATCGGCGAGTCGGCGCTGGCCGAGCTGCTCGGCGAGGATGGCGGCGACACGGTTGCGGGACTCCCGCTGGCGTACCTGCCGGGGTGGGAGGGAGTGGATCTTCGCGTGACCGCGGCCGAGATGCCGGCTGTCGAGGCGCAGCGACGCCTCGACGAAGCTGCCGTGCGGCTGCGGGAGCGTGCGGGGAAGTACATCTACGGTGTGGACGGGGCTGACCTCGCGGCGGTGGTGCTCGACCTGTGCAGGGAGCGCTCGCTCACGATCGCTACCGCCGAGAGCTGCACTGGTGGCCTGATCGGCGCGCGGCTCACTGCAATACCTGGTTCGAGCGACGTCTTCCTGGGCGGTGTGGTGGCGTACTCGAACGCCGTGAAGGAGTCGCTGCTCGATGTGCCGGCGGAGCTCATCCAGAACCAGGGCGCCGTGAGTGAGGAAGTGGCGCGAGCGATGGCCGCGGGAGCGCGTGCTCGGCTCGGCGCCGATGTCGGAATCGGGATAACCGGGATCGCGGGCCCTGGCGGCGGCTCGCCCGAGAAGCCAGTGGGGACCGTGTGGATTGCGGTGCAGATCGGGGAAGATGTGAGGACGTTCGGGCGCGTGTACATCGGCGATCGCGGTGAGGTCCGCTCACGCTCGGCACAGGCTGCACTCGAAACGGTGCGGCAGCTGTTGATCGAGCCGCGCTGAGCGGCCCGCTCTCGCCGCGCGGCGCGGGGCATACCCGTTGCACGCCCGTGACGCGGAGAGGAGATTTCGCTTTCGCGAAGGCGTGCCCGGCGCTACCGCGCCGCGGTGCGAGCATGGACACGATTCGGGGAATTCATGGTGCGAGACAATCGGGACACCGGTCACGATAGAGTGCGGCGAGACGAGGACGTGGCAGCTACGCCCGAGCCCGAGCCGCAGGCGGACGGCGTGAGCGCGCCACCGGAGGAGACAGCTCCTTCGGCGACGGGCAGCGATACCGCGACGGGCGTCGGAGGCGATGCGGCGGAGACGGCGCGCGCCGGCGATCGGCGCGGCGGCGGAGCCGGTACGGCCGAGGCGGAGTTGTCGGATGCTGCCGCGCGCCTCGAGGAGCAGCGCGACAAGTATCTACGACTCGCCGCGGAGTTCGACAACTACCGCAAGCGGACCATGCGCGAGCGGCAGGAGGCGGGAGTGCGTGCGCAGGGCGAGCTACTCAAGCGGATCCTCGATTCGCTCGATGACCTGGACCGCGCGACCTCTCCGCAGAACGAAGGTGTGGATGCAAAGGCGGTCGTGGAGGGGATTCGCGCGATAGACCAGAAGCTGATGCGCGCCCTGGCTGACGCCGGACTCCAGGTGGTGAATCCGTTGGACGAGCCGTTCAACCCGGAGCTGCACGAGGCGATCGCCACCGAGCGGGCGCTGTCACCCGAGGACGATCACCTCGTGGCGCGGGTGTATCAGCCGGGGTACGTCTTCCAGGGTCAGCTCCTGCGTCCAGCGCGAGTGGTAGTGAAGCAGTGGTCGGAGTGAGGAGCGCGTAACGATACATGGCCCAGAGTAAGGATTTCTACGCCACACTTGGCGTCAGCGCATCGGCGACCCAGGACGAGATCAAGAAGCAGTATCGCAAGCTCGCCAAGAAATTTCACCCCGATGCGAATCAGGGTGACCCCAAGGCCGCCGAGCGCTTCAAGGAGATTTCCGAGGCGTACAACGTTCTGGGCGACGCGGAGAAGCGGAAGCAGTACGACGAGATGCGCCGGCTCGGTGCGTTCGGCGGAGGCTTCGGTGGTGGGTTCGGCGGCGCGCGCCCGGGCGGTGCTCGCCCCGGCGCCGGCGCTGGTGCACGTGGCGGCACGGGGAACGTCAACTTCGAGGAGTTCGACATCGGCGGGCTGGGAGGTCTGGGCGATCTCTTCGCGTCGATGTTCGGCGGCGGTGGCCGCCCGGGTACCGCGGGCGCAGGTGCGGCCGGTGCGCGCGCGCGGAGCGCGGGGCGCGGTCAGAGCGTGGAGGCCTCGGTGGAGATCCCCTTCCGCGTGGCGGCGCTCGGCGGGAAAGTGCCGATCCAGCTCGAGGTGAACGAGGAGTGTCCTACCTGTCACGGTAGCGGTGCGGCGCCCGGCGCATCGTTCAAGACCTGCCCGGAGTGCAGTGGACGCGGTGTGATTTCATTCGGCCAGGGCGGCTTCGCAGTGAACCGGCCGTGCCCGATGTGCCTCGGACGGGGGCAGATTCCCACCGAGCGTTGCCCAACGTGCAACGGCACTGGCGAGACGCGCGCGCGCCGAACCGTGAACGTCACCGTTCCGTCGGGGACCGACACGGGGACGAGGCTTCGACTGTCGGGCCAGGGAGGGAAGGGCGCCAACGGCGGGCCGCCGGGGGACCTCATCATCACCTTCCAGGTCCAGCCGGACCGCTTCTTCCGTCGCGATGGGCTCGACGTCATCGCGACCATTCCGCTCAACATTGCGCAGGCCACGCTCGGCTCCAGGGTGAGCGTGCGAACTCTGAGCGGAAAGAAGGTCGCCTTGCGCATCCCTGCGGGCACACCATCGGGGAAGCGCTTCCGCGTTCGCGGTCAGGGGATCGAGAAGGACGGGAAGAAAGGCGACATGATCATCGAGGTCTCCATCACCGTGCCGGAGGAGTTGACTCCGGAGCAGGAGGAGATGATGAAGCAGTTCGCGGCGGCGGGGAACCTGAAGTACTGACGACGGGGTCAGGTCTTTAATTTCGAGCAGGCTCAACCATGGCTCTGCCATGGTTGAGCCTGCTCGAAATTAAGGCTCTTCGGGGAAAAGTGTGGGTGATTTTCAGGGATTGGGTT
>JBIQMO010000005.1:0-76850 GCA_044463245.1 Gemmatimonas aurantiaca
GCACCTGAATGGGGTTCAGGGGGTCGCGGGTTCAAATCCCGCCGTCCCGATTGGGAATGATTAAAGCGAGAGGGGCCGTAAGACACTGTCTGCTTGTGTCTTACGGCCCCTCTTTAGTTCGACGCTCCTCCGAAATCTACCCCGGCTGCTTAGACGCGGGGGTAGGTTTGTCCCCCGAATCTCCTCTCGTACGCCGTGGCCGCGCGCGCCGACGCGAGAGTGATTTCCCATCGAGAACGCTCGGCCACCGAGGATGCAGCTGGGTCATTTCTCGCTGCATCCATAGCCCGCTCCCTTAGCTCTGCGCGTGTGTCAGCTGCCTTTGCGAGCATCTGATCTCGTAGCTTTTCTTGATAGATCTTCCGGCGAGTCTCGTCACTTGTGTGGCCGGTAATAGAATTGAGGACGCGGCCGTCCTTCTCGATGTACTCAGCGTACTCAGCGAGCTCCGCACAGGCTCGCGGATCACCGTCACCCCGGACAATCGCGGTGAACAGCCTGCCGAGCTCCACCTCGGAGAGGCGCGGCGCGATCGTCACGATGGGAGCGGATTGCGTAATCCTAGCCCAGGCTGCGGAGAGCTTGTTCTCCCGTCCCTTCCCGAGATGGTCCGGGGGCTGGCCGCGGAGCTCTCGACCGCGCTGTAGCCACCGGCCACTCTGGTCGAGCAGGGTTACGGCGTGCTCCGCGGCGCGTCTCCCCTGAATTTCGCCGTTGCGGCGCGCACGCCCTGCTCCCTACGCCAGGTGGCGATGTCTCGCCAGAGCCGTTCGTACGTGAGGCAGCGGCCCGGTTCGTGCGCGAATTGCCCGCGCGCGGGAGCGCGCCGATCGGCCGCGCGGAAGGGCGCCAGGATCGCAGGCGTAGATCCCACGCGCCGATCACTACGAGCTGACATCCAACGGTTCACTCGTCGATATGACCTCGCAGTTCACCGCCAGATTCAACAGGACCGACGCCGCGATCACCGCCTGGATGGCGCGACATGGAGTCGCGTTTCTCAGGGTGAGCCTTGGCATCATTTTCTTCTGGTTCGGCGTGCTCAAGTTCTTCCCCGGCATGAGCCCCGCACAGGATCTGGCCGCGAACACGATCTCGCTGCTCAGCTTCGGCCTCGTGCGACCGTCGGTATCGGTGCCTGTACTCGCCGCGTGGGAGTGCGCGATCGGGCTTGGACTACTCCACGGCGGCTATCTCCGCTCCACTCTACTGCTCCTCTGGCTGCAGATGCTCGGAACGCTCGCTCCGCTGGTGCTCTTTCCGAGCGACACGTTCACGCGCTTCCCATACGCCCCCACGCTAGAGGGGCAATACATCATCAAGAATCTCGTCGTCATCAGCGCGGCGATAGTGGTCGGTGCGACCGTGCGTGGTGGGCGGCTGACGTCGAAGCCGCACGTGACGGTGGCGGATGCGGCTGAGGCATCCCCTGTAGTCCGGCAGTGAGGCGCTATCGCGAGCTCGTCGTCCTAACAGTCTGACAGGGATGGGTCGTAGTGAGCCACGAGGACAGCGGACACACCAATGGCCGGGCGACCATCGAGACTGAGCGATTACCGATCAAGCTGTGGCTGGACGTAGATCAGGTGGACGAGGGAGCGCTCGAGCAGGCGCGAAACCTCGCGAACCTCCCATTCGCCTTCAAACACATTGCCATCATGCCCGATGTCCACAAGGGCTACGGTATGCCCATCGGTGCCATCCTGGCCACGAGAGGGGCCGTCGTACCGAACGCTGTCGGAGTGGATATAGGGTGCGGCATGTGTTCGCTGCGCACTGATCTCACGGATATCGCAACATCAGATCTGAAGCAAGTCATGGGGATCATCCGCGAGACTGTTCCCGTGGGTTTCGAGCGCCACAAAACGCGTCAGGACGAGGTGTGGATGCCTGGGAGAGTCGGCGAGCTACCCATCGTGGAGCAGGAATACGAGAGCGCACTCTATCAGATCGGTACGCTGGGTGGGGGGAACCATTTCATGGAGATACAGCAAGGGTCGGATGGATACGTGTGGATCATGATCCACTCCGGCTCCCGCAACCTGGGGTTCACGGTTGCCAACCATTACAACGAGGTGGCGAAGAAGATCCACGAAGACTCTGGTGAGGAGGTGCCTCAGGACCTCGCGCACATCCCCGAGTCCTCCGAATACTTCGACCTGTACTGGAATGAGATGGACTACTGCATCGATTTCGCGCTGGCCAACAGACGATTGATGATGGAGAGAGCCAAGTCGGCGTTTACCGAGATCGTGCCCGGGGTCGAGTTTGCACATTTCATCAACAAACCCCACAACTTCGCGGCCAGGGAAGAGCATTTCGGCGAGTCGGTCATCGTGCATCGAAAGGGTGCCACGCGTGCCAGAAAGGGAGAGTGGGGAATGATCCCCGGCTCGCAGGGTACGCGCTCCTTTCTCGTGACGGGAAAAGGAGAAGCACAGTCTTTCGAGTCGTGCGCACACGGTGCGGGGAGAATCATGAGCCGGACGGAAGCCCGCAAAGGACTCGATTTGAAGGACGAGATAGAATCGCTGGAGGCCCGCGGGATACTGCACGCTATCCGTCACCGCGGGGATCTGGACGAAGCACCAGGATCCTACAAGGACATCGACGAGGTCATGCGAAACCAGACTGACCTGGTCGAGGTGCAGATCGAACTGCGGCCACTCGCCGTCATCAAGGCGTGAACCCGCCGAGCTCCCGATCAGGTAAAGGCGTGGCCTGGCTTGGTCCTCCTGAAGAGGTCGAGCTCGACCTCTTCAGGAGGACTCGGGACGCTCGAAGAGGTGTGAATCGCCCCGGGAGTGCTGGAGGTTCCCCAACTGGTTGGAACCTCCAGCACTCCCGGGGCGATTCAAATGCCTGGCGGAAGCGTGGGTGCGGGTGCGCGGCGTCAGCACTGCCGCGAAGCCAGAGGCGCACGAACGCTACCCGACGCCGCTCCTTCAGTCGTCATTCACGTGCGCGAGCTCCGCGCGAACCTCCGGATGCTTCCGCAGCAGGTACCACCACATCACGCACAAACCGAGGATGCTGCCCGCATAGATGGCTTGCCAGGCAAAGGCCGCACCCAGTCCGCTGCTCCCGAACATTGTCGTGACACCCGCGATAGCCAGCAGGAGCAGGATGCCGACCACGGCGGCCAGCATCAGCAGCGAAGGTATACGAGCCGCGGCCTGAATCACGATCACGCTGACTTCCGCGATTCCCAACCAGACAGCGAGGTGGAATACCGTGAAGACTGCCACGGCGACCCATTGCGGAGCGGGCTGGCCACTCACGACCGACGTGAAGCTGCCGCCTATCAGTGTCGCGAGTCGCAGAGGGTCGCCGTTCACCGCGCCGACGAGAAGAATCCAGAACCACACTACGGCGGCGCCGAGCACGCCGGCGTGTACCACCTCGTGGGCGTGCAACTGCTCCGCATCGGGAATGAATTGACGGACGTTACCTGAACTTTCAGAGATTGCCATGATGAGCCTCGAAGGATTAGCCATCAGCACGATGTTTCGGTCGGTCACCACGCTCACAGCATGCGCACACGGGGAGGCCGATCACATCGGATGCCATCGCTTCCATTGAAGTAGCGATGGCATCCGGCCGGATTCCGAACGACATATTTAACCTACCTCCCGTATCTGGCTGACCGAAGCCTCGTCTGCGGCCCCTGGCGCGAACGACTCGTTCCAGTCGGCGAAATCGTATCTGGCGCCGAGCGTCGAATGCTTCTACCGTGGGGGTACTGAAACTGTGCGGGAGGCGAGAACATTGAGCGGGCTCACTGTCGATCTCAACGCCGACATGGGAGAGGGGTTCGGTCGCTATCGTCTCGACGATGAGCACCTTCTCGACCTGGTCACCTCGGCGAGCATAGCGTGTGGCTTTCACGCCGGCGATCCGATCGTCATGCGCGAAAGTGTGCTCGGTGCCGTAAGGCGTGGGGTGGTGGTGGGTGCGCATCCCGGCTATCCCGATCTCGTGGGGTTCGGCCGGCGCGAGCTCTCCGCCAGTACGGATGAGATCTATTCCCTCGTTACCTACCAGATCGGTGCTCTGCAGGGCATCTGCGTCGCGTCGGGGGGGCGGCTTCGGTACGTGAAGCCCCACGGTGCCCTGTACAACCGGGCGGCGCGCGACGAGGAGGCGGCGGACGCCATTGCCCGTGCGGTGCGCGATGTGAACGATTCGCTCGCGCTCCTTGGACTTGCCGGAAGCGCCATGATCAGGGCTGCGGACCGCGTCGGCATCCGGGGAGTGAGCGAAGCATTCGTGGACCGTGCTTATTGCCCGGACGGGACGCTCGTGTCGCGCAGCGATGCGGGCGCGGTGCTGAGCGATATCGCGAGTACGGCCGAGCGCGCGGTGCAGATCGTGACGGAGGGGAAGGTACGCGCGGTAGATGGAAGCGTCGTCGAACTCAAGGCGGAGTCGCTCTGCACCCATGGAGACGGGCCACACGCGGTGGCGATGGTCACCGCTGTGCGCCGCCGTCTCGAGGCAGCCGGGGTGAGGGTGGCCGCCTTCGCGGGCGGCTGAGTGCTGGAATGGCGGTCGAGAGCTCCGGTGTACCACCGGCGATCGGCGCAGCGATCGATCAGCGGATGAGCGGGCACTCCTTCTCCCGCCTGGGGGATGATGCGCTTCTCGTGACCTTTTCTCGGAGCATCTCATGGGATGTCGGCGTCGATATCCGAGCGGCGGCGCGTCGAATTCGCGATATGGCTCTCCCCTCCGTTTCCGATGTCGTCCCGGCGTATACCACGCTCGCCATCTACTTCGACAGCTCCGGCATGGCGTTCGAAGCCATGGTGGAACTTCTCGCACCGATCGTTCGATCGGGCGCGGTACAACCGGAGGAGAGCGCGTCGCTGATCGAGGTGCCGGTGTACTACGACGGTCCCGACCTGGCGGAGGTGGCCGGTCGTACGGGGCTCTCCGTGGAAGAGGTGATTCGGAGGCACTCGGATCGGAGCTACCGCGCCTACGCTACCGGATTCCAGCCTGGCTTCGCCTACCTGGGCGAGCTGGATCCAGCGCTCGTACTTCCGCGGCGTGCGGAGCCGCGACTGCGGGTACGTGCGGGCTCTGTGGCGATAGCCGGAGCGCAGACGGCTGTCTATCCTCTGGAGTCTCCCGGTGGGTGGCACCTGATCGGAGAGACGCCACTCCGGATGTTCGACGCGGATCGTACACCGCCGTCGCTCATACACGCCGGCGATACGGTGCGGTTCACGAGGGTGCGTCGATGATCACCGTCGTCGACGCTCCGCCCTTCGCAACGGTCCAGGATCTCGGCCGCCCCGGATTCCGTGATTCCGGAGTCCCGGTCTCCGGCGTTGCGGACAGGGACTCGGCGATTCGGCTCAACGCCTTGCTCGGCAACGATGGTAATGCGGCGATGATCGAATGGGCCGTTGGGGGCGGCGCTTTGCGCTTCGATGTCGCGTGTACGATAGCGATCGGTGGCGCCGAAGCGGAGTGCTCGATCGATGGTCGGCCCACGCCCGCCTTCTGGCCGGTTGTGGTATCGCCTGGGGCCGTGCTCGCGGTAACACGACTCGTTCGAGGTCGGTACTTGCTCCTGGCGGTACGTGGCGGCATTGACGTTCCCGTCGTACTGGGCAGTCGATCCACACTACTGAGCGCGTCGATCGGTGGACTCGATGGACGACGCCTCAGAACTGGAGATACGCTTCCGATCGGGGACACGAGCGGCGGGATGGTGGGGCCCGCGAGGCGAGCGCAGCACTTACCGCAGCGCGGGTCTATCGCAGTGAGACGCGGCCCCCAGGCGGCACTCTTCGGAAGCGCCGGATGGTCTGCCTTCATCAACGCGGAGTTCACGGTCTCGCGCGCATCCGACCGAGTCGGTTATCGCCTCGAAGGCCAGCGTGTCGAGTGTACGGGCGCCGGCAGCCTGCCGTCCGAGCCTACCTGCGTAGGCGCCATCCAGGTGCCGGAAGGCGGCGACCCCATCGTGCTGATGAATGACGGACCTACGATCGGAGGATATCCGAAGATCGCGGTGATCCGAAGCGCCTGGATCTCGCGCTTTTCCCAATTGACGCCCGGCGATCGCGTGAAGTTCATCCTCGACGAGGAGAGCCGGTAGGTGTAGGCTGCTCCGAGCACGAAATCGACCCCAGGGGCGTGGTGGGCGCGGCAGCGCGCGAAGTGATCTGTAGCAATTGCTTCGCGTGCACATCCGCAGCATCTCCCGGTACGAGCGGTGGCTCGGCGGCCTGACGCGGATGGGCGGCCATTGTGAGCCCTTAGCTGACGTCGGCGAACGAACTCGGCGCATGTCTTGCACGCGAGCTGTTCAGCCCATGCTCGTGCGCCGGTTGACGCACGGCGGGGCGCCTCCCTCGAGGATGACTATGCGAGATCGCCAGTCGTGCTACTCGGCTCGCTCGTACATGGTCGTTGCGCGCTCGGCCTCCTCTTCCCCGGGTCATCTCGGGGAGCGCCGCGCATGGTAAGACTATCCCCCGCCTGGCTCACGGCCCCCGCGATGGTGCTCGCGCTCGCCTTCGAAGCACACTCGCCGCGAGCCTCCGCCGCCACGATTGCTTCGCCTTCGGGGGCGCCTCGGTACGTGGCAGCTCTCACGCCGGCAGCGGAGCTGCGCGCCGACACGTCCGACACCGGAGCGACCCAGCCAGGGATGACCAAGGTCAATCGTTTCCTGTCGTACGACTCTAGCGCCAGGTCGGTCACCCTCGACCTCGTTGCCGCCGCGAACAGTGCGCAGGGGGGCTTCAACTTCAACGGCGGATCGGTCGGCAACCAGACCATCACCGTCCCGCTCGGTTGGTCGATCGAGATCGACTTCCAGAATCATGACGTGGTTCCACACTCGGCGGTGGTCATCGCGCCTGAGTCGCCGCTCCCGTCCGTGCCCGACAAACCGGCCATTCCGCGTGCTTACACGAGTCATCTCATCGACGGACTCCCGGCGCAAACGGGCCACGACACGATGCGGTTCACGGCCAGTCCGGCGGGTGATTATCTGATAGCCTGCGGAGTTCCTGGACATGCCCTGAGCGGCATGTTCATCCGGTTCGTGGTGTCCCCCAACGCAGCCGCGCCGAGCGACTCGGGGACGATCGCTACGCAGTAGAAAATCGTAGTCGGGCATGCCGCGGCACGCGGCAACAACGCTGGAGCAAGGACCATGGGCTCACTGAACGCATGCGCTTTCGTGCGGAACGGCATACTGATGGTCTGGACGTTCCTGATGGCGGCAGCCACAACGGCGCTGCAGGCACAATCGAACTGGACTACCTACGGCGGCAGCGACTGGAATCAGAGGTGGTCGAATCTCGAGCAGATCAATACGAAGAACGTCAGCTCATTGGTACCGAGGATGGTACTCCAGACCGGCACCAAGCCGGGTTCGTTCGAGAACACCCCCATCGTCGTAGGCGATGTGATGTACGTAACCACGCCCTACAACGACGCGGTTTTCGCGTACGACCTGGCGAAGAAGAAGGAGCTCTGGCGCTTCGGCTACAAGCTCGCGCCGGCTACGTACTGCTGCGGTCCCAATAACCGAGGTGTGGCCATGGCAGACGGCAAGGTGTTCTTCGGAACTCTCGACGGTCATCTCGTGGCACTCGATGCATCCACGGGGCAACAGGTCTGGGATGCCGAGCTCGCGCCCGTCGATTCGAGCTACAGCATCACCGCCGCTCCGCTGGTGGTCGGCAAGAACGTGGTGGTCGGCGTCTCGGGTGGCGAGTACGGCATCCGCGGGCACCTGGACGCGGTGGACATCGCTACCGGCAAGCCGGCGTGGCGCTGGTACTCGATCCCTGCGCCTGGCGAAGACTCGGTGGCCCCGAACGGCTGGTGGGGCAGCTGGGCGACCAAGGCCGAGGAGGCCGACCTGCATCGGGACATCGCTCGCGAGAAGGCCGACAGCGCGAAGTACCCGGACGCTTGGAAGCAGGGCGGAGGAGGCGTCTGGATGACGCCCGCGTACGACAAGGAGCTGAACATGCTCTTCTTCACGGTCGGCAACCCGTCACCTGATCTCGATGGCTCGGTGCGTCCTGGTGACAACCTGTTTACCGACTGCATAGTCGCGGTGGATGCCACTGATGGAAAGACAAAGTGGTATTACCAGGTCGTCCCGCACGACGTGTGGGATCTCGATCAGACGTCGCCGCCGGTGGTCATGACATTGAATGGGCAGAAGGTGGTGGTGCAGGCGGGGAAGACCGCCTGGATGTACGTGCTCGACGCGAAGACCGGGAAACTCGTACGCAAGACGGAGAACTTCACGCCACAGAAGAACATGTTCGCGCTCCCGACCGACGAGGGGACGCTGATGCTCCCCGGCGCGAATGGCGGTTCCGAATGGTCGCCGATATCGGTCGACCCCAACCTCCACTACGCGTTCGTGGCCGGGCTCAACCAACCGATGCTCTACAAGGTGCATCCGGCGCCGTACGAGAAGGGACGCCTCTGGCTCGGCTCGGCCTTCAACCTCGCGCCCGGTGCATCACAGAACGGTACCTTCACGGCAATAGACCTCTCCACCGGCAAGGTCGCCTGGCAGAACCAGATGGAAGAGCCGATGATGGGCGGATCCGTGGCTACCGCTGGCGGCCTGGTATTCACCGGCGAAGGGAACGGAAACTTCGACGCCTTCGATGCGAAGACAGGGAAGCTGCTCTGGCAGTTCAACGGTGGGGCCGGGTGCAACGCGGCGCCGATCAGCTTCGAATGGCATGGTGAGCAGCTCATAGGAGTAGCGTGCGGCGGCAACTTCCAGTTGGGCTACCCGCTCGGAGGCGCGGTCTTCGTCTTCGGGCTTCCGAAGCAGGGCACCTGAACACGGGAGCCACGGCTCGCAATTAGCGCGTACGCCACCCGCTGTCCGCACGTAGCCACGTCGGCGGCACACTGCGTGCGCCGTGCGCTGCGACGTATCTGACGAACCCGGGCAGGAGGAAGGAATCATGGCAGCTTCGAGCGCGGTAACGACCGAGATCCCCACCTGGCAGCTGGACCCGATGCATTCGAGCGTCGAGTTCTCCGTCAAGCACATGATGATGACCACCGTACGCGGCCGCTTCAAAGATGTGCAGGCAACGCTCACGGGCGATCGGGACCAACCAGAGAAGGCCGGCGTACAGGCGACCATAGCAGTGGCGAGCATCGACACCGGCGTCGCCGACCGCGATGCGCACCTGCGAGGCCCCGACTTCTTCGATGCCGAGCAATTTCCGCAGATCACCTTCCGTAGCACGCGGGTGGACAATGCGCCGAAGAAGGAGGGAGACAGGTTCCAGGTAGTGGGCGAAATGGTGATCCGCGACAGCGCGATGGAAGTGACCTTCGACTGTGAGTACGAAGGGCGGGGAACGGACCCGTGGGGAAAGACGCGCGCGGGGTTCAGCTTCCAGACGGAGATCGACCGTCGTGAGTGGGGGCTCAAGTGGAATCAGGCGCTCGAGACGGGCGGCGTGCTGGTGGGGAACAAGGTCCGGATAGAGGGGGAGGTGCAGTTCGTGAGGCAGGAAGAGTAGCGAGCCGTAGCGGGTCCTCACGTACTCTACGCTAGCCGTCCCACGTTGGCGCCGTGTTCCGACCGTCACATGTGCCCGACCGGGCACATGTGACGGTCGGAGAGCGAAGGAACACACCGGCCGTACTGCGCGCGCGGCCCATCGTCGGGCGACGCCCGGCCGGCGTGCCATTGTAGACCAGCGTCATCCACCACGGCGCCGGGTCTACTCGATGGCCCGGTCACTGAGCGCAGTGCGTTCCATGACCTCTGACGATGACGCTGTCACCGATCGAGCAGCCGGCTACTTCGTTGCCGGGGCCCGGGGCGGAGGGAAGGCCGGAGCACGCTGCCGACGCAACTACGATGAGCGCTCCGATGAGCGGGATGAGCAGGGCAGAGATCGTGGTCTTCATAACGTCCTCCGGGGAGTGGCCGACGCTGCGGTCGGGGTTCGATAGCTCGAGCGACTTCTCGCCGCTCGATGCTTCGCTGGCAAGCCGCTCTGGAGTCGCAATTTTTACGTTGCCTCTCGTAGAGCGTGCGTGTTACGTTCGAGCATAAGTGTCAGGCGTTCCCACGACGTGGCCCCGGCGTTACCGGTGCGGGAACGGTTCGAACACTCGAGGGCGGCGCGGCAGATGATCGAGTTCCGCACGCTTGGTGGCCTCTCCCTCAGGGGAGCTGACGGTTGCGAGCCGCACGCGCTTCTCGCCCGCCCGAAACCAGTCGCGATCCTCACCTACCTCTCGCTCGCTCCCGCGCAGCGACTACTGCGGCGCGATACCCTTCTCGCTCTCTTCTGGCCTGAGGCGGACGCGCACCACGCCCGCGCCGCACTCCGCAAGGCGCTGTACGTCCTGCGTGCTACTCTCGGAGACGCAGCACTGGTATCGCGAGGCGACGATGAACTGGGGGTGGATTCCCGGGAGCTCTGGTGCGATGCCGCGGCATTCGTCCGCGCGATGGACGCCGGCGATCTGGAGGAGGCGCTCGCGATCTACGGTGGCGATCTGCTTCCCGGATTCTTCATCTCCGACGCTCCGGCATTCGAGGAGTGGCTGGAGAGCGAGCGCGCTCGGCTCGCTCAGCGGGCCGCCGAGGCGGCAAGCAAGCTTGCCCAGGGCGCGGAGACGCGCGGCGATCTGTCCGTCGCTGCTCATTGGGGACGTCGCGCGCTCTCGCTCTCCCACGACGAGGGAGTGCTGCGTCGCCTCATGACCGTCCTGGATCGGCTCGGCGACCGCGCGAGCGCGCTGCGAACTTACGAGCAATTCGCTCACCGCCTCGCGAGCGAGTACGAGATGGAGCCATCCGCCGAGGCAGCATCTCTCGCCGCCGCGATCCGCTCGCGCGCATCGCGCCCGGCAGCGGCAAGCCCGAGGCAGCCGCGCTTCGCGGGGCGCTACGCGACCGAAGCAGAGATCGCGCGCAGTGGGGTAGTCACCACGATAGCTGCTCGCGATCTCGAACGCGGCTGCCGCGTGCTGCTCAAGGTGCTGCGTCCCGAGCTGGCCAGCACACTCGACGTGAGCGCCTTTGCCAGCGCGCTCGCGGCAGCGTGTCGGGTTCATCACCCGAAGATCGTGAGCATCGAAGGAGTCGGTTCGACGGAAGGCGTCGTGTACTATGCCACCGCCGTGATCGAAGGCGAGTCCCTCCATGCGCGGCTCGCGCGCCAACGGGAGCTGCCACTGGCGGAGGCGGTGCGCGTGACGTGTGACGTGGCCGACGCGATCGCCTGTGCTCACGCCCACGGTGTGCTCCACCACGAGCTGAAGCCGAGCCGGGTAGTCGTGTCCGGCGGGTCGGCGTCGATCACGGACATCGGTGTCGCGCCAGCGATTCGTTTTGCGTCGGCGAGCGGCTCGCTGACATCCACCGGCTTCGCGCTGGGCACCCCGGGTTACATGGCGCCGGAGCTGGCGATGGCGGACCCGCAGTGCGACCACCGCGCCGACATCTACTCGTTGGGAGCGGTCGCGTATGCCATGCTGACCGGGCAGACTCCGGTGGGCGGCACTTCGCCGCAGGAGGTGTTCGCGGCGCAAGTGTTGGCCACCCCGGTGCCCGTGTCGACCCGTCGCGCGGCGGTGCCGCGGGCGATCGCGGCCATCGTGATGGCGTGCCTGGAGAAGCGGCCAGCGGACCGTCCCCAGACCGCCGCCGAGGTCCGCGACGCGCTCACTTCTATCGGCGAGAGCAGCGGCCGGTAGCTCGCTGCTCTGGCGCGGAAGGCCGGCTCTCTTATCTTGGGCGAGGCGTTTCCCCGGAGGATGCGCCGTGATCGACCTCCTCGGGCATCTCGAGAGTGCTCTCGTCGGTCGCTACGCACTTCAACGCGAGATCGCGCGCGGTGCGCATGCAGCTGTGTACGTTGCGCGTGACGTTCGGCACGAGCGTATGGTCGCGCTCAAGGTGCTGCGACCGGAGCTGGCGGCACTGCTCGGTGCCGACGGCTTCCTCCGCGAGATCAAGCTCACCGCGCAGCTCCAGCACCCGCACATCCTCCCGCTCTACGACTCGGGAGAGGTCGACGGAGCGCTCTATTACGTGACGCCGTACGTGACGGGTGAATCGTTACGCGTCCGCCTGGAGCATCGAGGCCGGCTCGCGATCGACCAGGCCGTGCGCATAACGCGCGAGGTTGGTGAGGCACTGGACTACGCACACCGACGGGGAATAATCCATCGCGACATCAAGCCGGACAACATCCTGCTGGACGAAGACGGACACGCCATCGTCGCGGACTTCGGCATCGCGCGCGCGGTCGAGCGCGCGAGCGACACCACTGCGACGGGCACCGGCCTGGCGCTCGGTACCCCGGCCTACATGAGCCCCGAGCAGGCGATGGGCCAGCGCGAGCTGGATGGTCGGTCCGACATCTATTCGCTCGGGTGCGTCCTGTACGAGATGCTCACCGGCAGTCCTCCGTTCAGCGGCTCGAGCGTGCAGGCCACGATCGCGATGCGCTGCGCGGGGCCGCCGGCCAGCGTGCGTGCGCTCCGGTCCGAGGTGACTCCACAGTTGGCGAGGATAGTGGCGCGGAGTCTCGCGACTGCGCCGGCGCAGCGCTTCGGAAGCGCTCGCGAGCTGTCGGATGCACTGGGTGGTCCGGAATCGCTGACGGGTACGGCGTCGCACTCGCGAGTGCGAGTCGTACCGGCGATTCCCATACACCTACGGCGACTCGCCCTCCTCGGTGTGGCTGGATCAATGCTCGTGGGCGCCATGGTCGTTCGGCTACGCTCACATGGAATTACTCTGTCACCCTCTACCTCTACATCGCCGGCGCCAGCCGAAATGACCGCCGCGTCGTCGACGCTCGATCCGAAGCGCGTCACGGTTGCAGACTTCGACAATCAGACTGGGGACGCGGCCCTGGATCCCGTCGGACGAATGGCCGCCGACTGGATCATCCACGGACTGGTGCAGACGGGGCTCGTCGATCTCGTGGACGCGCGAAGCGAGTTGCGCCGTGCGACGGGAGATTCAGCGGCTGGAGCCGGCGCGGCTGTCCCGGACCTGCAGTCGCTGATCGATGCGACGAAAGCCGGCACGGTCATCACGGGCAGCTATCATCGGGAGAACGACTCGCTCCGCTTCGAGGCGCGAATCAACGACGCGAGGACAGGGAAGGTCGTCGCCACGATCGAATCTTCGCGGGTGCCAGCCACCGAACCGACCCGCGGCATCGACCCATTGAGACAGCGGGTGGTCGGCTCGCTCGCGACCATTCTCGACCCGCGCCTTCGTGAGTGGTCCCGGACCGTGGCAATCGCGCCCACGTATCCTGCCTATCGTGAGTTCGCGGACGGCGTCGACTCCTACCAGCGAGGTGACTTCGTGGCAGCGATCGAGCATCTCACGCGGGCCTCCACGATCGACACATCCTTCCACCTTGCACAGCTCTGGGCAGTTCAGGCGTACAACAACTTCGTGCATGGCAACCTCGCGCTGAGCTCGACGGACACGGTCGATACGGCCGCCATGCGACCGGTGCGGGATTCGCTGTATGCTGTACTGCAGGCCGCACGCGAGGAGCTCGGCCCGCTCGATCGGACGCTGCTCGACTTCCTCCTCGCGCAGGACCACTTCGATAGGGAAGCAGATCTGCACTACGGCCGGCAGCTCGCGGCGCTCTGGCCGGACCGCTACGCGTTCAACGTGGGGGTGGTCGCCCTCCGCCAGAATCGCCCACGTGAAGCCATCGACCTGATGCACCGCGCGGACCCGGAGCATGGCTTCGTAGCTAGATGGGGCAGCTACTGGACAGCACTCGACCTGGCGGAGCATGAACTCGGTTGGCACCAGGAGGAGCTGGTCGATGCGGAGCGCGCGCGGAAGCAGGTTGCGGATGTCGACTTCTGGGTGGGCTTCAAACTTCGCGCACTCGCCGCCATGGGACGTACGGAGGAGGCGATGGCACTCGCCAGTGCGGCCGACACGTTGCCGGGCGGAAGGGCGGACGGTGGCTGGTGGCAGATACTCGACTGGGTCATCCTGACGAACGAGCTGAATGCCCACGGTCAGCCGGTAGCCGCCCACCAGGCCGCCGAGCGTGGACTGGCGTGGGCGAAGCGCCGGCCGGCGGTCGAGCAGACCACCGATGAGCACCTGCTGCAGCTCTGCGATCTGCTCTACGCGGGCGAGCAGTGGAATGAGGCGCGCCGGGTGTGCACGGCGGTGGTGGCGAAGCACGCGGATGACCCGGAGGCGCTCATGCACCTGGCTTCGCTCGCCGCTCGCCGCGGGGATCGCGAGGCGGCGGAGCGCTTTGCGGTGCGGCTGGCGCACGCGAAGCTCATTGGTTGGGATGGCATCATCTTCGCCCCCTCGCCGGCAGCGGCCAGAGCGCAGCTCGCGCAGTTGGCCCGCGCACACGCCGCGGCGCTCACCGGTCACCGGGACGAGGCAGTCCGACTGCTGCAAGCCGAGGCGGATCGGTGGATCCTCTGGGACCCACTGCTCGATCAGCTCGATTGGGACCCCGACTTCGCATCGCTTCGCGGGTATCCACCGTTCGAGGCGTTACGCCGACCGGCTGGTTGAGCAGGCAGCGCGCCCGGGGCTGCACCCTTCGTCGTGGCGATACTGGTTCCTCTGACCATTACTCCAGCTACCCGGTTGCGCACCGTCAGCCGATCGGCGAGGCCGGCACCGCCAACCGCCGCCGTGCCGACCCGCTCCCCAGCCATCTACTGCTGGCAATTCGCGATTCGCTCCTGAACGGTCACGACGTCCACGGAAGGGCATCTGGTGGGGTCCATCGGCCCTGTGATCGCTCCGGCGGAGCACGAGGCCAGAGTGAGCATGCAGATACCGATGAGCGGGATGAACAAGGCAGAGATCGTCGTCTTCATGATACCCTCCGCGAAGTGACCGCCGTTTCGGGCGGGGCTGGTAGCGGAAGCGACTGATTTCGGCTCGACGCCTCCTTCGCACCCGGGTCAGGCGCGAGCTCTCATGCAGCGCCTCCGGTTGCGCACGAGTGTCTGCTTCGAGCGTCGAGCATAAGAGTCAGGCGTTCCCGCGACGTGGCCCCGGCGTTACCGCTGCGGGAACGAGCCGAAGTTGCCGCGATGGCCGACGCGCTCGATCTCCTCAGCGAGTTTGGCGGGTGCCTCCCGCTGAGCTGGCGCGCCGGGGCGGTGTACGTATCTTGTGCGAGTCGCTACCCCCATGCGCGTCACTGAGGCCGTCTCGCACAGATTCGGATGCGAGAGCCGGAAGAATCTTCGCAACGATCGGATCGGTGACCGGAGCGTGAGGGGCTCGTGCCGCTCGATCGCACGGTCCTCGATCTCATCGGGGCGCGACAGCACGGCGATCGAGCGGCTGCGTTGCGCAACGGCCGACAGCTCACGGTGCCCTGGCCGGATCGCTTCGCGATGAACGCGGGAAACGAAGGAAACGCGGGGCTACGCCTCGCTCCAATCGAGGCCTGGGAGGCAGGATGCAAGGACTCGATCGTGCCGGGTGGCTGCTCACCCTGCTCCTCGCGCTCGGGGCTGCTCCGGTGGTCGCGCAGCAGGCCACGATCATTAGCGGACAAGTTGCCAGTGACGACGGCACACCTCTCCCTTACGCCGCGGTGTCCGCCGACGGCCTGCGCCTGGAGACGCGGAGCCGCCTCGACGGGCGGTATTCGCTGCGAGTGCCGCACACCAGGGCGCGCGGCGACTCCGTCGTCCTGACCGCGCGGCTCATCGGCCACAGAGTGCGGTCGCGCGCGATACCGCTCGATGGTCCGGTTGTCACGATCGACTTCGTGCTCCCGCCGGTGCCGCTGGCGCTCGCCGATGTGGTAGTCACGGGCGCCGGCTCCACGGAGGTACGCGAGAAGCTCGGCAGCGTGACCAACTCGGTTGCCGCGGGCGAGATCGAGAGGAGCAACGAGCCGAACATCGTGAACGCGCTCGCGGCCAAGGCACCGGGAGTGACCGTCACCTCGCAGTCCGGCGACCCGGGCGCCGGGGCCGCGATCTTCGTTCGCGGGCTCAACACGATCGAGGGGAGTGGACAACCGCTCTTCGTAGTGGACGGGACGCCGATCGACAACGGTACCAGACCCACCGAGTATCCGGGCGCGGGCACGGTCTACACCAACCGCGCCGCGGACCTCAACCCGTACGATGTCCGATCAGTCGAGATCCTGAAGGGGCCCGCCGCGGCCACGATCTACGGCTCGCGCGCGTCGCAGGGCGTCGTACTCATAACGACGAAGGGTGGCTCGGCGGGTCCGCTGCGCGCCACACTGCATTCATCCTTCGCGTGGGACGACGTCAGCAATCGCATCCCGCTCCAGAGGATGTTCGGCCAGGGAGATATTGGTGAAGCGACCCCGTGCAACGTGGCTGGGTGCCTGGCGCCCATTGGCTCGTGGGGCCCGCGCCTCCCGCCCGGCACCGCCACTTACGATCACTTCGGAGAGATCCTTCACGAAGGGCACACTGCCGACGTGGGACTCGAGCTCTCCGGTGGCGATGCACGGCGCACCTTCTCGCTCTCGGTCGGAAGGGTGGAGCAGAGTGGAATCATCGTGGGACCGAACAGCTCCTACGACCGTACGAGCGTACGTCTCAGGGCTTCGCAGATGGTCGGCGACCGGCTGCGGATCGGTGGAAACGTGGCCTACTCGGACGTGCACGGCGCGTTCATTCAGAAGGGCGACAACCGCGACGGTCTCGTACTCACCGCGGCGCGTACGCCGCCCGACTTCGACAATCTTCCGTACCTCGACCCCGTTTCCGGACAGCAACGCTCCTATCGCTATCCGCGTCCGGCCTCCATCACGGACGACCGCATCTACGACAATCCGTTCTGGGTGACGGAACGGCTGCGAAACACGAGCGAAGTGCGACGCGCATTCGGCAATCTCGACGTCGCGTGGGATCCGTTGTCGTGGCTCGACGTGACCTACATCCTCGGCGCCGACGCGTCATCCGAGGATCGCCTGGATGGCTTTCCTCCTTCGAGCACGAAGGACCCAACCGGCTTGCTGTATCAGGGGAGCTACGAGAACCTCGAGCTGGACCAGAACCTTCTCGTCGGCATCTCGCACGCCTTCAGCCGCGCCGCCGCTACCACCCTCACACTCGGGCAGAATCTGAACAGCAGGCACTTTCAGCGCCTGCAGGTGATGGGCACGGGATTCAACGCGCCGGACATCTTCACGCTCGACAACGTCTCCCGTCTCGTCCCGCAGAACAGCGAGACGCTGGTGCACACGAGCGCCTACTTCGTGCAGGCCGGCGTGGACCTGTACGACCAGCTCTTCGTCACCGGAGCGCTTCGCGATGAAGGTTCCTCCACCTTCGGTCCGGCGCACCGCCATGCTCTCTTTCCCAAAGCGAGCGTCGCATGGACGTTCAGCAAGCTGCTGGTGAAGGAACCCGGCAACCCGTCCGCTTACGGTCGTTTGCGCGCCGCGTACGGGGAGACGGGACGCGCGCCGGAGCCCTACCAGATCCTGACCGGGTACGACGCGGCCAGCGCAGGCGGCAACGGTGGCCTCGTGAGCGGCGGCGAGAGGGCGCACGCGGAGCTGGGTCCGGAGCGCACCAGGGAGCTCGAGATCGGGGCCGATATGGGTCTCCTTCACCGACGCATCGACATAGGCGTTACGTACTACGCATCGCACACGGCCAGCGTGATCTTCTCGGTTCCCGTCGCGCCTTCCAATGGCTACGCGAGCCAGGTCCTCAACAGTGCGGCCATCCGCAACCGCGGCTGGGAGCTGACGCTCGGCCTGCGCCCGATCCAGACTTACGACCTCGCGTGGGAGCTGGATTTCCAATGGGCGCGCAACAGGAACCGCGTGCTTCGCCTCGCCGGCGCGGACGGAGATCCGCTTCCGACGGGGATCGGACTCGATGACGGCTTCGTGGCCAACCCGCACACGGTGCTCCAGGGGTATCCACTCGGAGTGCTCATGGGACTCGACTTCGTTCGCTGCCGCTACGGCGAGACGAATCTCGAGCCGACCAGCGCCGGCGAGCGAACCGACGTCAACGCTATCTGCCGCGCCGCGGGTGCTCCGGAGGGTGCGCTGTTCATCGATGCCGAAGGCTTTCCGTTGACGGACCCGAAGCCGCGAGTCGCCGGCGACCCGAGCCCCCGGTGGACCGGGAGCGTCCACACTGCCATATCGATTCACCGCAGGTGGCGCGTTTCAGCGTTGGTGGACGTGCGCCGCGGCGGCCTCGTGTGGAACGGGACACGCGGGGCACTCTACTGGTTCGGTACGCACCGCGATACCGAGGAGCGCGCGCGCTGCACGCCGAGTGGCTGCACCGGCAACGAGCGCATCTTCGGGAAGGACATCCTTGGCGGAGCCGTCGTGGGACCCGGTGCCGGGAAGGCGGTGCCGATCGGTCAGAACTGGTATCAGGGTGAGGGAGGCGATGGCTTCGGCGGAGGTCCGGATGCGCCGTTCATGGAGGACGGGAGCTTCGTGAAGCTACGCGAGATCTCTCTCGCCTACACTCTCGCCGGTAGCTTCGTCACCCGCACGTTGGGACTCGAAAGCATCGATCTACGACTCGCCGGCCGTAACCTCCACACCTGGACGAGCTACCGCGGGCTCGACCCGGAGACCAACGTCGCCGGATCCGCCGTCGCGGGGCAGGGGATCGACTACTTCAACAACCCACAGACCCGCTCGCTGGTTGCCACGGTCGTGGTGAATCGCTGACGGTGGGAGACGAGCGGGATGCGCACACAAACAACTATCGGCGGCGTCGCACTGGGCACGCTCCTCCTCGCCACCGGGGCACTTGGCTGCGGCGACTGGCTCACCGGCGACAAGCTGAGTAACGACCCGGAGCGTGCAACGACGGCCACGCGCGACCAGCTCTTCACTGGCGTGCAGTCCAGGCAGTTCGATGTCGTGGACCAGTTCATCGGGCCGGAATTCCCCTTCGCCTACGCGCTGACCACCACTCTGTGGGTACAGCAGATGACGGGGACGAACCAGGTATACTCGCGTGACAGGTACGACTTCGACGAGAACGACTTCGGTTGGAGCGGCATCTACGGGGGTGGCGGGCTGCTCGATCTCCGCAAGATCGAAGCTTCGGCGCGGGCTGCGCACGATCGCGTCTACCTCGGCGTCGCGCAGGTGTGGGAAGCGCTCGTCGTGGGAGAGGCCGCGGACTTCTTCGGTGACGTACCGTACTCGCAGGCGGCGAGCGACATAGCGGACCCGGTGCTCGACCCCCAGGCCGACGTCTACGCGGCGCTGCATCTCGTGCTCGACAGCGCGATCGACAATCTCTCGACCGGCGCGGGTCCCGGGCCCGGTGCACTCGACCTGGTCTATGGAGGCGATCGGACGAAATGGATCGAGGCCGCCCACACCCTCGCGGCGCGCCTCTACCTGCACACCGCTGAGCGCGACGCATCCGCATACAGTCGCGCGCTCGCGGAGGCGGAGCACGGAATCTCCACACCGGAGGCCGATTTCACGACCTTCCAGAGCACGCGGCCGGGCGAGGAGAACCCGTGGTTCGGCAAGCGTCGTGGAAGCGGCGCCGCATTCAGTGATTCGCACACCGCCAGCGCCTATTTCATCGCGCTGCTGAAGGCCCGGGGCGACCCACGGCTACCGCTCTATTTCGCGCGAGCTGGCGACGGCGAGTTCGGCGGGGCGCGGCCGGGAGATGAGCTGGACCCGGAGACGATGTCCCAACTGAGCGACACGCGCGGAGCGAAGGACTTCCGACAGCCGATCATGACGTGGACCGAGAATCAGCTCATCGAGGCCGAGACGCTGTATCGTACCGGCAACGAGTCGGCGGCGCGCGCGGCACTCGACGTCGAGCGGGAGAGCGTGGGTCTCCCCGGCGTCGATGCCAGTGGGGGGTCGCTGCTCACTGCGATCCTCGAGGAGAAGTACGTCGTGCTCTTCCAGAACGTGGAGGCGTACAACGACTACAAGCGCACGTGCTACCCCAATATCGAAGCGACCTCGAACGTATTCGCGGGAAACATACCAGCGCGCCCCTACTATCCCATCGCCGAGCGCGGCGCGAACCCGCACGTGCCGGAGCCGTCGCTGCAGCCCGCGCGCAACTGGAACGACCCGGTGACGCTCCTCGCGCCCGATGGGAAACCGTGCCTGGCACAACGGTGAGGATCGCGACCGGCTCTCGCCATAGCCGAAGCGGCTCTCCCCGGATGGCGATCGGGGAGAGGCCGCCTGGGTTGTCAGTGTTCTCCGCACACCGTTTCAGCCAGCGGCCGACGCTCCTGCCCGCTCGTTCGCCTTACCCTCCATGCAGTGAGACGCAGTGCGGTAACGGTGGGTCGGCGATCTGGAGGCGACCATGCGAGTTCGGAGGGCAGCAGGGCTCATTACCATCACGGTGTTGGCCAGTGGAGCAGCGGCACGCGATGCGAATCGCGCCGCGCTTCCCTTCGCGGTCGGCGAGCGACTCTCCTACAAGGTGGACGCGAGCGGAATCGGCGGTCGCGGAACGATGTCGGTGGACGGCCCGGTGGATGTCCGCGGCACGGAGACCTACCTCCTTCGCTTCGACGTCAAGGCCGGCGTTGGCCCGATAAAGGGGAAGAACCTGACGGAGTCGTGGCTCGACCCCGATCGGATGGCAGCGCTGCGCTTTCGCGCACTCGAGAAACGCCCCTTCTCGAAGCACGAAGAAGAGGTGGAGCTCTACCCCGAGGAGCGGCGCTGGGAGATGGAGAACGGGAAGTCGGGTGACAGCCCGACGGATGCGCCACTCGACGAGCTGTCGTTCATCTACTTCATCCGCTCGCTCCCGCTCGACGCCGATACGGCGTACACCTTCAACCGCTTCTACGACCCGCAGCGGAACCCGACCACCGTTCGAGTGATCTCGCGCGACTCGCTCTCCACCGCGGCCGGCCAGTTCAGGACCGTACTCGTCGAGATGCGCGTGCGCGACCCGCAGCGCTACCAGGGCGAGGGGACGCTCCGCTTCTATCTGAGCGACGATGCATGCCGGATCCCGGTACGCATCGAGAGCGCGATGCCGAACGTCGGACTGGTCACCTTCTCGCTCGAGTCGTTCGAGCACCCCTCGGGATCGTGCACGGCGGAGGGGAAATGAGCCCACACGACGAGTCGGAGTATCCCGTACAGCGGAGTCCGCGCGGTGGCGCATCGGGTTCCGAAGCACGGCCGACAGCGAGGGGACACTCGCTCTTCCAGATTCATGCCCGAGTCGCGGGAGCTGGGCGGCTCTATCGAAGAACCTCAACGGAGCGCTTTCAAATGCGCATCACACGGAATCGTACCCTCGGCCTCCTCCTGATGCTGAGCCCCACGCTCGCCGCCTTCGCCGGGCTGAAGCCCGTGCTCAAGCTGCAGCCGGAGAGCCGCCTCTGGGTCGAGGGGACTTCCAACGTTCGCCCGTTCGCCTGCGAGGCGAAGGAGCTCGACGTACAGGTAGAGGCCGACCAGGGCTCGGTCGCGCAGCGCGTGGTAGCGGGAGAGAAGGCGGTGAGCACGGTCGTCGTCACCGTACCATCGAAGAGTCTCGACTGCGACAACAACAACAAGAAGATGAACGAGCACATGCTGAAGGCGATCAAGGCGGAGGAGAACCCGTCGATCGAGTTTCGTCTTCGGTCGTACGATCTCGCGCATGAAGGGGAGGGCGCGAGCGCGACGCTCGAAGGGACGCTGAAGCTCGGCGGCGTGGAGAAGCCGGTCACCATAACCGCCGTCACGAAGGCGGCTGCCGGAGGAGCTCTCCAGGTCACGGGAGCGTACGAGCTGCGCATGACGGAGTACGGCCTCAAGCCGCCGAAGCTCATGATGGGCGCGTTCAAGGTGAACGATCCGGTGAAGGTCAACTTCGACCTGCTCCTCCAGGAGTGAGCATCCCGCCGAAAGGCGGAACTACCCCCCGCCGGACCAGAAGCCCCGGCGGACTGGCAAAGCAACAATTCTCGATCCGAGCTTATTTATGAACACCACGCGCGTACTCGTTGCCCTCACATCAGCGGCGTTGCTGGGCATCGCGCCCCTCCGGGCGCAGAAGGGCGATGCGGCCGACACGGCCAGCAGCAGAGCGCCGAGCAGCACGGTCGATTCCACGGCGGCCACGAAGGGGAAGGCCGCACCCGAAGCGAAGGAAGAGTCGGCGAGCAACGCGCCGCAGATCGTCCACCAACACATCCGCCCGGTGGACCAGCGCGGCGTCAACATGTTCGAGCCTCCGAAGGAGGACACCGTACCGTACACCGGGTTCAAGCTCGGCTGGGGCGCTTCGTTCACCCAGCAGTTCCAGGACCTGCACCACCGCAACGACGCGCTTCCGAAGATGGTGGATACCGTGAATCAGAACCAGCTCATCGGTATCGGCGCGGGGTTCAACAACGCGGTCGCGAACCTGTACCTGAACGCGCAGATGGCGAAGGGAATTCGGGTGGCGGTCACCACGTATATGTCCTCGCGGCACCATGACGAAACGTGGGTGAAGGATGGCTACCTCCTGGTGGACGCGCTCCCCTTCGACAACGACATGCTCGATCTGATCATGCACTTCGTCACGGTGAAGGCGGGCCACTTCGAGGTGAACTACGGCGACCAGCACTTCCGCCGCAGCGACAACGGGAACACGATCTACAACCCGTTCGTCGGCAACCTGATCATGGATGCGTTCACCACGGAGATCGGCGGTGAGGTGTACCTGCGCAGCGGGGGCGTCCTGATGATGGGTGGCGTGACCGGCGGTGAGGTCCACGGCCAGGTGACGGCGCCCGACAAGCGTTCGCCAGCCATCGTTGCGAAGCTCGGCTACGACCGGCAGGTGAACCCCGACGTCCGCGTCCGTCTCACGGGCTCGATGTACTACACCAGGAAGTCGGTCAACAACACGCTGTACAGCGGCGACCGGGCGGGCTCGCGCTACTACGACGTGATGGAGAACACGCAGTCCACCGAGAGCGCGCAGGCGTGGTCCGGCTCCATACAGCCCGGCTTCCGCAGCAACGTCAGGGCGATGGTTCTCAACCCCTTCGTCAAGATCCGTGGGCTCGAGCTCTTTGGAAACATCGAGACTGCTCGCGGGAAGGCGGCCACCGAGACGGCGAATCGGACGTGGAACCAGTACTCGGGCGAAGCCGTGTATCGCTTCCTCCCGCGAGAGCAGCTCTATGTAGGCGCGCGCTACAACACCGCGAGCGGCCGGCTGGCTGGTATGACGGACGATGTGAATGCCAAGCGATTCCAGGTCGCGGGCGGCTGGTTCATCATGCCGGGGGTGCTCACCAAGGTCGAGTACGTGAAACAGACCTACGGCGGATTCCCAACGACCGACATCCGGCACGGCGGCAAGTTCGATGGAGTGATGGTGGAAGGAGCGGTCGGGTTCTGACGGCAGCGGTCGCGCGGGCGATCGGCTGATCGGGCTCGTCAGCGCGGAGAATGCCGGTGGCCGTTGGGGTACCGCCACCGGCGCAGGGAGAGGAGGTCCGGGTGCTGGAGTGCCCGGGCCTCCTCGTCATCCCTGTCGGTACGCCGCCGCATGCGGGGCCTGGCACGGATGCACGCTTCGTCCACAATCGCCCGGTTCCTCCGTGCGAGATGTAAGGGTGATTCCCACGTGCGGAAGGGAGTTCCCTGACTGCGGAAGGAGGGCGCGGGACGTACCATACTGCGTGACGAGGACCGCCGTCCGTGGCGGACCGCCTCTGGTCCCTGACTCATGCAGAGGGCTCGCGTGTAGCTCCCGTACGCACATCCCACGACGGCAGCCGGTCCAGCCATTTCGGAGGTGAACTTCGACGTGGCGCCCTTCATCGTGATCTGGGAGACCACCCAGGCGTGCGATCTCGCCTGCCTGCACTGCCGCGCATCAGCGCGCCCGATGCGCGACCGCGGAGAGTTGAGCACCGCGGAAGCGATGCTGCTCATGGACAGCGTGCGATCCCTCGGGCGCCCGCTATTCGTGCTGACCGGCGGCGATCCTCTCAAGCGCGATGACACGGTGAGACTGGTGGAGTACGGCCGGGAGATCGGCCTCCGTGTGGCCATGACGCCATCGGGTACGCCGCTCATGACCCGCGCCGTTCTGCGACAGCTCCGCGATGCGGGGCTCGCCCGACTGGCCGTGAGCCTGGACGGCTCCTCCGCCGGGATCCACGATCGATTCCGCGGTGTGGCGGGCTCGTTCGAGTGGACTGTACGGATGCTCCGAGCGGCACGCGAGCTCGGGCTATCCACTCAGATCAACACGACCATCTCGAGCCACAATGTGGATGATCTCGAGCCGCTGATCGATCTCATGGGACGGTTGGGGATCTCGCTCTGGTCCGTGTTCTTCATCGTTCCCACCGGTCGTGCACGCCCGAGCGACCTCGCCACGGCCGATGAGTTCGAGCGCGTATTCAACCGGCTGTACGACATCTCGAGGACGGCACCCTTCGACATCAAGACCACGGCGGCGCCGCATTATAGGCGCGTAGTCGTGCAGCGCCAGGTCGCCGAGCGGCGCAGCGGAGCGCGGACCGATGCGCCGCTTCCACTCACGGCTGGCCTGGGCTTCAGCCTCGCTGATGGAGTCGGGCGCGCGAGGAGCGTGAACGATGGCAACGGCTTCGTGTTCATCAGCCACCTCGGCGAGATCTACCCTTCTGGATTCCTCCCGCTGAGCGCAGGCAACGTTCGCACCCACGACCTCGCGGATGTCTACCGCAACAGTGATCTCTTCCGCGCGCTCCGCGACACCGACCGGCTGGAGGGCAAGTGCGGTGTGTGCGAGTACAGGACCATCTGCGGCGGCTCCAGAGCGAGGGCCTATGCGATGACGGGAAATTACATGGCGTCCGATCCTTCGTGCGCCTGGATCCCGGCGCGCTGGCGCCGCGAGGAGAGACCATGATAGGCATCACCCGACTCTATGCCGGGCGGAACACGCCCTCGGACGGGCTGCGCTACGGCGCCCAGGGATTGGAGGGGGTACGCGCGGAAGACATCATCACCACGGCGCCGCCGCGCACGGCAGCCGAGCGACGCCCCGTCGTGGTTTGGAACGTGGGGCGTCGGTGCAACCTGCATTGCGTGCACTGCTACTCCGACTCATCCAACCGCGCCTACTCCGGAGAGCTCACGACGGACGAAGCGAAGGAGATGATCGATGACCTGGCGGACTTCGAGATCCCGGTCCTCCTCCTCTCGGGCGGCGAGCCGCTCTTGCGCCCCGACATCTTCGAGCTGATCGCGCACGCGCGCGGGCGCGGGATCCGCGTCACGCTCTCGACCAACGGCACGCTCATCACTCCCGAAGTCGCGACGCGGTTACGCGCCCTTGGCGTGAGCTACGTGGGCATCTCGCTCGACGGAATCGGCCCGACCAACGACCGGTTCCGCGGTCACAAGGGAGCGTTCGACCTCGCGATGGCGGGCTTCCGGAACTGCAAGGCGGCGGGGCAGCGCGTGGGGCTCAGGATGACTTTGACCAGGCGCAACTGCCAGGATCTCGATGCGATCTTCGATTTCATCGAGGCGGAGAGGATAGACCGCGCCTGCTTCTACCACCTTGTGTACAGCGGCCGTGGGAACTCGGCGGACGAGCTGCCACCGGAGCTGGCCCGCACGGCGGTGGACACGATACTGCGCCGTGCGCGGGATTTCGCCGAACGTGGCATTCGGAAGGAGATCTTCACCGTGGACAATCACGCAGACGGTGCGTATCTCTACCTCAAGCTTCGCGAGGAGGATCCCGCGCGTGCGGAGGAGGTGCTCGCGCTCCTCCGGTGGAATGGCGGCGGGCTTCACAGCTCCGGAGTGGGCGTGGCCGACATCGACTTCCTCGGCAACGTGCACCCCGATCAGTTCTGGATGGGCCATACACTCGGCAATGTACGTGACCGGAAGTTCAGCGCGATCTGGCAGGATATCTCCGACCCGCTCCTCGCGGGCCTCCGCGATCGCGCGCCGCTGCTGCGCGGTCGGTGTGGCGGATGCCAGTGGAAGGATGTGTGCGGCGGAAGCTTCCGCGTGCGGGCCTTCCAGGTCCACGGCGATCCGTGGGCCGAAGACCCCGGCTGCTATCTCACGGATGAGGAGTGCGGGCTCACCCCGGGTAGCCGGATTCGTGAGCCAGTGTTGTAGAGCGACGCGCGCGGAGTACGGCGCGTAGTGTCACTGTGGATCTACCGGCTGGCCGTGTTCGCGCACATCGCGGGCGTGGTGGTCTGGATGGGCGCAGTGGCCTACTACCTCCTCGTACTCCGCCCGGCACTGCACATGTCCGGGATGGAGCGCAAGGCGACCTACCCGCTGCTGGCGGCAATCAAGGTTCGACTACGCTGGGTGGTGGGCGGTGCGATCGTGGCGCTCGTAGCGTCCGGGTTTTACAACGCGTGCCGGCGAGGGCTGATCGGGTCCGGAGGAGGAGCTGACGAGGTGCACCGGCGCGTCTTCTGGTGGAAGATGGCGATAGTGCTGGTGCTGGTCCTCATCTACATCTTCGCTCTCCCACTGCTCGCCCGGGTCCACACGGGAAAGCTGCGCGGGCGGCTCTTCGTACTCGTGCACCTGGTGGTGCTGGCGCTCGGAACTCTGGCGGCGGCCGCGGGAGTTTTCCTCAGCAGGTAGCGTCACGCTTGGCCGCGCGGTACGCAGCGCCTCTCCCGGCAGGCCGGGGCTGACACTTTAGTATCATAGACGCACCCTCGCGCGGCGAGTATGCTGATCTGTCGGGGCTGCGGTCAGCGTCGAGACGCCAACGAGCGCTACATCCCGGAACGACTCATCTCGCCTGGCGCCGGCGACCCGGCGGTCCTCCCTCTGGCGTACCGGAGTATACCGATGACACAGGATGTCGACTACCAGCTGGAAGTGTTGCGGCCTGGTCGCGACTTCACCATGTATCGGGGGCGGAAGGCCGGCAGGCCTCCGGTACTCGCCGTCGGGTTGTCCCGGCACCACTCGGCACGGCAGGGCGCGGATCGCCTGGCTCACGAATATGCGCTGGCATCGGAACTGGATTCAGCCTGGTCGGCGCGCCCGCTTGCCCTCGAGCGCTACGAGGGTCGACCGATGCTCATCCTCGAGGATTTCGGGAGTGAGCCGCTGGATCTCATTCTGGCAAGGGAGCGGGGTTCGCCGCTCGACCTCGCGGCCTTCCTTCAGCTCGCCGCGGATCTCGCGGCGGCACTGGGGAAGGTCCACGCGAAGGGAATAATTCACAAGGACGTCAATCCCTCGAACATCCTCATCGGCGACGGCGGCGCCGTGCGCCTGACGGGATTCGGCATCGCGTCGCGCCTGCGGCGCGAGCGCCAGAGGCCCGGCCCGCCCGAGCTCGTTGCAGGGACGCTCGCGTACATGGCGCCGGAGCAGACGGGAAGGATGAACCGTTCGGTGGACGCCCGCAGCGACCTGTACTCGCTGGGTGTCACCCTCTACGAGGTGGTCACGGGGACGTTGCCATTCACGGTGTCGGACCCGGTGGAGCTGATCCATTGCCACCTCGCCCGGCAACCAGTTCCACCTGCGCAGCGGGCCTACGGTCTGCCGGCCATGGTCGAGTCGATCATCCTGAAGCTGCTCGCCAAGAACCCGGAAGACCGTTATCGCACGGCGACCGGTGCGGAGGCGGATCTCCGGCGCTGCCGGACGGCCTGGCTACAGGCGAAGCGGATCGACGCTTTTCCGCTGGGTGAGAACGACATCTCCGACAGGCTGCGCATCCCGGAAACTCCGTACGGGCGCGAGGCCGAGATCGAAGTGCTGCGAGCGACCTTCGAGCGGGTGGCGACGCACGGTACCGCGGAGATGGTCCTGGTTTCGGGATACGCGGGTATCGGAAAATCGACGCTGGTCAACGAGCTGCATCGCTCGCTCGTTCCCCGACGCGGACTGTTCGTGGCGGGCAAGTTCGACCAGTACAAGCGTGACATCCCGTACGCGACGCTGGTGCACGCGTTCCGGTGGCTCGTGCGTCAGTTGCTCAGAAAGAGTGATGCGGATCTGCAGGGATGGCGCGGCGCCCTTCGTTCGGCCCTCGGCGAGAACGGGCAGCTCATGGTCAACCTGATTCCCGAGCTCGAGCTCCTGATAGGAGCACAGGAACCCGTGCCCACCGTCGAGCCACAGGCGGCCCAGTCACGCTTCTACATGGTCTTCCGCGACCTGCTCGGAGTCTTCGCGACGCCCGAGCATCCGCTCGTTCTTTTCGTCGACGACCTGCAATGGCTCGACGTGGGTACGCTGGAGCTGCTGGAACGGCTGGTCACCGATCCGGAGTGCCGGTGTCTCCTCGTTATCGGTGCATATCGAGACAACGAGGTCGGCCGCGCCCACCCGCTTCGGCGCACGATCGAGTCGATCCGGGGCGCGGGAGGCGCCGTATCCGAGATCTCGCTCGGTCCACTCCAGGCCGACCATCTGACGCGGCTGGTCGCCGACGCGCTGCACACCGACGTCGTAAGGGCGCGCCCGCTCGCCGAGTTGGTAGGCGAGAAGACAGGTGGCAACCCGTTCTTCGTCATCCAGTTCATCACGGCGCTGGCGGAGGATGGTCTGCTCTCCTTCGAGTCGGAGCGAGCGTCGTGGACATGGGACATCGACCGCATCCGGGCCAAGGCGATCTCGGACAACGTCGCCCACCTTCTGGCGGCCAAGCTGGGTCGCCTGCCGACCGACACGCGCGAAGCGATCGGGCAGCTCGCGTGTCTGGGCAATGTGGCGGATGCCGGAACGGTGGCTCTGGTCCGCGGCGTCTCTCACGGTGATCTGATGACCACCCTGCACGCGGCCGTCGAGGCAGGTCTCATCGTGCACGATGGCGGATCGTTCGCGTTCGCGCACGACCGCGTGCAGGAAGCCGCCTACGCCACGATCCCGCAGCAGCAACGTGCCGGGGCGCACCTTCGTCTCGGCCGCGCGCTGCTCTCGCTCACACCGGCCGCAGAGCGCGAGGAGAGGATCTTCGAGATAGTCAATCAGTTCGATCGCGGCGCGACGGCCATCGATGCCGGCACGGAGCGTCAGATGGTCGCGGAGCTCAACCTCGTGGCGGCCGGACGCGCCATGGCATCGAGCGCGTATTCCTCCGCACAGCTCTTCCTCGCCGTCGGCCGCGATCTGATCGGCGAGGAGGGATGGACGGAGAGTTACCGCCTGACCTTCGACCTGGAGCTCGGCCGCGCCGAGTGCGAGCTGGTACTGGGCGACATGGCGGGTGCCGAGACGAGACTGGAAGCTCTCTCGCACCGTGCGGAAGGCCTCGCCGATCAGGCGGCGGTCGTTTGCCTGACGGTCCTCCTCTACTTCTCGACCGCCAGAAACGACCGTGCGGTCGAGGTCGCACTCGGATTTCTGTCCAACGTCGGCGTCAACTGGTCGTCGCGCCCGAGCGAGGTAGAAGTGAGGGCAGAGTATATGGCGATGAGTCGCAACTTCGCCGCTCGTCCAACGAAGGCGCTTCGCGACCTGCCCCTCATGCGTGATCCGGTGGGCCTGGCGACGATGGCGGTGCTCACCGAGCTCTTTCCCGCTGCCTACGCCTTCGACCGGTATCTCCTCGAGATGGTACTGCTGAGGATGACCAATCTGAGCCTCGAGCAGGGGCTCGCCGAAGGTTCGAGCGTGGCCTTCTCCGCGCTCAACATGGCCCTCGGCTCGCACTTCGCCGACTACACGACCGCGTACGAGCTAGGGAAACTCGGGTGCGAGCTGGTGGAACGACGCGGTATGGACCGTTTCAAGGCGCGTGTCTACTCGTGCTTCGCAGCGTTCGCCATGCCCTGGATTCAGCACCTGCCGCTCTGCAGGCCGCTGATGACGCGCGCGTTCGAGGCCGGTAGCTCGACAGGAGACATGGCATTCGCCGCGTACGACCTCCGGAACCTGATCACACATCTGCTCATCTCGGGCGTACCGCTGGACGAGGTGCAGCGGGAGGCGGAGGATGCGACCGCGTTCGCCGCGAGGCTGCAGCTCGGAATGTCCGCCGAGCTTTTCATGGGGCAGCTCGGGCTGGTCGAGCGTCTCAGAGGGGCGAGCACCAGTGATGCTGTACCGGACGAAGTGCTTGCCCTCGAAGATGCTCGGCGACAGCCGGGCCTCGCGATGATGGTCTGCTACCACTGGGTGTTCCGCCTGGCTGGGCGCTACTTCGAAGGCGACATCTCCGCCGCGCTGGAGCATGCGGAACGAGTGGCCGGTATTCGATGGGCGATGCGGTCGTCGATCGAGGAGGCCGAGTACGAGCTCTTCGCGGGCCTGGCGCGCGCCGCAGCAGCGGACCGCGCAGCGGGAGAGGAACGTGAGCGGCACCTTCGAGCGCTGTCGGAGCATCACGATCGGATCGCTGCCTGGGCGGAGAGCTGTCCGGACAATTTTGCCAATGCGCGGGCGCTCGTGGGCGCCGAGCTGTCGCGGCTGGAAGGCCGCATCGTGGAAGCCGAGGAGCTCTATGAGGAGGCGGTGCACCTCGCGCGCAGAAACGGCTTCGTGCGTAACGAAGCACTGGCGAGCGAGCTCGCCGGTGAGTTCCACGCGGCGCGCGGCCTCGAGACGGTCGCGGATGCGTACCTGCGCAACGCGTGCGACAGCTATGAGAGGTGGGGCGCACTTTCCCGGGTGAGGCAGCTCGAGCGGCGCCACCCGCGTCTCCGCGCTGCCGGGAGGCGGGATGGCGTTGGTGGGACCATAGACACGCCAGCAGCGGAGCTGGATGTCGAAGTCGTGGATAGAGCGTCGCAGACGCTTTCCAGCGAGATGGTCCTCCCGAGCCTTCTCGAGAAGCTCATGCGTCTGGCGGTGGAGCACGCCGGTGCCGAGCGGGGGCTGCTGATCCTCCTGCACGGCGAAGAGCCACGCATCGAGGCGCGGGCGAGTACCGGCAAAGGAAGTGTGGATGTCAGCCTGCAGACCGTACCGGTCGCGCCGTCGGACCTGCCTCTCTCGGCCCTGCAGTTCGTGCTGCGGACGCGCGAGCGCCTCGTCCTCGACGATGCCTCGTCCGACGGTCTGGACCCACACGACCCGTACGTGCGACGCAACCGACCGCGGTCGGTCCTGTGCGTGCCGATATTCAAGGAGACGCGAGTCATCGGAGCGCTCTACCTCGAGAACAATCTCACCCCGCGAGCCTTCACGGCCGACCGTGTCGCGGTACTGGACTTCCTTGGTTCGCAGGCGGCGATCTGGCTGGAGAACGCTCGCTTGTACTCGGACCTGCGTCGCAGCGAGGCGTGGCTCAGAGAGGCCCAGCATCTCAGCTCGACGGGGAGCTGGTACTGGCGCATGGACGATGAACTGGTCGACGTGTCGGCAGAGACGTGTCGCATTTACGAGTTCGACCCGGACAAGCCCGTTACCGTCGACATGATCAGGGCGCGCATCCATCCGGATGATCTCCCGATCTTTCAGGAGATGATGGATGCCGCTCGAAGCCCGGCGAGCGATCTCGACTACATGTACAGGGCGCGGATGTCCGATGGTACGGTCAAGCACCTGCATCTGGTCGCACACCAGTGGCGCGGCAAGGAAGGCCGGGTGGGGTACATCGGCGCCATCCAGGACGTGACACAGCGCTACCTGGCGGAGGAGGCGCTCGGGAAGGCACGATCGGAGCTCGCCCACGTCACGCGTGTCACCACGCTGGGAGCGCTGACCGCGTCCATCGCGCACGAGGTGAGCCAGCCACTGGCGGGCATCATAACGAACGCCAGCACCGGCCTGCGGATGCTCACCGCCGATCCACCGAACGTGGATGGCGCGATCGAGACCGTGCGGCGTACTGTGCGCGATGGGAATCGGGCTTCGTCGGTCATAACTCGGCTTCGCGCACTCTTCGGCAACAAGAGCTCCGTCATGGAGCCGATCGACCTGAACGAGGCTGCGCGAGAGGTCGTCGCCCTCTCGTGGAACGAGCTGCAGAGCAGCAGAGTGGTTACGCGAGTCGAGCTCGCTCGCGATCTCCCACCCGTCATCGCGGACCGGGTGCAGTTGCAGCAGGTAATTCTCAACCTGATTCTGAACGCATCGGACGCGATGCGTGAGGTCCAGGACCGCTCGAGGCTACTCGTGGTCCGAACAGAAATCGAGGATGATGATAGAGTGAAGCTGAGTGTGCAGGATGCGGGAGTGGGATTCGATCCACGTGACGCCGACAGATTGTTCGAAGCGTTCTACACCACCAAGAGCGGCGGCATGGGGATGGGGTTGTCGGTCAGCCGCTCGATAATCGAGAGTCACCGAGGCAGACTTTCGGTGAGGGCCAACGAGGGACCCGGAGTCACCTTCTCATTCTCGATTCCACGCGCGTCGCACGATGTCGTACGCGCTCCCGCCAACGTCGTCACCAGGAGACAGAGTTTCTCGATGGACGCGCGCAGCGCCAGGAGTCCCTGATGGCCAGCAGACCGCTCGTATCAATCGTCGACGACGACGAGTCGGTGCGGGAGTCGCTCCCTGACCTGCTCAGAGAATTCGGTTTCACCGTCCAGGCGTTCTCGTCCGCGGAGGAGTTCCTCGCCTCGCCGGCGGCGAGCCAGTCGCGTTGTCTGATACTGGACATCGCGATGCCAACCATGACCGGCCCCGAGCTTCAGAACGAGCTGGCGCGCCGCGGAAACGGCGTTCCGATCGTCTTCATCACCGCATATGCGGACGAGGCGCGACGCGCGGAGCTGATCGCGCGCGGCGCGGTGGACTGCCTGTTCAAGCCGTTCGCCGATACGGTGCTCATCGAGGCGGTGGAGGCAGCGGTCAGGCGGCGCTGAGGGGTCCTTCGCTCGGGTGGTTCCGCAGGATGGAGGATCGAGCAACGGCCGATCATACGACGGGCGCCCCTCACGAGGGGCGCCCGTCGTATGATCGGCCGCGTTCGTGGGAGGCGCGGCCGGGCCTGCCCGTCAAAGGGCAGGACGGCGGAGGCGCAGTCCGAGCACAGCGCTCGGCTCGGTCGCCCATTGGGGCGGGGGGCTCGCCTGCAGGATGCGCGATCTGGACGCGATCTCCTCGTCCACCATCTCCACCGAGGGCGAGGTCGCCCGCTCCCGTGAAGATGCAGTCGTCCCCTGCGCGCTCGTCCCTCGTGCACTCGCCGACTGCGAGCGCACCGGGCGTGCGCGGGCCTGCTCGCCGGCAGCCGCCCCCGGAGTAGTGGCGCGGTCGAGCCATTCTCGCAGAGTGGTTTCACCGAGCCTCGCCCCGTCGCCAGGGATGAGCGAGCGCTCCGCCAGCAGCGTGCCGTAGTAGCTCGCCTCCGGATCCGCGACGACTACGCGGGGGTCGTGGTGGGCGGCCAGCACCTGTCGCACCAGTTCATCGAAGCGGAACAGCTCGGGTCCCGCCACCTCCATGATGCCGTCGAGCGGCACGCCGAGCGCGACTCGGGTAACGGCACTCGCCACATCATCCGCCGCCATGGGTTGGAAAAGGACCGGCGGAATTCGCACGGTATCCCCTTCCGTGGCCGCGTCGGCAATGCGGATGACGAACTCGAAGAACTGAGTCGCGTGGACTATCGAGTAGGGGATCGACGAGCTCTCGATGAGCTTCTCCTGCGCGACCTTCGCCCGCATGTAGCCGCTGTAGGGAAGCCGCCCACTTCCCACTATCGAAAGCGCCACGTGATGATGTACTCCGGCCGCCGCTTCGGCCGCGAGGATGTTGCGCGTGGAGGTAACGAAGAACTCCATCACCGCCGCGTCCTCGAACGACGGGGAGTTCGATACGTCCACCACCACACTGGCCCCGCGCAGCACTTCCGCCAGCCCCTCCCCGGTGATGGTGTTCACTCCGGTGTTCGGCGCGGCAGGCACCGCCTCGTGGCCGAGGCCACGCAGCTGCTCCACGACCTTGGAGCCGATCAGCCCCGTCCCGCCTATGATCACGATCTTCACGATTCTTCCTCCCGGTTATCACTGCTGTCGTCGTCTGGGATGGCGCTTCGATGGTCAGTCGGCGCTGCTTGCGTATCGTGCTACTGGCTGGCTTTCGGCCGCCGTGCTCGCCACCGTGCGGCGGGGCTGCGTGGCCGGCGCCTCTTCTTCCTGCGATCGCGCCGGGCTCTCGAGGAAGGTGAGGAGATCGACATTGATCTGGTCCTGGTGCGTGATCGTCAGTCCATGCGGAGCGCCGGGGTAGTAGATCTCGCGGGCACCCTTGATGAGGCGGGCCGACTTCCTCGCAGAATCCCTGACGGGAACGATCTGGTCATCCTCGCCATGCAGGATGAGCGTCGGGATGTCGAACTTCTTCAGGTCCTCCGTGAAGTCGGTTTGCCCGAACGCCTTGATGCACTCGTAGGCGTTCTTCAGACCGGCCTGCATGCTCAGCCGCCAGAATTGATCGAGGACGCCCTGCGAGACCTTGGCGCCGGGACGATTGGCGCCGAAGAACTGGATGGCGAAGTCCTTGTAGAACTGCGAGCGATCGTCGTACAGCGCCTTGCGCAGGCCATCGAAGAGCTCGATGGGCAGTCCATCGGGGTTGGTCTCAGTCTTCAGCATGAGTGGCGGCACAGCGGCGATGAGGACGGCTCCCACGACTCGATCGGTCCCATGGCGCCCGATGTAGCGAGCGACCTCGCCACCACCCGTGGAGTGCCCGACGAGGGTGACATCGTGGAGGTCGAGCGCTTCGATCACCGCCGCGAGGTCGTCGGCGTAGGTGTTCATGTCGTTCCCGCTCGAGCTCTGGGTGGAGCGGCCGTGGCCGCGCCTGTCGTGCGCGATCGCACGGAATCCGCTCTGCGCCAGGAAGAGCAACTGCGCGTCCCAGGCGTCCGCGTTCAGTGGCCAGCCGTGCGAGAAGAGGACGACCGGTCCCTCGCCCCAGTCCTTGTAATAGATCCGGGTGCCGTCTTTGGTGGTGATTGTGCTCATGGCAGCGCTCCTCGAGTAAGATGGTTGGCAACAGCTCATACAAGGAGCGTGTTGCGTTCCGATACTTTGACATCGAAGGAGCTGTGATGCCATCGGACGATGGTATCGGGCGAGCACATGCGCCGCTCACACCAGGGCCGTGCTGCCAGTGCGGAGATGTGCCTCGCGCGGCAGACGAGTCGGGGGAGCGGCTACCCGTCGGTCGTTCCGTGCTCTTCGCGATGCGATGACGGCGTGGCACCGTGGAGACGAGCCGCCATCGTCACGAGCTCGGCGAGCGAATCGGCTCGCATCTTTCTCATCACCTTGCCGCGGTGCGCCTTCACCGTGATCTCACTGATACCGAGTCTCGTGCCCACCTGCTTGTTCAACATGCCGGAGACCACCAGCTCCATCACCTCACGCTCGCGCGGGCTGAGCGAGCCGTAGCGCTCCTCGAGCTCCCGCAACCCGGCCCTTTGATCGAGCGCCGCGCGGCTGCGATCTATGGCGCCCCTGATCGCGTGCAGCAGAGCGTCGTTCTCGACTGGCTTGGTCAGAAACTCGACCGCTCCCGCCTTCATCGCCTGGACGGTCATCGGGATGTTGCCGTAGCCGGTGATGAAGATGATCGGCATGTCGCTCCGGTCGACCGCGATCGTACGTTGCAGATCGAGTCCGTTCAGGTCCGGGAGCGATACATCGAGAATCAGACAGCTAGGTTCACGCCCCGGAGTGTGCGACAGGAACTCGCGTGCGGAAGCGAAAGTCTCGACGCGCCATCCTTCCCAACGAATGAGCGACTCGAGCGACTCGCGCACGGAGACGTCGTCATCGACCACGAATACGACCGGACCACCGGTGGAGTCGGCGGAGGCGCGTGTCGAGCGGGTGGATGCTTCGTTCGTTGGGTCCATGGCTCTCCCCGCTGCTGCAGTGTTATGACTCGTTGAACCAACCTGCGGAGCAGACTGCGGCCGGTCGCGCGGAAGGAGCCACCGAGTGGAAGGACGAGGACGCTGCACGAGACCCCGCCCTCCCACGTCAACGATTCGACCGGTAGCGAGCGACCCCACATCATCCGAATACTAGCCGGACGGCGGGGCCTCATCGCGCGATGGCGCCATCAGCGTGCAGGGAGCGTGAGGATGAAGGCGCTCCCTTCGCCACGTGTACTCTCCGCGCGGAGGTCGCCGCCCAGGAGCCGTGCGAGCCGGCGGCTGATCGCGAGTCCGAGTCCCGTCCCGCCGTTACGCGCACCCGCCTGGAAGAACTCGTCGAAGATTCGCTCCAGCTCTTCCGGGCCCATGCCGATGCCGGTGTCGCTCACCCTGATCGCGACGCTGCCGGATTGGGCCGTCCCGAGTGCAATCGTGACACCCCCACGCTCCGTGAACCGCACGGCGTTGGACAAGAGGTTGAGCACGATCTGCCGGACGCGTGTCGAGTCGGTTCGGACCGGGGGGACATCCGCTGCCTCGAGGCGGAGCGAGATCCCTTTCGCGCTCGCCTGCGGCTCGAGCCACGAGAGTGTGTCTCTCAGGAGCGCCGACAGCGAATGCTCCTCCAGTGCGAGGCTGACCAGACCGTTCTCGATGCGTGTGAGATCCAGGATGTCGTCCACCAGCTCGCGCAGGTGTCGCGCACTGTGAGCGATGCGACCGATCATCTGGGCTGCCTTCGTGGGGAGCACGCCTCCCGCTCCATCGCTGAGCAGGTCGGAATAGCCGAGCACCACGTTCGCCGGAGTGCGCAGCTCGTGCGACATGTGGGCCAGGAACAACGCCTTGTCATCGATGGGAACGCCGGCACCCGGCCTATCCATCGGGACTCCGATGGCTCGTGCACCCTTCTCGTCGATGCGGGGCGAATAGTTGCGGCGTACACCCGAGCGGGACGAGGGAATCGCCCTCTCTCGAGCGGCTCCGGTTGTTGCGATGCGTCCGGACATGTCGTGGTTCCCAGTGAGAGCCGTGTTGCCACTTCGCTGCGGAGACAATGTTTCCGCCGTGAGGATGGCGCTCAATAGTACCATGGTGCTATCCGGCGGCCACACGAAATCGCCGGGCAGCGACGCACCGCCCGGCGACTCCCCTGGTCGACTTCCGTTGTCGGTATTCCTACGACTCGTTCGGTGCCAGCGCTTCCTGCTGCAACTCCGTGCAGAGCATCTCCGGATCGATGCCGTCGCGATATGCTGCCTCCCGGATGCTCACGCCCGAGCCGCAACAAAGGTCGATTCCGTAGCGGTTGAAAACCGTCGCGGTGGCCGGATAACGCTCGAGTACCTGGCCAACGGTCCACTGGCAATCGAGCTCGATCTCCTTCGCACGCATCTTCGTCAACTCCCTTTCATGGTTCGGCCGTCAGTGCAACAGCGCACGGATGAACGATGCGCCATGTACCTTGCCATAGAGTCAAGCGGCAGAAGGGCTGGAGCTCAGCGAGCGGCGATCTCGGAGTACACCGCGCGCGCCTTCTCGACCTCGCTCCGGAACGCATCCCGCTCGGCGGGGGTGCGCCACGGTCCACGCTCGACACGCGCGAGCAAGGCGTCCATGGTCTGGACGAAGAACCGGGCGTCCTCCGCGGAGGTCAAGCGCCGCCCGTTGCGCACGACGTAGACGGGGCTCGTCTGCGCGAACGCGTAACTGTCGGCGATGTATCTCGACGACGGGCCGACGACGCGTGCAGCGATCCAGCCTCCCTCGGGGATTGCGACGCTACCATCGAATAGGATCCGACTCGAATCCTTTGCTGCGACGCTCGCCGCGACCTTGCCGTTCACGACGATGTCGAGCCGCGTGATGGGAGAGATCGACGTGGCTTCAGCGCGCACGCGCAGCGACTTGCCGGCACCGCGACCGAGCTGGATCTCGTCACCCGGCTCGTGGCCCGCGACGTCCAGGAAGAGCAGGGGGCCGGTGGATCCGAACGTATGCTGTGCCTTCACGGCTTCGATCCAGCTATTGATCGAGAGCGGACCCTTCACATGCGCGTACGTCCGGTCGGATCCCGGCGGGGGATCACGCCACACATCCGAGAAGTTGTCCGTTCCGGCGGTCGCCGCGATACGGAAGCCGCAGTTGAGTAGTCGGTAGTACAGCTCCGAGGATCCAAGCTCGTCCGACCAGATTGCTCCAATGTCGTAGAAATCACCCTTGCCGAGCGCTATGTCCACCGCGATGAGGGTGCTCGCGGCCTGCTCGGGCCTGGTGACCGGCGCGAAGTACGGGTGACCGAAGCCCGCGATGCCGCCCTGCGCGCGCGCCTCGTCTATGTAACGCGAGTCGAGCTCGGGCTGCGCGTAGGGGGTGTTGCGCACTCCGCTGGTGAAGGGAAGGATGAACTTCTCGATACCGAGGATGGAGATGTGTCCGAGCGAGCCGCGGAACTCCTCGCCGTACTGGAGGATGTACTCGGGTGTGGAGAGGGGGTTGGGCTTCCCCGTGAGGTCTTCCCACCGGCCCATGATCCGGGTGCCGTCCATGTGGATGAGCGCGTTGGTGACGTGCAGATCCTCCGCACGGAGCTGGTCGAAGAAGGTCTCGTGGGTGAGCCCGAAGCGGCCCTGGTGCAGGTCGTGGACGTGGGTATCGCCGGAGTACCAGCCGCGCGCAGGTAGATCGGCCATGCGCTCCAGTGTGATGGTAGAGCTCCGCGTTCCACCCGCCGGTACGTCCACCGTGATGGCGCGCGGGTGGTACTCGAAGCCCTTCATTGCCTCGATGGTGGTGCGGCCGGCGGGAAGCTCGACCTCGAACTCCCCGGTGGTCTGGAAGTAGTGAGTTTCGGTGACGGAGATGACGCGGTGGAAGCCGCCGTCCGGCGTGTACGACCGTCCGTCGCTCGCGCGGAGGTAGATCCTGGCCGCGGTGGGCCGGCCGTCGCTCGCGAGCACGCGCACCCGTACGCGGCCGGTGGCGACGCGTGAGCGGCGGGTGGCGATGGGTAGCGCCTGCCAAGATGTAAAGGGGCCGCCGCCGTTTGCGGCTGTGTAGAGCACCGTGGCGCCGGCCCTGTTGGAGACGAAGGCGAAACGCCGACCATCCGGGCTCGGTGCGGGCGCGAACTCGTCGCCAGCGTCCGCGGTGATCTGCTGCGGGTTTCCGCCTTCCGCATCGACGAGCATCACGTCGTTGGATCCGCCTTCATCCGACACGTAGTAGAGCGCTCGGCCGTCGGGCGTCCAGGCCGGCTTCATTCTGTACTCCGTCTCCTCGTACTGCACCAGCCTTGGCTCGCCGTCGGGGAGCGTCTTGACCCACAGGCCGCCGCTGCCGAGCTTCCCGCGCACGCGATCCACGTAGGCCAGCTGTTTGCCATCGGGCGATATCGCCGGCTGGATGCCGCTCACCACCTGCTCGACCTTTCCGCTCGCGAGGTCGTGCCGGTAGATGTGGAACCCGCGCTCTCCGCGGTTGCTGACGAAGTAGATGCTCCGGCCATCGTGGCTCCAGGTGGGCTCTACATCGACGGCCGCGTCATCGGTGAGGCGCTTCACTTCGCCGCCCTCGGCGCTCACCACGGCGATTTCGAGATTGCCATCGAGATCCACGGTGAGTGCGAGCTGCTTCCCGTCGGGGCTCCACGCCGGTTCGAAATGGTATCTGGGTCCGTTGGTGAGGGCGATGGCTTCGCCGCCTTCGGCCGGGATCTTCCAGATGTCGCCGCGCATCGACACGGCGATCCAGCGTCCGTCGACGCTCCAGGCGGGATCGAGCGGCCCGGTGGAGGTGGCGGGGAGCATGTGGCGATCGATGCGATCGTTGTTGGTGTAGCGATTGGGCCCGGCGTAGCCGATGGCGGTAGCGGCGAGGACGAGCGTAGCTGCCGCACCGGGGATGATCCAGCGGCGAGAGTTCATGGGCGTGTTCACGGGGCGAGGGGGTGGGCGCGCCTTGGACCTGGTCGCGGCGAGACGGTAGGGGAGAGACGGTGACACGTGTTTCGCGCGCAGGGTATGGACGAGCGCGGTTTAGGTGTATACAATATACCCGACGCTCTGTCCACTGCCAGCGCGATCAGCCATCCGACCGTCTGGCGAGCGCGTCCCGCAGCGGAGTGCCCACCGCAGTTCTCGTCGATACCCCCGCACCACCCGAGCACCACCCTTGTCCCAGTTCCAGCGCACCCGCAGCAGCCAGCCCCACACTCGTCTCAGCGGTGAAAGAATGGGAGCTAAGATACCATCACGGGCCCTCCTCGCGGGCCTGGTGGTCCTTGCAGCAGCCTGCTCGTCCAGCCAGGCCAGAGAGCAACATTCGGAAATCGAGCAACGCTACACCTCCCTCGGAGTCGCCGCCGGAGCCGACATGGGGATGGAAGCGGACACCGCCATCGCCGGCGTGCTCCGCGAAATCGCCCCCGCCGAGATCCGCGCCACCGACTCCACGCTCGTCGCCTTCGGTACGCGGCACACGCTGAGCGATACGCTGAGCGATACACGCGGGATCGGTGCGGCTCGGCGCTTCCTCCACGCGAAGCTCCAGGGCTACAGCGAGGACTGCGGCGGCTGCCTGAAGGTGGAATACGACGCGGCCATGATCGAGATCCGCCGCTTCCCGTCGCGGCCTACCGCCAACGTGGTCAACGTCCTCGCCTGGCTTCCCGGGCGCGATGCCAAACGAGTGGTAGTGATCACCGGCCATTACGACTCCTGTATCTGCCAGACCGATCACGAGGACGCGGTCTCCGACGCGCCGGGTGCCGATGACGATGCCTCCGGCACCTCGGCCGTCGTCGAGCTTGCGCGGGTCTTCTCGCAGCGATTCCCGAAGGGGCTCCAGGCCACCGTGCTCTTCGCGCTGGTCGGCGGCGAGGAGCAGGGGCTGCTGGGCTCCTCGCACCTCGCGCAGCGGCTGCACGATGAGGGCTACACCGTGATCGGCGACATGTCCGATGACATCGTCGGCAACATCAGGACGGATGATGGCCTCGTCGACTCCACCACCATGCGCATCTACAGCGCCGACCCGGACAACAGTCCCAGTCGCGAGCTCGCGCGCTACGCCGTGGCGCTCGGCGGGATGTACAACCCCGACTTCCGGATCCTGCACGTCCTGCGCATCGATCGGATCGGGCGTGGCACCGACCACGAACCATTCGTGGCGCTGGGCTACCCCGGCATCCGCACCACTGAGCGGATGGAGGCGCTCTCACGGCAGCACAGCCCCCGTGACGTCTTCTCCGAGGTGAACTTCGGTTACGCCGCCAACATCGCCCGCCTCAATGCGGCGGTGATCGGCTCGCTCGGCCTCGCTCCGCCGTCGCCGGACAGCGCTCGGGCGCGGCGACACCCGCCATCCGGCCAGAGCTGGGATCTCTCCTGGGCGAAGACACCCGGGGCGGCCAGCTACGAGGTACTCGTTCGATCCACCACATCGCCCGTCTGGGAGCGAGTGATCCAGGTGGGTGATACGACGTCGTACGAGCTCGATGCGCAGCTCGATGACCTTTGGGCCGCGGTACGGAGCGTCGGAGCGGACGGGCATCGCTCGCTCGCGGTGGTCGTTCCGCCCAGTCGGGGGCCGCGGCCTCTGGCGGCTCGCGGCGGCGATGGTCCCCAGCGGCGGGGGCCAGCGACGCCGCGGCGCTAGACGCAATCACATCGCGCACATGTCGATTGCAGAAACTCCCGGATCCAGAGCGATCCCGCAACAACCACAATTTTTTCGAGAGCAGAGAGGAGTAAGCATGGGACGTCGAATCAGCTCGGTCCTCGCGCTCGTCTGCACGATGGTACTCCTCCCGGCCTGGACGGCGGCGCAGGGGGCGGCAACCATCAGCGGCCGGGTGAGCAGCGAGGGGGGATTGCCGCTGGCCAACGCCAGCGTCTTCCTGCAGGGGATGAACGTGGGCACCATGACGAGGGAGGGAGGCACCTACTCGTTCACGGTGGCTGCGGCGAACGTGCAGGGGCAGAAGGTCACGCTCACCGCCCGGCTCATTGGCTACAAGGCGGAGTCGGTCGAGATCACCCTCTCCCCAGGCAGCATCACGCACGACTTCGTGCTGGCGCAGAACGCCGTGCAGCTGGAGGGGATGGTGGTGACCGCGCTCGGCATCGCGCGCGAGAAGCGGTCGCTCGGCGTCGCCCAGCAGAGCGTGACGGCCGAGGAGCTGACTTCGGCGAGGGAGAACAACCTCGTCAATTCCCTCGTCGGAAAGGTCGCGGGCATCAACATCACCAACGCCGGACCCACTGGCGGCTCCTCGAGAATCGTCATCCGGGGCGCCAACTCGATCGCCGGCAACAACCAGCCGCTCTTCGTGGTGGACGGCATCCCGATCGACAACTCCGCCACTGCGAACCCCACGGGCGGGGGCTATGACTACGGCAACACCGCGCAGGACATCAATCCTGACAACATCGAGTCGATCAGTATCCTGAAGGGCGCCAACGCGGCCGCGCTCTACGGTTCGCGCGCCGCGAACGGCGCCGTGGTCATCACCACGAAGAGCGGGAAGGGAAGCCGCGGGCTCGGCATCACGGCGAACCAGAACCTCACGTTCGAGACTCCGCTCCGCCTCATGGACTTCCAGAACAAGTACGGCCAGGGCTCCGGCGGGAAGTTCGAGTTCGTGGACGGCAAGGGTGGCGGCACCAGCGACAACGTGAATCGGAGCTGGGGGCCGCCGCTGGATGGGCGACTGATCAAGCAGTGGTATAGCGATGGAGAGGCGGTGCCCTGGCTCCCTCACCCCGACCGCGTGCGCGAGTTCTTCCGGACCGGCCGCACGTCCAACACCAACGCCTCGGTGTCCGCAGCGAGCGACAAGGCCGATTTCCGTCTGGGCCTGACCAACCTCGATGCGCTCGGCATGCTGCCTACCAACACCATCAAGCGCTTCAATACCTCGCTCAACGGAGGCGCGAACGTCAACGACAAGCTGAGCGTGCGGGCCTCGCTCCAGTACGTGAAGTCGAGCGCGCACAACCGGCCCGGCACCGGTTACGACAACCGGAACGTAATGCAGAACGTGATCTGGAGCGGCCGTCAGCTCGATAACGCGACGCTTCGCAACTACAAGAACCCGGACGGTACCCAGCGGGCTCCGAGCTACACGACCGTCGACAATCCGTTCTGGGTGCTGTACATGAACTCCAACGACGACACGCGCGACCGCGTGATCGGAGTGGGGACCATCACGTACAAGTTCAACGATTGGCTCACGGGTGCGTTCCGCTCTGGTACCGACTGGTACCGCGACTGGCGCAGGCAGCGCTACGCCGACGGCATGATCGGCATCGACTATTCCGGCGGCGCGTTCAACGAATCGGTACGCTTCAACCGTGAGACGAACACCGACTTCCTCCTCACCGCCGAGCGGAACGTCACGAGCAAGCTCGGTGTCACGGTCAACGTGGGCGGCAACCAGCGAGTGAGCCGCTACGCCATGTCGAGCCAGGGGACCAATCACCTGGTCATTCCGAATACGTACAACATCGGCAATTCGGCGGTCATACCCGACGTCGACCAGGAGGAGCGCAACCGGCAGACCAACAGCCTCTACGGTCAGGCGCAGTTCGCTTACAACAACTACCTCTTCGTGGACGTGACCGGCCGTAACGACTGGTCTTCCACGCTCCCCGCGTCGAGCAACTCGTACTTCTACCCCTCGGTCTCGGGAAGCTTCGTGTTCACGGACGCCTTCCCGTCGTTCAACCTGGGCGGCTTCCTGACGTACGGTAAGCTGCGTGGAGGCTGGACTCAGGTGGGTAACGACGCCGAGCCGTACCAGCTCGCCGTCACCTACGCGGCGGCGACGCCGTTCGGAAGCATTCCTCGCTTCGCCGTACCGAACCAGGTGCCGAACCCCAATCTCAAGCCCGAGAAGACGCGCTCCTGGGAGACGGGCCTCGAGCTTCGCTTCCTGAACGACAGGGTCTCGCTCGATGCCACCTACTACGACAAGCTGACGAGCAACCAGATCATCCCCGCCCAGGTGTCGGGTGCGAGTGGCTTCACCAGCGCGGTACTCAACGCCGGCGCGGTGAGCAACAAGGGTGTGGAGCTGCAGCTCGGGGCGACGCCGGTGCGCACGGAAGGCGGCTTCTCCTGGGATGTGAACGTCAACTTCGCCAAGAACAACAGCAAGGTCGTGAGCCTGTACCAGGGGCTCGAGACGGTGGTTCTCGCCACCTACTGGAGCCTCACGGTCGAGGCGCGCGAGGGCGAGGCGTACGGAGCTCTCTATGGAACTCCGTTCCTGAGGGACGACCAGGGCCGTCTGATCACGGTCAACGGATTCCCGCAGCCCGACCCGCAGAAGCGCGTACTCGGGCACTACACCCCGGATTGGACCGGCGGCATCCAGAACCGGTTCGCCTTCCGCAACTTCGACTTCAGCTTCCTCTTCGACGTCAAGCAGGGTGGAGAGATCTTCAGCGCGTCGAACATGTTCGGCGACATGTCGGGGGTGCTCGCCTCATCGCTTCGCGGCCGTGAGACGGCACAGGCCATCGAGGATGGCGGAGGGCTTCTGGTGGACGGAGTGAACAAGGACGGTACCCCGAATACCACCAAGGTGACCGCGCAGGCGTACTTCAACGGGCTCTTCCAGCTGCACGAGCCCTACGTCTACGACGCCAGCTTCGTGAAGCTGCGCGAGGTGAAGCTGGGCTACGCCGTTCCGTCGTCGTTCAGCGGAAGGCTCGGCATCTCGTCGGCGTATGTGGCACTCGTAGGGCGCAATCTCTGGCTGCACACCAAGGTGCCGAACATCGATCCCGAGACGGCTTTCTCGTCGAGCAACGCCCAGGGAATCGAGAACGCCCAGTTCCCATCGGCACGCAGCTTCGGCTTCATGATCAACGTCACGCCATGAGCATCGCGCAATCTTCACACAAAGGGACAATGATGAGACACTTGACGATCTCCCGGATCGTCCCTCTGTTCGCGGTCGCGCTCGTGGCGACGGCCTGCGACAGCGGGCTTACGGGGCTCAACGAAAATCCTAACGCGCCCGGGAGCGTCGCGCCCCAGTACCTCTTTCCGAACGGTGTTACCAGCGCCGTGGGGCGCATTCGCGGGGGTGGCTTCGATCTGACCTTCACCTCGCTCTGGGCGCAGCACATCGCGATGGACCGGTTCACGGATGAGGATCGCTACTCCATCCGGCCGGCGACCATCGATGGCAACTGGTCCGGCTTCTACGCAGGCGAGCTCGAGGACTTCGCCACCATCATCCAGCAGACCGATCCGACCGAGGCGCCGAACCTGGTCGGACCGGCGCTAGTCATGAAGTCCTGGACGTACGGAGTCATGACCGACATCTGGGGCGACATCCCCTACGACGAAGCGAATCAGGGGACGGCCAACTTCACTCCGAAGTACGATCGCCAGCAGGACGTGTACAACGGCCTCTTCACCGACCTCACGGCGGCGAGCAACATGCTCGCCGCAGGCGGGGCAGGCTACGGCAGCGCCGATCCGATCTACAGCGGTGATGCCGCGAAGTGGCAGCGCTTCGCCAACTCGCTGCGGCTCCGCTTCGCGCTCCGGCTCATCAAGGTCGATCCGGACAGGGCCAGGGACGAGGCGACGGCGGCGATCGCCGCCGGCGTGTTCAATTCGAACGCCGACAACGCGCTCCTGCACTGGCCGGGCGACGGCACCAACGACAACCCGTTCTTCAACACCTTCCGGACGCGTGACGACCAGCATGTGAGCCAGACGCTGGTAGACACGCTGAAGGCGCTCTACATCTCGATCGAGCCCGGCAACGACACGATCTTCGATCCGCGTCTCGCCGTCTACGCGGATCCAATCGTGTCGAAGTTGCCCGACACTGTCTACGTGGGGGCGCCCAACGGACTTCAGGACGAGGATGCCATCGCGATCGGGCTGACCAACACATCGCGCGTCGGCTTCCGCTACCGGCAGCGCGACACGCCTTCGATCCTCATGACGTACGCCGAAGTGCTCTTCGGAGAGGCCGAAGCGGTCGCACGCGGCTGGACCACGGGCGACGCGGCCGCGCTGTACGCCGATGCAATCCGTGCCTCGATGCAGTACAACGGCATCGCGAACGATGTCATCGATGCGTACGTCGCCTCGCCGAGGGTCGCCTACAATCCGGCCACGGGTCTCACCCAGATCGCGCTCCAGAAGTGGATCGCGCTGTACGCCCAGGGCGCGGATGCCTATGCCGAGTATCGGCGCAGCGGAGTTCCCGATCTGAAGCCGGGCCCTGCGGTTATCACCGATCCCAAGGTGGTCGCGCGCCGGCTCACCTATCCGCTCGCCGAGCAGTCGTTCAACAACGAGAACCTCCAGTCGGCCATCTCGGCGCAGGGCGGCGCTTCGCTGAACGACAGGGTATGGTGGGACAAGCCCTGATCTCGGGGCCGCGGTGAACGTGTCGCGGCCGGCTGGCGTGGCAGGAAGATGAAGCTCCCGCTACGCCCGCTCGCCGCCTGGCTCGCCGACCGCCCTCCTCGCACGCCGACCGTACGTGGTCGGGCGCGAGGGGGGCGGTCTTGCTAGCTTTCCCGAATGTCTTCAGACAACCCGGGCGGTGCGGCGGCACCGCGTACAGCGACTCGTGGAGTGGAGATCGGTCTCTACTCCTTCGCGGAGCGCACGCCGGACGCGCACACCGGCCAACTGGTGAGCGCCGAGCAGCGGCTGGCCGATCTGCTCGAGGAGATCGAGCTCGCCGACCAGGTGGGACTCGACGTTTTCGGCGTGGGCGAGCATCACAGGCCGGACTACATCGTCTCCTCGCCGGCCGTGGTGCTCGCCGCCGCGGCGATGCGCACGAAGCGTATCCGGCTCACCAGCGCGGTCACGGTGCTCAGCTCCGACGACCCGGTGCGGGTCTTCCAGGACTTCGCCACGCTCGATCTGCTCTCGGGCGGACGGGCCGAGATCATGGCCGGGCGTGGATCGTTCATCGAGAGCTTCCCGCTCTTCGGCTACGACCTCGATGACTACGATGCGCTGTTCACGGAGAAGCTGGAGCTCCTTCTCGAGCTGCGCGACAACGAGCGCGTACGTTGGAGCGGGGACCACCGCGCGCCGATCGAAGATCTCGCCGTGTACCCGCGCCCGGTCCAGGATCCGCTGCCGGTCTGGATCGCCGTCGGCGGCACGCCGCAGTCGGTGGTGCGCGCGGCTACGCTCGGGCTTCCCATGGCGCTCGCGATCATCGGCGGCGCACCGGCGCGCTTCGTGCCGTTCACTGATCTGTACCGCGAGAGCTTCCGTCGAGCGGGGCACGATCCGGCGGATCTGCGACTCAGCATCAATTCGCACGGTTTCATTGCGGATACCTCGCAGGCCGCGGCGGATGCCGCGTTCCCTCCGTACCTGGAGGTGATGGGACGTCTCGGTCGCGAGCGTGGTTGGGCGCCGCCCACGAGGCAGCGCTTCGACGGGGAGCGCTCGGCGCGCGGAGCACTCCTCGTGGGAAGCCCGCAGGAGGTGATCGACAAGATGCTCTACGAGCACGAGCTCTTCGGTTACGATCGATTTCTCATGCAGATGACGGTGGGCACCATGCCGCATGCGAGCGTGCTGCGTTCGATTGAGCTGTACGGAACCGTGGTCGCACCGGCGGTGCGACGCGCGCTCGGTGTGTCCGATGCCGCGAGCGCGGGAGCGAGCTCGGAAGCGACCGCGGCGCGAGGCCCGAACCCGTGACGCCCGGCGAGCGCCGGGAGGAGACCAGGATGGCAACGCAGTGTACGCATCTGGGCGAGGTGCGGGACGTGACTCCACGTACGCCCGAAGGGTGCGAGGAGTGCCTGAAGATGGGAGCGTGGTGGGTGCACCTGCGCCTCTGCCTGGAGTGCGGCCACGTGGGGTGCTGCGACAGCTCCCCCAACAAGCACGCGACGAAGCACTTCCACCAGACGCAGCACCCCATAGTCCGGAGCTTCGAGCCCGGCGAGGACTGGGGCTTCTGCTACGTGGACGACGTCATGTTCGAGCCGGCCCCAACGCCGCGGGAGTGAACTGGGCGAGGTCGTAAATCCCGAGCTTCTTTTCCAGCTCGGCCACCCTGTCCACCGCCATGTCGAAGCCGTCGCCGCCGAAGGTCCGGCGCTCGTTCCGCTCCATCTCCTCACCGATCGAGTCGTACTCGTTGCTCGAGACGAGCTGGTGGAAGGCAGGGAAGAGCACTGTATCCTCTCGCGCCTCGTGCGGCTCGTACATTCGGATGAACGCCTTCATGTGGCCCGCGATCCTGGTGCGCTCGTCGTTCTTCGGGGCGGAGCCAGTCGCGAGGTGCAGTATCGCCGCCGTGCGCTGCCGTCCGCGCTCGTGTTGCAGACGGAGCGTGTGAACGAGCTCCGTGTGCTTGCCAGCCTTCTCGAATCGCGGGAAGATGTACTCCTCTTCCTGCTTTTCGTGATACTCCTCAACGAAGCGCCTTATGAGCTGCGCGGTGCCGGCCAGTACGTCGGACGGGACATCCTCTTTCGCGTCGAGTCGCCGGAGCCCCTCACGGTAGATGAGCAGTGCCCGCTTGAGAACTCCGTGCTCACGCATGAGGTCCTCGTTCGCGCTCACTTCCTCCTCGGGAGCGAGGATATCCTTCCAGCCGCGCGCGAGCACTCCGCTCGGAGTACCGCCGAGCATCAGCACTCCGGCCCCCGCCGCTCCGGCGGTACGGAGGAAGCGACGCCGGTTCGGTGTGCAGTCGTCCACCAGCTTCTCATCTTCGCGACCGTGCTTCCCCACATCATCCGGCAGTCGCCGGACGTCATGCGCCTGGTAGTGATGGTCGCTCTCTGCCTTGCCGCCATTGGACATCGGGACACCTTCCTTCGAGATTCTCCTGGCGCGAGGCGCCGCGGGCGGCAGTAACTACGCTGCGCTCCCCGCTGCCGCTCCAGGATGACGGCCGCAACGCGCGCGCCAGTGCGGTGCATCCACCGTCGCATATCACTCGCCCAGGGATACCATGCTCTTCGCGGCCCTCCTCGCGGTAGTCGCCGTGCTCGCAGGCGGAATCGCTTCCATCGCCGGTTTCGGGATTGGGAGTCTCCTCACACCAGCGCTCGCACTGCAAACCGGGACGAAGGTCGCGGTCGCCGCGATTGCCATCCCGCACTTCGTCGCGACCGTTCAGCGCTTCTGGGTGCTGCGCCGTCACGTGGATCGGCACGTACTCCTTGGCTTTGGCGTAGCGAGTGCGATCGGCGGACTGTTGGGCGCCCTCGCACACGAACGCGCGGCGAGCAAGGCGCTCACTACAGTCTTCGGAGTGCTGCTCATCCTCGCCGCCATCTCGCAGCTCACTGGATGGATAGAGCGCGTTCGCTGGGGACGCACGGCGGCGTGGACAGCCGGTGCACTCTCGGGGCTGCTCGGCGGACTGGTAGGGAACCAGGGCGGGATCCGCTCGGCGGCAATGCTCGGGTTCGACGTTCCCAAGGAAGCTTTCGTGGCGACCGCCACGGCGGTGGCGATATTCGTCGATCTCGCGCGCCTTCCGGTCTATCTGGCGAGTGACTGGCGCTCGATGCTGGGCGTGTGGCCTCTAGTGCTCATCGCGACCATCGGTGCCGTAGCAGGGACCGCGCTCGGTACCCGCGTGTTGGGGCAGCTACCCCAGTCGCTGTTCAGGCGGGTGGTCGCGGTGCTCCTCCTGCTTCTCGGAATCGCCATGCTCGTGGCAAACGCGATCTAGAAGTCCACGGCCAGTCGGAGCCGGATCGCCCATCCAGAGAACGAGCGGTATCCGTGGTCGAGCCGCTTACGCCCCGGCGCGTGCTAGCGCCGATCAGCCATCGGTACCACTATGCGATTGGTCACACCCTTCACGCCGGGCACACAGCGCACGACGCACTCGGCCGCCGAGCGCTCCACCTTGTGCGGGGCGTCGCCGGAGATCGTGAGCCAGCCGCTCTCTACGGAGAGCCTCACGTGCAGGCCGGGGATCAGCCTCTCACGCTCCAGCGCGCCCAGCGCCTGCGTGATGATGCGAGCGTCGTTCTGAAGGTTGACTGTCGGCGGCGTAGCGAGCCTTGCCGTCGGCGGCTCCGTGTTGCGCCTCTCCTCGGGGAGCATGGCGTTCTCCTTTAGCCGTTTGCCCGGATCTCGTTCCTTCCTCAATGGTAATCGATTCGTGGCGCTCCATGAGTAGGGGGATTCCGCAAGTTCCGTGGGGAGAATGCCGCATGGTGCACCGCCGGGGGTGCGGTTGGTGCAGCAGAGAGCGACGCCGGCGCGCAGTGCGCGGCACGAATCGAGGGGGAGGAAGAAATGGACCGCATGCGGGGGAAGTGCGCGCTAGTCACGGGTGCGGCGAAGGGGCTCGGCGAAGCGACGGCCGCGCTGTTGGCTCGCGAGGGCGCGCGAGTCATGCTGACGGATGTGGACGAGACGGCGGGCAGGGAGGCCGCCGAGCGGATAGGGAGGGGTGGTGGAGACGCCGCATTCCTCCGGCACGACGTCTCGAGCGAGGACGACTGGCGCAGCGTAATGGAGGCGACGATGCAGCGCTTCGCCCAACTGGACGCCGTAGTAAACAATGCGGGTGTCGCGCTGGGGAAGGATGTCGAGCACACGACGCTCGAGCAGTGGCGGTGGCTCATGAGCATCAACCTCGACGGTGTCTTTCTGGGGACCCGCTTCGCGATCGAGGCGATGAAGTCGGCGCGGCGCGGGTCCATCATCAACCTGTCATCCATCGAAGGGTTGGTAGGCGACCCGAATCTCGCGGCGTACAACGCGAGCAAGGGAGGAGTACGCCTCTTCACGAAGTCGGCCGCTCTGCACTGCGCGAAGTCCGGTTACAACATTCGCGTCAACTCCGTTCACCCAGGCTACATTCTCACTCCGATGGTGGAGGGGTACGCGGAGGCTACCGGCGATGCCGCGGCGGCGCGGCGCGCGTTGGAGGCGCTGCATCCGCTCGGCAGAATCGGCGAACCGGACGACATAGCGTATGGGGTGTTGTACCTCGCGTCGGATGAGTCGAAGTTCGTTACGGGCGCGGAGCTGGTGATCGACGGTGGCTACACGGCGCAGTAGGCGCCGACGACGGGCGAAGAGCGTTGTCTCCGTATCCTGTTAAAGCACTCTAGCAGATAGGTGCTATATTCGGATCCTCCATTGAGTTGAACACTGCATATAGATGATTATATCGGCGCGGCCAGTCTCGGCCCCTTGACTCTATACCATGGTGAAATCCTTACCTTGTACTCGAATCCATGATCGAGGCATGAGGAAATGGCGATCGAGTTGGAGGAGAATGAAACGCTGACCATTGGCGAGCTCGCCGGTGCGGTTGGCGTCAACGTGCAGACGGTTCGTTACTACGAGCGGCGTGGGCTCCTTCCCAAGCCTAAGCGGCGTGCTTCGGGCTACCGCGAATACATGTCCAGCGATGTCGCTCGGCTCGAGTTCATCCGTAGAGCGCAGGCGCTCGGCTTCACGCTCTCGGAGATAGAACAGCTCCTGGCGCTGCGCGTCGACCCGCGCACCACCCCTGCCGACGTCCACCGCGCGGTCGAAGAGAAGATCGAGGCCGTGGAGGCGAAGATCAGCGACCTCACGCGGATCGCCAGTGCGTTGCGCAAGATGGCGGCAGCCTGCCACGCGCACGGTCCGCTCGGCGACTGCCCATTCCTGGAAGCGCTGGAGTCGGAGGACTCGGAAGTGCTCGCGCTGAAAGCGCGGGGGAACGGAGCGCACGCCAACTAGACATCCGATCGGGGAGGGCTCGGAGTTTGCCATCCAGCAGGGCTCAGTACATCATGGCAATGTCACCTCACGCCGGCCGAGCCGGCTATCCGTGGAGGCAGCACCGCTGATGAGCACTCCCCAGGACCGACTCCGACCACCCCCGGCCGAGCGCTTCGCCGGCTCCGAGCACAAGCTCGATTTCGGCGCATCGCTGGAGAAGCTTCGCGGCGAGCCACGGCCGTTGAAGGATGGCCACAACCAGGCCACGATTTTCCATAGCGACACGCTCCGACTCGTACTCTTCGCGTTCGAAGCCGGCGGCTGCCTCCCGCGTCACCAGGCACCGGGCGTGGTGATGATCCAGCCGTTGCGCGGGGAGATCCAGGTGACCACTCCAACCGGTACGTATCGCGTTGGTCAGGGCGAGTCGCTCGTACTCCAGCCGAACGTCCCGCACGAAGTCGAAGCTACGAGTGAGGCGGACATGCTTCTGGGCGTGGCCATGGCAGGCCGCCGTCCCGGCTCCGCGGAGCCAAACTACGAGGAATGAGAGAGGATGAGCCGATGGTGGTGAGCAAGCGCGTGTACGAGCCGTACGAAAGCTCGGACGGCTATCGTGTCTTGATAGATCGACTCTGGCCGCGCGGGCTCTCGAAGGAGAGGGCGCACATAGATGCCTGGCTGAAGGAGATCTCCCCTTCCACGGATCTGCGTAAGTGGTACGAGCACGACCCGGAGAAGTGGCCCGAGTTTCAGAAGCGTTTCAAGGAGGAGCTGGGCTCTCCGGAGGCTAAGGCGGCACTCGACGACCTGGTCAGGCGCGCGAAGCGCGGACGCGTCACGCTCCTCTACTCCTCGCACGCCGGCGACATCAGCAACGCCGCGGTACTCGAACCGCTTCTCAATCGCAGGGTCAGGGCCGCGAAGTCGTGACGGCGCGCCCCTGGAGCGCCGCCAGTATGCGATCGGCGATCTCTCCGTAGCGACCGCCGAAGTGGTGCCCGTCGGGCATCGCCACGGCGGTCGCTAGCGATTCGGGGAGAGAGCGGCACGCGGCCTCCTTCTCCTTCACACCGTAGAAGCAGAGGATCTGCTGGCCACGCATGCGAAGCACCTCTGGGAGGGTGGGGAGGTCATCGCTGCGATGGTGGTTGGAGACCAGGTCTATCAGGTGGAACTTGAAGTTCGCGTTGGGGGCGAGACCGAGCAGCGCGACCAGGCGCACGCGCGAACGGAGATCGTCCGGTAGCCGGTTGGCCACGAAGGGCATCACGTCGGCGCCGCGCGAGTAGCCAACCAGAAGGAGCGCCTGCTTTCCGAACGCTCGTGCATAGTAGCGGACGATGCGTGCCACATCGTCGGCCACGCGTTGCGGCGTTCGCCTGGTGGCGAGATACTCCCGGGAGTTCAGAGCGACTACCGGAATCCCATGTCGCGCGAGCGAGTCGGAGATCGCCTTGTCTATCTCGGCCCAGCCTCCGTCGCCGGTGAGAAAGATGGCCAGCTCCGCAGCGCTGTCGCCCGGTGTGGGGCGGACTACCTTCAGGGGGAGGTCCGAGAGCGAATCGAGACCGCTCGTTGCGTGGGGAGTTGGGGCCGCAGGCGCGTCCGCGCGCGCGGCGTCGAGAGGGAAGGCGAGTACGGTCACTGCCAGCCAGAGCGCGAGAGCGAACCGTCCCGGCCGTACGACTTCGAGTATTCCTTCCATGAGATACGACACGCGCCGCGGTGGCCTCCCCTCGTTCGCCAGTCCGGTGACCTACACTCCGGCGCTCCTGCTCGGCACGAGGCGTGCCGAGCGCAGGCGGACTGGACGCTCGCGCGGAACCACCGGCGGGTGCGGCCGGCCGCCCAGGAGTCGGAGGCCGTTGAGCACCACGATCAGCGTGCTTCCCTCGTGCGCCACGACCGCCAGGGTGAGCGGTATCCCGACGACCAGCGCGACGATCACCAGGAGGAGCATCCACCCCACGCTGAAAAGGACGTTCTGCCGTACGACGCGGCGTGCGCGTTTGCCGAGGTGGATCACGTAGTCGATCTTCTCGACATCGTCGCTCATGAGCACCACGTCCGAAGTCTCGATCGCCACGTCCGTACCCGCGGCTCCCATCGCCACACCAAGGGTCGCCGCCGCCATCGCGGGCGCGTCGTTGACTCCATCGCCAACCATCGCGACGCCGCGCGACCGATCGCCGAGCGAGCGAACCGCGTCCACCTTCTCGTGAGGGAGGAGCCCGGCGCGCACTTCGTCCGCGCCGAGCTCCGAGGCGATGGCACGCACCGCCAGCGGATGATCGCCCGAAAGGATGGTGATCCAGCGGATCCCCTCGTACTTGAGATGCCGCACCGTGGCCGCGGCATTGTGCTTGAGCGCATCGCCGAAGGCCATCGCGCCAAGCACACGCTTCTCCTCGCCCACGTACACCACCGAGCGCGCGCGCGCGAGCTGTTCGGCGCTCCAGCCCACCAGTGCAGGGGAGACCCGCGCTCCCATGCGCGCGGCGATCTTCTCGTTTCCCACCCAGAGACGCGCGCCATCCACCGCTCCGACCACTCCCTCGCCCACCAGCGCCTCGAAGCCGGCGACCGATGGGATCTCCAGGAGGTGTTCGCGCGCCGCTTCCACTATGGCGCGTGCGGTGTGATGCTCGGCGGTCAGCTCCACCGCTGCAGCGGCGCGCAGCAGCGCGAGCTCTTCGTCGGTGGGTGACTCTCCCCACTCGGCGGCCTCGGCAGACGACTCCACCGCGCTCTGTTCGGTGGCGATCGCCAGGAGGCGCGGACGGCCCATAGTCAGCGTCCCGGTCTTGTCGAAGGCCACGGTGTCTATCGAGCCGGCGAGATCGAGGTAGGCGCCGCCCTTGAAGAGGATTCCGTGGCGCGCGCCGTTCGCGATCCCCGACAGGATGGCCGAAGGCGTGGAGATGACGAGAGCGCACGGGCTGCCCACTACCAGCAAGGTCATTGCCCGATAGAACGCGTCCTCCCACGCCACCCCGAAGAACACGGGGGGGATCGTGGCCACGAGCACGGTCGCGAGCACCACCGCGATGGTGTAAGGGTGCGCGAAGCGGTCTATGAAGTGCTGTGCAGGCGCGCGCTCCTCCTGCGCCTCCTCCACCAGCCGTACGATGCGCGCGAGCATCGTCTCGTCCGCGCGGCGCGTGACAGCGACTATCAACGAGCCGCCTTGCGCGATGGTGCCGGCGAAGACCTCATCGCCGGTAGTCTTGGTGACAGGCACGGACTCGCCGGTGATCGCGGCCTGGTCCACGTCGCTGCGTCCCGAGCGCACCACGCCGTCGGCAGCGATACGCTCCCCCGGGCGAACCAGTACGGACTGACCGGGGAGGAGATCGTCCACGGGGATACGGCCCGTTTCGCGGCCATGCTCATCCACCAGCGTCGCCTCACGCGGCCGCAGGTCCATGAGCTTCGCGATCGCACTGCGCGTTCGCCCCATCGCGTAGTGCTCGAGCGTGTTCGAGAGGCTGAAGAGGAAGATGAGGACCGTTCCCTCGAACGGGCTGCCCACGACGGCGGCTCCGATGGCGGCTGCCCCCATGAGGAAGTCGATCGAGAGCCGATGCTCGTCGCGCAGCTGGCGCCAGCTGTCGAGCGCGATACGCCATCCGCCCACCATGTACGCGATGCCGAGCGGGAGCCAGCGCCAGGGCGACGGCTCGCTCGGTCCCCACTGAAGGATTGCCCCGGCGAGCATCCCCACGGCGACGATGAGCGTTACGCGCAGGTAATAGCGCGCATCGGCGCTCGCGGCTGCAGCCGCGGCGCCACGCTCCCGCGGCGTCGGTGACTCGTCCACCGTCATCGGATCGGTGAAGCGGCGCGATGCACAGTCGCCCCTGTGCGGGGTGCGTTGGTCATCAGCCCGCTCCCAGCGACTCGGCTGCGGCCGCCACCAGCGATGCCGGAGCAGCACGGCGTACCGGGGCCGGGCTCGCACCCTTTGCGCGACGCGCTTCGCGCCAGCGCTCCAGCGCCAGGTAGAGTGAAGGCATCACGAAGAGTGTGAGGAAGGTGCTGGTTACCAGGCCTCCTATCACGACGCTCGCCAGCGGCCGCTGCACCTCGGCGCCCGGACTCGTAGAGAGAGCCATGGGAACGAAGCCGAGACTCGCGACCAGCGCGGTCATGAGCACCGGACGCAGGCGGTCCGATGCCCCCGCGACGACCGCGTGACGCAGGTCGCCCATGCCATCGCGCAGCTCGTTGAGGTGCGTCACCAACACGAGGCCATTCAGCACGGCGATGCCGAAGAGCGCGATGAAGCCGATGCTCGCCGAGAGACTGAGATTCAGCCCGCGGATCCAGAGCATGGCCACTCCTCCAACCAGCGCGAAGGGTACATTCGCGAGCACCAGGAGCGAAAGTGGAACGGAGCGGAACGAAGCGAAGAGTAGCAGGTAGATCAGCACGAGCGCCAGCGGAACGACTATCTCGAGACGCTGCATCGCGCGCTGCTGATTCTCGTACTGGCCGCCCCACTCCAGAAACATCCCGGGGGGAAGCGTCACCTGTCCGGCTACGCGCGCGCGCACGTCGCTGACGAAGCCGCCGAGATCGCGCCCGCGAACGTTGCTGAAGACGAGCGTGCGGCGCTGCGCATCCTCGTGCCCGATGAGCGCCGGCCCGGTGCCGGATACGAATTCCACCACCGTGCCCAGCGGGACCAGCTCACCCCCGCTGGCCCGGACGGTGATCTGCGCCAGCAGTGCGGGGTCGTTCCTCATTCCTTCGGGGAGGCGCACGACGACGTCTATCCGGCGCGGTCCGTCCACCATCTCCGTGGCCACGCGCGCCCCCGCGGAGAGCTCGATGGCGTTCCGCACTTCGTCCACCGAGAGCCCATAGCGCGCCAGCTCGTCGCGCTTCACCAGCATCCTGATCTGTCCAGTTCCCTCGCTCACCTCCACGCCTACGTCGGCGGCTCCCGGAGTGGCGGCTACCACGCGCCGGATCCGTTCGGCGTAGAGCTGATTCTCCTCGATGTCGGGGCCGACGACCTTGATGCCGAGATCGGTCCTGATCCCGCTCTCTGCCTCATCGAGTCGCATCGCGAGCGGCTGCGTGAAGGAGACGCGGAGGCCGGGCACGACGCGCAGCGCCGAGTCGAAGGCACTGACGAGTCCTTCGTGCGTATGCGCCGTGGTCCACTCCTCACGCGGGCGGAGAATCACGTACATGTCTCCTTCGTACAGGCCCATTGCCTCGGTGGCGAGGTCGGGGCGACCCTCCTTGGTCACGACGGTCTTCACTTCGGGGAAGGAGCGCACGATCCGCTCCGCCTCGCGCGACAGTCGGGTGGCATCGCCCAGCGAGATGCTCGGCGAGCGCAGCGTGTTGATGAGGATCGAGCCCTCGTCCAGCCGCGGCATGAACTCCGTACCTATGCGCGCGAGTCCGAACACCGCGAGCGCGAGCGCGAGCACCGCGCCGCCCACCACCGGTGCGGTATGCGCGAGCGTCCAGTCCAGCGCGCGGGCATATCGCGCGCGGAGCGCGTCCATCCACCGATTGGGCTTCTCGTGCGTGTGCCGCAGGAGGAGCGAGGAAACCGACGGTACGTAGGTCAGCGCCAGGAATAGCGAGCCGAGGACCGCCACCACGACGGTGAAGGCCATCGGAATGAACATGCGCCCTTCCATACCATCCAGGGTGAAGATCGGGATGTAGACGGCCATGATGATCGCGATCCCGAAGAGAATCGGTCGCGCCACCTCGAGGGCGGCTCTGTGAAACACGCCGGTTCCGCTGGCCTTGGGGTCGCTCTCGAGCTTGCGGATGAAGTTCTCCACCAGCACCACGGACGCATCCACTATGAGTCCGAAGTCGAGCGCGCCCAGGCTCATGAGATTCGCCGAGAAGCCGAAAGCGTACATCCCGGTGAAGGCGAAGAGCATGGAGAGTGGGATCACCGATGCCACGATCAGCGATGCGCGCAGGTTGCGCAGGAAGAGGAAGAGCACTGCGATGACGAGCAGCCCTCCCTCCACCAGATTCTTTATGATCGTGTGCGTGGTGCGGCTCACCAGCTCGGTCTGATCGTAGAAGGGGGTGATGTGCACGTGGCTCGGGAGCGAGCCCTCGATCTCCGCCATGCGCGCCTTCACCCGCTCGATGACGCGGCGGCTGTCCGCGCCCTTGAGCTTGAGCACCATCCCGCTCACCACTTCACCCTCGCCGTCCTGCGTCACCGCGCCCTCGCGCGGAAGTGCTCCCAGCCGCACCGCACCGACGTCTCCGATCCGCACGGGTGTACCACTGTGCGCGGTGATCACCACGCTCGCGATCTCCTCCGCCGAATCGAAGCGTCCGAGCCCCTGGAGGGTGTAGCGCTCGCCGGCGCGCTCGATGTAGCTCCCGCCGAAGCTCGTGTTGTTGCGCTGCAGCGCTGCATGCACGTCGTCGAGCGTCAGGCCGTACGACGCGAGGCGGACCGGATCCACCTCCACCTGCAACTGGTCTATGTATCCGCCCCACGAGTTCACCTCGGATACGCCCTCCACCGTACGAAGTCGCGGGCGGATGGTGTAGTCGTGCAGCGTCTTCAGCTCGGCGAGCGTGAGCGAGTCGCTCGTGAGCGTGTATTGATACAGCTCCCCCATGGGTGTGGACACGGGTCCCATCACCGGCTCCACTCCCGCCGGGAGAGTCTGCGCCACCTCCGCGAGCCGCTGCTGCACGAGCGTGCGCGCGACGTAGATGTCCATCTTGTCGGGGAAGGGGACGGTGACGATCGAGAGCCCGTACTTGGAGATGGAGCGCACTCGACCTGCACCCTGCAGCCCCATGAGCGACCACTCCACCGGATAGGTGACCAGACGCTCCACTTCGTCGGGCGCCATCCCCGGCGCGGGTGTGATGACCTCGACGGTGGTGCCGGTGAGGTCGGGATACGCGTCGAAGGCGATCCTGTTCATGGCCAGCGCGCCCGCGATCACCAGCGTCGCCACACCGCCGAGCACGAACACGCGCTGGCGGAGCGCGAACGATATCAGCTTGTCCAGCATCTATCTCTCCTCCGCACCCGCGGCGCGGACTATCTCGGCTCTCGCAATGGCGGCGCCTGTTGTGACGACCAGCGTTCCCTCCTTCACTCCCTCCAGGACTTCAGCGAGCTCCGCGTTCCGGCGACCGATGCGCACCGGCACGGCTTCGACGTGCAGCCCCGAGCCGCGAAGCGCGGCTGCTATCACGACCGTGTCGCCATCCAGCGCCTGTACGGCAGTCGAGGGGATGGCCAGCACAGCGCCAGCAGGCCTGCCCGCCAGTGCAACGGTGGCGAACATCTCGGGGCGTAGCTCGTCCATGGCGTTGTCCACTCTCGCCACGACCTCGAGAGTACGGGTGCGTGGGTCGAGCGCGGGTGCGACGCGCGTGATGCGCGCCTGGAAGTCGCGGCCGGGGTAGGCACGTACGGTGAAGCGCAGCGTCGCACCGGACGCGATGCTTCCGGCGGCCTCCTCCGGCGCCTGAACGACGAGTGCCAGAGAGCTCATCCGGCTTACGGTCACGATCGGCGTCCCGGCGGATACCACCTGACCGGGTTCGGCGTCGCGTGAGATGACCACTCCATCGATGGGCGAACGTATGAACGATTCCTGGGCGGGAGCGCTCCCCGCCGAGCCGCCGAGTTGAAAGTACGCCGCGCGCGCGCGCCGGACTTCCGCCGCGAAGCGTGCATGCCCTGCTTCGGCCGCCGTCTTCGCCGCGCGCTCGCGCTCGAGATCCGCGAGCGATGCCGCCTTCGCGGCGTACAGCCGCTCGGTACGTGCGGCACTCGATGCGGCGAGACGTAGCTCGCTCTCCGCGGTCACGAGAGACGCTTCGGCGGCGACGAGCGCCTGCTGCGCATCGAGGAGCTGCGGAGAGCTGATCGTCACCAGGAGCTGACCAGCGCGCACCCGGGCGCCGGGGAGCACGAGTACGCGGGTGACACGCCCCTCCACCAGCGAACCGATGACCTGAGTTACCTCCGGGTCGAGGGCGAGGCGCGCCGGTACCTCCCATTCATCCCGCCAGGTCGTGCGCGCGACTCGCATGGTGTCGATTCCGGCAATCGCGGCGGCGTGCGCGCCGAGGAGCGCGGTGTCCGGCGCGGGCGCCGGGGCGCTTCCGGTGCTCACCGTCTCCACTATCTGTTCCTGTTTCGCGCCGGTGCACGCGAGCGCGCCGACCAGGATCATGCCGGCGCTAGCAGTCAGCGCGAGGTTCTTCTTCATAGTCCCTCCTCGATCGGCGCGCCGAGCGCGCGATTCAGTTCCATGCGTGCCAGTGCGACTTCGGCCGACCAGCGCGCCAGCGCCGCGCGGAAGTCGGCGTGAGCGCGTTCCGCGTCCAGCAGCTCCATCAGCGTGATCGCTCCCTCGCGGTACGACGCCTCGGCGATTCGCGCCACCTCGGCTCCGCCCTCGGCGAGGGCGGCGGTCCCCGATGGCTTCGCCGCGAAAATCTCACGGTAGGCGCGCAGACTACCCGCGGCCTCCGCTCCAATGCGGTCGCGCACGGAGCGGAGCTCGGCTTCGGCAACCTGCTGCTCACCGCGCGCGCGCTGGCGCGCACCGTTTCCCTGATCGAAGATCGGGAGCCCGATCGATATCGCCGCGACACCGGTGTCGTAGCCGCCCGTGCGTTTGGCGCCGAGCTGCACGCCGACATCCGGAAGCGTCGCTCGCCACTCGGCGCTCACCATGCTCCGCGCGGCGGCCACGCGCCGTTCGGCGGCTGCCAGCTCCGGGCGGCGCTCCATTGCGATTATCACCGCCGCGCCGAGCGTCGCGAGCTGGGCGTCCGGCGTCGGGTCGAGAGGGAGCGCGGCGAGCGCCGTGCCCCCGGTCGGTGCCACACCCATCGTGCGCGCGAGCGATGCACGGGCGCGCTCGGCGTCGGCGCGGGCGGCCGCGAGCTCGAGCCGCGCGCGGTCGGACTCGAGCCGGGTGCGCAGCGCCGCGCCCTTGGCGACGGCGCCTTCACCGAAGCGCGTGGCCTCGAACTCCGCCATCCCGGCCAGTGCACGGGCGCGGTCGGCCGCGATGGACGCCAGCTCGTTTGCCAGCGCGGACTGCAGGTATGCGCTGGTGACGGCTGCATCGAGCTCGCGCGCGGTGACCGCGGAGTCGGCCAGCGTGGCCGCGACCTCGTTGCGACCCGCTGTACGAAGCGCGCTCCGTCGCAGCGTCAGATCCACGGGGATCGTGACGGTGGCGTAGTCATCTTTCGCGAGCGGACTGTTGAGGTGCTCGCGGCGAAGCTCGACCACCGGATTGGGGTACGCCGACATCTGCCGCGCGGAGCCGGCGGCTGTAGCGACGCGCCCCGACGCGGCGGGAAGCGCTGGCGAATGCGCGCGCGCAGTGGCGAGCGCCTCTCGCAGAGTAAGTGTGCTCGACTGTGCGGCAGCGGGAGCCGCAATCAGCAGCGCGAATAGAGCGAATGCGTGTCTCATGGCGGTCAATATGAGACACGGAGATGAACGCACTGTGAACGAGCGCGATCGCGCGCTCCTGCTCAGTGAATCGCGTGCGCCGCGGTGATGGCGACCGGAGGGAAGATCACGCGGAAGCAGCTTCCGGTGCCCGATAGTGCCGGCTCTATCTCGAGGAGCGCACCGTGCTCGTGCACGATCGTCTGCGCTATCGCGAGCCCCAGGCCGCTCCCCTCGGGGCGGAGCGCACGGGCGTCGGCGCCTCGGTAGAAGCGGTCGAAAACGCGCGATCGCTCGCTCTCGGGGATTCCCACGCCGCTGTCACACACCTCGAGCACCGCTTCGCCGCTCGCGCGCCGTACGACGGAGACGTGCACGTAGCCGCCGGCTGGCGTGTATCGGATCGCGTTGTCCACCAGGACGCCAAGCAGACGACTCACGTGCTCTGCGTTGAAACGGGCGGGGGCCTCCTCGAGTACTGGAAGGTAGAGCCGCACGCCGCGCCGCTCCGCCGTCCCGAGCCACGGTCTTATCGCGTCGGAGATGACGTCGTCCAGGTAGCCGTTGGTGAGCGGCGGCGCGGGCTCGCCGGCGTCGGCGCGCGCGAGCTGGAGAAGCTCGCTCACCAGATCTCCCGTGCGGCGCAGATCATCCCGAAGGAGAAGGAGTGTCTCGCTCGATGCGGCTTCGGACTCGGCGGCCCCGTCCGAGCGAGCGCCGTCGCAGGAAAGGAGTCCTTCCACCTCCGCGAGCATCCGTGCTACCGGAGTCCGCAGCTCGTGCGCCGCGGCCGCAAGGAAGACGCGCTGCTGGGAGAGCGCTTCCTGTAGAATGTCTACAAGAGTGTTGAAGCGCGTGGCCAGGCGCCCCAGCTCATCGTTCGGGTTCGCTATCGGGATTCGTCCACGCCCGGTGCCCGCGCTCAGCGCCTCGGCGGCGGCGGCCATCTCGCCCACCGGCCTGAGAGTTCGTCCGGTAAGCCACCACCCGGTCAGAGCGGCGAGGAGGACCGAGACAGGGATCACGAGGAGAAGTGACTGATCGATTCGGGATAGCGATGCGTCCAGACGCGCTCTGCTCGCCCGCACGCGCAGCCTCCACCCCGGTGCGAGCTCGGCGTCGAGGGGGCGAACCAGGGTGACGATCGGCCCCTCCAGTAGCTCCTCGCGAGCGGTTGCCGACGCGGTAGCCGAGGACATGTAGACCGTACCGTCCGGGCGGATGAAGTCGAGCACCATGTCGGGGGTGATGATCTCCGAGGCGATGTGCGTGACGGTGGCCTCGGTGGTCAGGTACTCCACGACCTCGGTACGGAAGAAGCCGTGCACGAGATCGGCCGAACGCGCCACGCCTCGCTCGAAGCCCTGCTCGATCGTCGCACGAAGCGCGACGCGGAGAAGGAGACCCGTCACCAGAAACAGGACGAGCACGCTGACGGCGTACCAGATGGCCAGGCGAAGGCGGATGCTCATCGTCGGTGCGACACGGCAGGGGGAGCGAGTCGGTAGCCTGCGCCGCGCACCGTTTCGATCAGCGCCGGCTCTCCTGCAGCGTCCACCTTCTTCCGAAGCCGGGCGACGTAGACATCGATGACGTTGCTGAAGGGATCGTAGTTCGCGTCCCATGCATGCTCGCTGATCTGCTCGCGCGTGAGCACGCGCCCCGCGTTGCGCATCATGTACTCGAGGACGGCGAACTCCTTGGTGGTGAGGTCGATGCTCCGTTCGCCGCGGCGAGCGACGCGCGTCGCCGTGTCGAGCTCCAGGTCGCCCGCCCGGTACACGGTGGGGAGTGCCGCCTCCGGGCGGCGGAGGAGCGCACGCAAGCGCGCGACGAGCTCCTGCACCGAGTAGGGCTTCACCAGGTAGTCGTCGGCACCGGTATCGAGGCCGGTTATCCGATCGGCCACTCCGTCGCGCGCGGTGGCCATGATGATCCGCACCGGGGTGCCGCGCGCTCTGAGCTGGCGGCAGATCTCCACGCCATCGAGATCGGGGAGCTGCAGGTCGAGCACGATGGCGTCGTACGGGGATATTGCGCTCTCGCGGAGCGCGTCCTCGCCGCGCGCGACGATGTCCACGGCAAAGCCCGCCTGGCGGAGCTGGTTGGCCACGCTCGTCGCCAGGCGGTCATCGTCCTCCACCAGCAGTACTCGCATCGCGATCAGCGCTGCCGCGCGCTTCCCCGCTCGGGCGCGCGGTCCCCGTCGTCATGGCCCGCGACGTTGGTGCCCGCTCCGTTCCTGGCCATCGGTGCACCGGCGCTCGTGATCTCCGGGTGACGGATCTTACCTCCCTGGTTTGCCGTCCACGCCATGGCGCCCGCGGGGACTAGCGCGAGGACGAGCGCCAGCGACAGGAACCTGCGCGGGAACTCCGCCGCTCGCTTTCTCAGGTAGAGCAGGGCACCGAGCGCGAACACTCCGTAGCCGCCGAGCAGCACTGTGGCCAGCTCGGCCGACTCCTCGTGCGCGTGGATCGCTTGCCTGCTCACCCCGGCAATCTCCTCGGCCGCGTGCTCCGCGGGCTCGCCGGTGAAGTATGCGGCGAGACCTGTGATCGCCGCGATGACGAAGAGACCGAGCGCCGCGCGCGCGATCTCCGTGTTCTTCCGGATCAACGCCCAGACCAGCATCAGGATCGCGAAGAGCGATCCGATGACGGGAAGGTGGTTGAGCAGCAGGTGCAGGTGTACGCCGTTCATGGTATGCTCCGGGTCATCCCCTGGCGCGGTGCGCCCGCGCCGGCGCCGGTCGCGCTGCGGCCGGATCTCTGCGGTTCACGATAGCGCCAGAAGATGAATGCACCGTTAACGCGGTCCCCGCCGCAGGCGGAGCTGCGCGTCGACGGCGCGCCATCCCGAACCGCAACCTTCAGTCCTCGACTTCGAGCTCTCCCACCATGCCGAGTGCGGCATGCGGATCGCACTGGAAGTAGTACTCACCAGGGGCGAGGTTGACGACCATGTCGTAAGTCTGCCCGGGGAGCTGGAGGAACTCGCTTACCGCCGGCAGTCCGCTCTTGCCGGGGTTCGAGTCGGGGAGAAAGTGCACGTTGTGCACACCCGTCACGAGCGTGAAGCGAATCAGGTCCCCCTTCTTCGCCTCGATCTCCTTCGGCTTGAAGTAGTTCCCGTTCTCGTCGGTGATGAGCTCCACCACTATCGTGTCGCCCGTCGGGGCGGGCGCCTCGCTGGCCGCGGTCATCGGCGTACCGCCATCGCCGGTGACCTGCTTTGCCGACTCCTTGGAGCAGGCCGCCATCGCCGCCATGGCCAGCGCGATGCCGATACTTCCGAAAGTGCGTCGCATCGTACTTCTCCTATCGTTCACGTTGTACATCGTCACACCCTGATCATTAGGTCCGGCCGGCGCCGTACCGTGATTGTCCGACGTACACCGCCGGCGCATCAGAAATCCTTCTGCCGGAAGGCGCGCAGGCCGAGCGCGACGGGGGCCGTTATCCAGAGGCCCAGCATCATGGCCGCGAGCGACGCGCCCGCGGTGCCGCCGAAGAAACGCTGGAACACCGCGCCCGTGTAACCCATGAGCGCGGAGATGTCGAAGCGCAGGAGGAGCATCACCCGCGCTAGATCCACGGGGTTGGCGAGCGTGAGCCCGAGTACCGCTCGCTCGAGCGGGTAGTCGCCGAAAGCCGCGACCAGAAAGAGCACCAGCCCGTCGTACAGGAGCGAGAGCAGAAGCCAGAGTCCGATCGCGGCCCCGAGGCCGCGCATCCGGTCGTCGCATCTGAGAGCGATGAGAAACGCGAATGCGGTGAAGACGCTGGTCAGCGCGACGCCGGCGAGCACCAGTACCGCGAGCGTAGCGGCGAGGCCCGGCTCCGTGAAGCCATTCACCACGAAGGGAAGGGCTATCCCCACCGCCAGTCCGAGCGAGAGTGGCACAGTGAGGCCGAGGTAGAGCCCCGTGAAGAGCTGCCACCGCTTCACCGGCTGCGCGAGGAGGAGCTCCGTGAACTCGCGTGTGCTGTACAGATACACGGTGCCGTAGACCGCCGTCACCAGCGGGACCAGGAAGAGCACGACGCTCATGAGACTCAGTAGCGCCTTCGTCCCGCTCCCCGCGAAGCGCAGAAGACCGTAACTCGCCGCGAGAAAGAAGAGCGTGTAGACCATCATCCAGCGGCTCTTGATGACGTTGCTCCCCTCGTAGCGTGCGACCTTCATGGCCGTGTTCATGCCGCGATCCCCCATGTCATCATCGCTGCTACCGCGCGCTCCAGATTGTTCTGGCGCGTGATCCGCTTGAGGTCGAAGAGCGTCCCCGCATACCCGATCCGTCCGTCGGCCAGGAAGGCCACGTCGTCGGCCAGCTCCTCCAGGTCGCTCATGATGTGCGAGGTGAGCACCACGGTACGTCCCGCTCCGCGCTCGGCGAGGATCTTGTCCTTCACTATCCCGCTCGAGATCGGATCGAGGCCCACGGTGGGCTCGTCGAGGATCAGGATCTCCGGACGGAACAGGAACGCGAGTACCGCGTTTACCTTCTGGCGCGTCCCACCCGAGAGCGTGCGGATCGGCTTGTGCAGCTCACCGGCGAGGCGGAGCCGGTCGATAAGCTCCTCATCCACCGGTCCATCGGCTCCGCGCAGGTCGCGCACGAACGCCACGAGGTCGAGCGCCGAGAGATTCTCGGGGAAGCGACCGATCTGCGCCATGTAGCCGATGCGTGAGCGGTAGGAGTCATCCGCACCGATCGGCTGACCGTCGATGCGAACGCTCCCCGAGTCGGCACGGGTGAGGCCGAGGATGATCTTGATGAGCGTCGTCTTGCCGGCGCCGTTGGGACCCACGATTGCGGTCACCCGACCGCGCCCGATGGCGAGGTCGAGGCCGCGCAGGACCTGCAGCGCGCCGAAGCGCTTCTCGAGCTGGTTGACTTCTATCATGATGAGATCCGGTGCATCGCTGGCCGGGGGTCGTTGACGCTGTCCGGCGTGAGCACGGGGAGCACCCGCTCCGCCGCGTCCAGCAGCTCCACGAAGGCACTTCGCAGCAGCACGAGCGCCGGTTCGGCGCGCGCGGCGAGCAGGGAGAAGAGCCGCACCGGCCGGTGCGGCACGTCGCCCACTCCATCGCGGTCGAGATCGTAGCCCTTGTAGCTGTCCCAGTAATTGCCGGAGAAGGTGCTGGTGATGTTGCGGTTGTTGGTGACCACGTCGAAGGTGTTCGCGATGAAGTCGTTCCGCGTGAAGCTGGCGTCCAGCGTGCTGGCCTCCAGCTTCAGCGCCCAGCCGTTGGCCATGAACCGATTGCTGTCTGCCTGCAGGCGGTTTGCGCCGTCGGCGAGGAGGCCGGTCGTGTTTCGCTCGAAGACGTTGCCCTCGAGGCGGCTGTCGGTGATCTCCTTGAGGAGAAGCCCATACGCCGCACCGCCCCAGTTCCGCTCGAAGCGGTTACCGATCATCGTCACGTGCTTCGTGTACATCACCGCCACGCCCGAGCCATTGTCGCGGAAGACGTTGTTCGTGTAGCGGCAGTCGTTGGAGTACATGAAGTGCAGGCCATAGCGCAGGTTCCGCTCGCTCACGTTCTCGCGGATGTCGCTCTCGTGGGTGAACTCGAGGTAGATCCCGTCGCGATGCCCGGTGATGCGGTTGCCCGCCACGGTGATGGCCCGCGATGACCACATGTGGATTCCGTTCCCCGACCCGGCTTCGCCCCGTCCCGAAGCGTGCAGCTCGTTGCGCTCGATCACGCAGCCGCTCGCCTCCGCCAGGTAGATCCCGAAGAAGGCGTCGTCGAAGCGGTTGTCCACTATCGTGCACCGCTGCGCGCCAGCCACCCGGAGTGCCGCGCGATCCTCCACGTAGCTGGTACCCGTGTTAACGAAGCGGAGCCCGCGCACCGTCACGTCATCCGCGGCGATGGTCATGATCTGCCGCTCTCCCTCGCCGTCGAGCACGGGGAGGCCGATGCCTTCGATCTCCACCGGCCTGTCCACGATTATCGTGGGCTCGCGGTAGGTACCTGCCTTCACGACGATCCTGTCGCCGGCCGATGCTCTTCGAACGGCTTCGGTTATGGTGCGGACGGGGCCGCTCGGGCTCACCGTCAGCGTACGCTGCGCCGCCAGTGATGGCGTGGTCGCCGCGAGAGTGAAGGGCATCGCGAGCGCGAGCACTACCGCGAGAGGAGCGCTCTTCACCCGGCGCCCGTGCTCAGTGCGGGTGTACATCGCGTGCTCCATAGTGCGCCGCACCGCCGCGCGACGAGATGCCTGGCGCGATCCCTTCACGAGCGACCAGCTTTACCACTGCGCCCCAGTCGAGTGTGTCGCCTGCCGGTACGACGGCTCCGGACGTGTTCGCGCCGCCCCTGAGCGAGAGGAGTCCGCGTCCCATCGGGCTCCCGGGTCCCTCGTGATGTATGTACAGTGCCTCTCGCGCGGGGATGAGCGTCCCCGGCATCCTGTAATCGCTTACCCAGAGCGAGCGTACGCTCGCGCTGTCCTGCAGGGTGGCGTAGAAGGAGGCGAGACACTCGATCGAGTCGAACTTGTGCACCTTACCCGTGCGGGTGATCAGCTCCCCGCCATAGCGTGGGTCGCTGATCTGCATCCTGCAGTAGTCGCAGCCGTCCTGATCGTACGCGATCGGCACGGGTCCCGAGCTGCACGCCAGTAGCAGCAGAGCGAGCACCACGATGGCGAACGCCCATGCGAATTGCGACCGCCAGGCGCCGGCGCGCCGCGAGGTGTGATCGGACATCAGCGGCTTCCGGCCGGCTGCAGCCGGCTGTCCAGTGTGCTCGTCACGGCTGCCGTCGCGGAGGTCTCCGCGCCGCGCGCCGCCTCCATGCGCGCGGCTCGCGCCGCGCGCATGGACACGAAGAGCGCATGCGCTCCAAGAAAGAATGCGACCCCCAGGAGAACGGCACCCACCGCGGGGAGCGAGATCGCCGTGAAGTTGAGGAGCTGCTTCGCCCCGATGAGCGGCGGCTCGTAGCTCATCCCCGGTACCTTTATGATCGCGTGCTCTAGGTCGAGGTTGCGACCGTAGTCGCGCTCCCACTTCCAGAACTCCATCAGCCCCAGGAGCGCCGCCGTGGCGTAGACGCCGAGCCAGGCGCCGAGAAGCTTCCGCCGCCCGGCGAGCGCCACCACCACCGCACCCACCATCAGCGCACCGAGCACCCATGGCATGATGTCGAGGACCGGTATTGCCGCCGGGTCGATCGCTTTCATCCCGATGTAGTGGTTGAGCGAGTTGATGTTGGTGAGATCGTTCTCGGCCATCCCACGCACGGTGTTCACGTGGATGTAGAGCCCGAGTCCCTCGGGGTATTGCGGGGCCAGGAGGCGGATCTGCCATAGCGGGAGGAAGAACCCTCCCGCCATGAGCAGTGCCGCTGCCGCCGTGAGTACTCGCGCAGTCTTCGTCATTGCTGACTCATCTGTGCCTGGGCCTTCTTGCTGATGTTCGCCATGAGCGGAGTGCCGGATCCCGCCGGAGACACCCGGATGTAGCCCTGCATCTCCTGGTGAAGCGCCGAGCAGAAGTCAGTGCAGTAGAAGGGGTAGACTCCCGGTGCCTGCGGAAGCCACTCGAGCGTCCGCGTCGCGCCCGGAGGGAGTATCAGCTCGGCGTTGTTCGCGCCCAGCACTGCGAAGCCGTGGACGATGTCCCAGTCCTGCTCGATGTTGGTGACGTGGAAGTAGACGGTGTCGCCGACCTGCACGCCCTCGATGTTGTCGGGAGCGAAGTGGCTGCGGATCGCCGCCATCTTGATGTCCACCCGCTTCCCCTTCCGCGTGATCCCGCCCTCGCTCTCCGCCTTCACCACTCCCGGGTTCCTGTTCTCGGAGAGCTGGTAGTACTTCACCTGCTTGTCCTTGAGCAGCGCCGCAGGGATCGCCTGCGCGTAGTGCGGCTCGCCGATGGTGGGGAAATCGAGCAGCATCTTCATCTTGTCGCCGCTGATGTCGATCAGCTGCGCCGACTGCGCGAGCTCCGGGCCCGTGGGGAGGTAGCGGTCCTTCGTGATCTTGTTCAGCGAGATGAGGTACTTCCCCCAGGGCTGCTTGCTGTCGCCACCCGGGATCATGAGGTGTCCGACCGAGTAGTAGATCGGCATCCGGTCCACGACTTCCCACGTGCCGAGCTTCCACTTCACGATCTCGCTCGAGATGAACATCGACGTGTAGGCATTGCCCTTCCCGTCGAACTCGGTGTGCAGCGGGCCGAGACCGGGTTTCTGGACCTCGCCGGCGATGGTCGCCGTGTACTTCAGGACGGGGATGCCATCGATCTCGCCATCGTACGCTTTGTCGGCGATGGCCTTCTTCATCTTCGTGAAGGAGTGCACCGGGATGACCGTGGCCAGCTTTCCGCTCGCCACGATGTACTCGCCGCTCGGATCGATATCCACGCCGTGCGGCGACTTGGGGGTGGGGAGGAGGTAGACGACGCCCTCGCAGTCGCGCGGATCGAGCACTTTCACGCTCGTCTTCCGCTCGCTCTTCGCGATGTGGGTCGCCTCATCCTTGAAGTTGTGCACGTACTTCGCGGCGACGCTCTTCGCCTTTCCATCCTTCACGCACGCCTCCGCTCTCCGGTAGTCCACGGCGGCGATGACGTCCTTGTCGTTCTTCGATGCGTTCAGCTCGAGCTTCTCGTACGCCTGCTCGGTGTTGTACGTGGTGAAGAAGAACCAGCCGTCCGATGGACCCTTCCCGGCGTGCGCCAGGTCGTAGTTGTAGCCGGGCATGAGGATCTGGAAGGCGATGTCCATCTTCCCCGGCTGGTCGGCCGTTATGAAGGAGAGGACGCCCCTGAAATTCTTCTTGTACGAGTCGATCGGCACGTCGGTGTTGGGCACCGGCACGCTGAAGCGAGTCGCGGAGACTATGTACTTCGTGTCCGGCGTGGTGAACGGGGAAGCGTGGCCGCCCGCGGCATTGGGGAGCTCGAGGATCTCCGTCGTCTCGAAGAGCGAGAGGTCGACGCGCGCCACGCGCGGAGTGTTGTTGCCGTTGATGAAGATCCAGCGGCCGTCGGGAACGCCGTTGGTCTGCGAGAGCTCCGGATGGTGCGAGTCATCCCACGGTACGAAGCCGTAGCTGGTCTGCAGCATGTCCTTCGTGTTCTCGTCGTAGCCGTACCCCGTTTCGGGGAACTGGGAGAACACGGCGATCTGCTTGATCAGCCGTCCGGAGGGGAGGGCATAGACGGAGATCTGGCCGCTGTAGCCGCCGGAGAGAAAGGCATAGTACTCGTCATACGAGCCGGGCGGCACGTAGACCGCCGAGGCCGCGTCCCCGGTGACGAGGTTGGCGCCCTTCGACCCCGTCACCGTGCAGGCGTACAGGGCCGCGCTCGCGGCGATTGCGGCGCCGACGCCGATCGCGAGCTTGCGAGAGATGTTCGATGCCATTGCGGACTCTTGGAGAGAGGTTGAGCCTGCGTTCCAGCCGTCGTGGCCGCGTGAGGATGCCGGGGCCGGCACTCCGCAACCGCTCTTCTTCGGAGCGGCTCCACTTCCACGATCGAGAAACTAGGGCTCCCGCGAATGGCGGATAATCAGGGGAATTGAGGAACTTCCGTGAGACAACGGACCCCTCGCCTGTCGGTGTTTACCTGACGCGCGGCGGGGGCGGGAATCGCTGGTGGGCGAGCGGGACGGGGGCGGGGATGGGGCGCACGAAGCTCCGTCACAGAGCGCCGGCGGCCCTGCGAGTCCCGGGCAGGAGGGGAGCTTCAGCTCCCCCGGAAGTCAGGTTGTGTCAGTCGGCGGAAGTCGTGGAGACTCGTCCGCTTACCTCGTCTACCTTCATACGAAGTATCACGTTCCGGTGCGGCACGGGATCCTCCTCCGTGAAGGTCTCCGGGATGAGACCTCGGAGGAGCTCCACCGCATCGTCGTAGATGCGGGCCTGCGCCTCGGTTCCACCAGGCGTGAGCTCGTAGACGGTGCTGTGCACCACCACACTCTTCCAGTCGAAGGGGCCATCGACCTCGTCCACCTCGAAGGCTACCCAGGGATGCCGCGCCAGCGTGGTGAGCTTGGAGCCCGGACCAGTTCGCAGGTAGATCCAGCCGTCGCGGTACACGTAGTTGATCGGCTCCACATCCACGCGGTCGCGAAACGTGTACGCTATTCGTCCGACGTTGTGCCGCGCTAGCAGTGCGTCGATCTCGTCGCGCTCCAGCGTGCCGTACTTCAATCTTCGCGTTGGCATTGCTCTCCTCACTCCACGCCGTGCCCGTACTGGTTGCCATCCGCCGCCGGCCTCTCGGGCTCGGTCCCGCGCACCACGAGCACCGGTCGCTTCGCCGAACGCAGTACCTCGCGCGCCACGCTACCCAGTATCGCCGCCCTGAGACCTCGCGAGCTGCTCCCCATCACGATCAGGTCCGCCTCGAGTCGCTCCGCCGCGGCCAGGATCTGATCGGCGGGGTCACCGGCGTTCACCTGGGTGCTCACTCCCGGGCGATCGAGCCCGGCGTCGGACGCAACACGCTGGAGCCAGGAGCCCGCATCCATCTCGGCGCCTGTGAGCACATCGTCGGGAACTGGCACCATGACCCCGGAAATCACCGCGCCGGCCGAGAGGAGCTCGTTCAGCATCGTGGAGCTCACGATGTGGAGGAGCGTGATCTCCGTTCCTTCCCGCTCAGCGAGGCGGCGAGCCCAGTCGAGAACGACGGGGGTTGCCTCCGATTCGTCCAATGGCACCAGCAGCCGCAGCGGCGCCTGGTCGCGCGGCGTCGCGGCCAGAAGCACGGTGTGCCGCGACTCGCGCACGAGCTTCTCCGCGCTTCCACCGGGGCGGTCCCAGATGCCGGGGCGCGCGCCGTGCGGGCCCACGACTACGACCTCCGCGCCGTACTCCGTGGCCACCGCATCGATCTGCTCGGCAGGGTCGCCCTCGCGAATCTCCATCCAGATCCGCTCCGCACCCAGGGTGGTGCTCAGCTCGCGCATCCGCCGATCCGCTCCGGCGCGCGCCGTCTCGATCACCGTCTCGCGAGGGGGAAACTTCCCCCTGAAGAAACGGGGCGGCTCGGGTACCGCCACCACGTGCACCAGCACGATCTCGGCGCCCGGCGCGAAGTGCCTTGCGGTCCATCGCGCCGCATCCTCCGCCGGCCTGCTGAAATCCATCCCAACCACCACTCGATCGAGACGCATGTCACTCCCGGTTCCATGGTTGTGCTATCGGGAAGCTTACACGGCAGGCGAGGTTTGCGCACGCCGCGTCCGCACGCGAGTATCAATGCCGTCGGCAACGATCACGCAACATATCACGATGGGGACCATGCTCGAACAATCGCCGAGTCGCCACGGCTTTACCCTCCCGACCATCGCCGCTCTGCTCGCGGCACTCTCGTTCACCACACCGCTACGCGCACAGACGAGGCCAGCGCTCACGGTCGATACCGCCTCGGTGGCGGCGGACGGACGCCCGATCCCCGGGCCCGTCTACGAGCTCCCCGCCTTCAGCGAGGCGGTGAAGCGGGGAACGCGCACCCGCACCGGCCGTCCCGGCGAGAGCAACTGGGTGCAGTACGCCCGTTACCGCATAGACGCACGGCTGGATGCGGCCAATGCGCGAGTGGAGGGACGCGAGAGCGTAGTCTACCTCAACAACTCGCCGGATACCCTCCGCACCATCGCTGTGCATCTCCGCCAGAACGTCTTCGCGCCGGGGAGCCCACGTCGCTCGGCGGTTCCGATCACCGGAGGCGTGAGGCTCGGACGCGTGGCGGCGGAGGGGAAGACGATCCGGCCGGCGTCGGGGAGCCGCGCGCTGCGAGCAGCGAACGACGGCGGCTACATCGTGGACGGGGCGGTGATGTGGATCCGACTCCCCGCGCCCCTGCTCCCGCGCGACAGCACGCGGCTCGAGCTCGTGTGGTCGTTCTCCCCCCCGCCGTCGCCCTCCGACGGACGGGAAGGGCGCGAGGGGAAGAATCTCTACTTCATCGGTTACTGGTATCCGCAGATCGCCGTGTACGACGACGTCAACGGCTGGGTGGCGGACCCATACATCAACGGCGCCGAGTTCTACATGGACCCCGCCGATTACGACGTGCGCCTCACCGTTCCGCACGGGTGGCCCGTGGGGGCTACCGGAACGCTGGTGAACGAGGACTCGGTGCTCTCACGCCAGACGCTCGACCGCCTCGCGCGGGCGCGTACCACGCGCGACGTGGTTCACGTGCTCACGGCGGCGGACCGCGCGAGCGGTGCGGGCTTCGCTCGGGGAGGAAGGGAGGCCACCTGGCACTTCGTGGCGAGGAACGTGCGCGACTTCGCGTGGGGAACGAGCGACCGGTACAACTGGGACGCGACGATCGCGCTCGTGCCCGGCGCGAGCGCCGGGGCGACCGACACGGTGATGATCAGCTCCTTCTTCCGCATCCACCCCAGCGCCGCCGCATGGCCCCTCGGTGGCGCACGCTTCACGCGCGATGCGATCGAGAAGATGTCGGACTACCTGTGGCCCTATCCCTGGCCGCAGATGACATCCATGGAGGGCGTGATCACCAGCGGCGGGATGGAGTACCCGATGATGACGCTCATGCAGCCGTGGCCCGATACGCTCTCGCTCGCGGGCGACCTGATGCACGAGACAGGTCACATGTGGTTCCCGATGCAGGTGGGCTCCAACGAGACGCGGTATCCGTGGATGGACGAGGGATTCACCCAGTTCGACGTGGCTCAGGGGATGCGCGTGATCTATGGGGAGCCGCGTAAGGGCGGCCGAACCAACGACTCGGAGCCCGGGCAGCGGAGCGTCTACCTTCGGCAGGCACGCGCGGGACACGAGATGGCGCTGATGACGCTGGGAGACCTTGCAGACCCGGATCTCTACTTCGTCATGTATTACAACAAGACCGCGCAGGTGCTGAGTGCTCTGCGTGCGATCCTTGGTGAGGAAACATTCCATAGCGCCTACCGCGAGTACGGCCGCCGCTGGATCGGCCGGCACCCCTACCCGGCCGACTTTTTCAACACGATGAGCGAGCTTTCCGGTCGGGATCTCTCCTGGTTCTGGAGAAGCTGGTTCTACGAGCCGTGGTCGCTCGACCAGGCGATAGCTTCGGTGCGCGAGGAGGGCGACTCGGTAGCAGTCACGGTGGAAGACCGCGGTCTCGCACCGATGCCGGTGATCCTTGCCGTGACGCGCGAGGGCGGGGGGACGCAGCGCATCGAAGCGCCAGCGGATGTCTGGCTGAAGGGCGCACGCAGCTGGGTGGCTCGCGTGCCGGCGACTCCGAGGATCGTGAGCATCGAGATCGATCCGGACGGAGCCTTCCCGGACATCGATCGTGACAACCAGCGCTGGAAGCGCTAGAAGGTGGACACCACCGAAGTCCGCTTCTCGAGCGCCCGGCGCGCCTCTTCCTGGGTAATCACCTTCACGTCGCCGGCGGCCACGGCGCGCACGTCGATGATGTCCGCGCGTGCAACGTATTCCTCGCGGAGGCGCGCGCTCCAGGTAAAGTGCCGCTTCCACGGTTGGCCGGGATTGTTCCCGTTCGCTCCCATCGCTGGGGTGCAGCGGATGGGCGTGGTGAAAGCCTGGAGAAGTGTGCCGTCGGCAGTGTAGGCGCCTATCACGATCCCGCCGCAGAAGGGACTGAGATCGTCGCGATTCTCGTAGTCGATCGTCGCGTCGAGCTTACCGGTGGAGTCCATGTGGACCACCGCGTGAATGTTCTGAAGCGCCGGCTGGCCAGGCATCTCGAAGGTGTAATCGAAGGATGCCTGGCCAGCCGCGCGCGGTGCATACGCGGCGAGTGCGATGAGCGTGGCCGCGATGCGGAACCATGCTCCCGGGCGCGATGGCGCACGACCGCCGCCATCGACGGCGTGCGCGCCCCGATCGCCCCGGATCCCGCATCGCATGCTCCGCCTCACGGTCTCGCCGACTCCTCCGGTGGACCGAGCAGAGTCCTCACCTTCGCCTGTACTCGCTTCAACTCCGCCTCCAGCTCCCCGTAACGCACCACGGCATCTCTCCCTATTCGCTGATCCGCGCTCGTGGTCATACCGTAAAGGTACTCGAGTTGATCCACCAGCTTGGGTTGCGAGTAGCGGACCGGATCGGTGTTGAGCGTCGTGTCGAGCACCGTGAGCATACGAAGGGTATCGGCCGCGCTACCGCCGGCCCCACCGAGACGCTTCAGCGCCGCGGTCACGCGGGCGGCCGTGCGGCGTGCCTCGCCCAGCGCATCACGCACCCGGAGGTTGTGCGCGAGCTGCTCCTCCATGTCCCGTTGCGTGACGCCGGCCTTCACGATCCGCGGGTCGGCTCGTACGGCCAGGGTAGTGGTGGCGCTCCACGGCGCGCCCGACGCGCCCGTGTCGACCGTGAGCTTGAGCGTGTACTTCCCTGGCGCCGCCATCGGACCTCCCCTCGCGCGCCCGCCCGCCGACTCGCTCCATGGCCCCGGGTAGCGCAGGTCCCAGATCACCCGGTGTAGCCCGGGCGTCGTGGCGAGCTCGGAGTCGTCGCGCCGCACGCCACGCGCGGCGCTCGCGCGCTCGCCATCGGCCTGCACCGCCTCGCTGCTCATCCGTCGTACCAGCTTCCCGTTCGCATCGAAGACCTCGAGCGTGACGGATAGCGCGCCGCGCTGGCCGAGCGAGTAGTCGATCATCGCTCCCGGCGGCGGGAACTCGGGTGCGGATGGATCACCGCCTCTCCCGCCGCGGTAGCGGAAGCGGTACGCCGTGCGCGGAGTGAAGAGATGCGCGGCGGAAGAAGCGATTCCGGTGGTGAGCTGCTCGAGCGGCGTGATGTCGTCGAGAATCCAGAACGAACGCCCCTGCGTGGAGACCACGAGATCGTGCCGGAAGATGCGCATGTCGGTCACGGGCGTGACGGGAAGGCCCAGTTGCAGCGGTCTCCAGCTCGACCCGTTGTCGAACGAGACGTACACGCCGAACTCGGTGCCCGCGAAGAGAAGTCCTTCGCGCGTCGGCGACTCGCGCACCACGCGCGTCGGCTCGTCGGCGGGGATCCCGTTGCTCCCCGTCGTGAGGAGGGTCCAGCTCTTCCCGTAGTCGTCGGTCCGATAGATGTACGGGCGGAAGTCGCCCAGGAGGTAGCGCAGCACGGCCACGTAGGCCGATCCCTTCCGGTGTGGCGAGGGCTCGATGTTCTGCACTCTGCCGCCGGGCTGTAGACCCTTCGGCGTCACGTCGGTCCACGTCTTTCCGCCGTCGCGCGTGACGTGGATCGGTCCGTCGTTGGCGCCGGCCCAGATCACTCCCCTCTCGAGCGTCGATTCCCGGATCGCGTAGAGCGTGCTGTAGTACTCCTCCCCCGTCACATCGCGCGTGATCGGCGAGCCGGAGACAACCTGCCTGCTCGGTTCGTTGGCCGTGAGATCGGGACTGATCCGCTCCCACGTGACCCCGCCATCTCTCGTGCGGTGCACGTACTGCGACCCGAAGTAGATGACGCTCGGATCGTGTGGAGAAACCTCCATCGGCGACACGCGCTGGAAGCGGTACTTCAGCTCGTCCGGCTTGAATCCGTACAGGTATTGAGCGCCCACCCAGTAGTTCTGTTCCTGTCCAGTGCGCAGGTCGGTTCTGCTGAACTGCCCCTTGCATGCGCCATAGACGGTATCCGGGTTCACGGGGTGCGGCATGATCGGGCCCGTCTCGCATCCGGGTCCCACGCGCCAGAGCTGCATCGGGTCATCCACCGGACCGCCCGGTGGGAGGCTCGGAACGATGAGCGTCGTGTTATCCTGCTGTGCGCCGTAGAGGCGATACGGATACTGGCTGTCCACGGCGACCTGATAGATCTCGGCGGTGGGCTGGTTGTACTGCGTGGACCAGCTATGCCCACCATCGAACGAGACATTGACGCCGCCATCGTTGGCCTGGATCATGATCTTCCCGTCGTGCGGGTTGATCCACATGTCGTGATTGTCGC
>JBIQMO010000006.1:0-72618 GCA_044463245.1 Gemmatimonas aurantiaca
CGCGCAGGCGTGCCACGCACTCCATGTATCCTTCACGCGTGTAGCGCCGGAGCATGCGCTTCAACGTCCTCGACGAGCCGGACTGCATCGGGAGATGCACGTGCTCGCAGACCGTGGGCGTCTCGGCCATCGCGGCGATAACGCGGTCGCTGAAGTCGTTGGGGTGCGGGCTGGTGAAGCGTACGCGCCGGATCCCCGGCACCGCGCCCACCGCGCGAAGGAGATCCGCGAAATCATGCTCGCCGTCGCTGTACGAGTTCACGGTCTGGCCGAGGAGCGTTACCTCGGTGATACCGTGCGCGGCGACCTCGCCCGTCTCCCGAACGACGTCCGCCAATCTACGCGAGCGCTCGGGGCCGCGCGTCATCGGAACTATGCAGTAGGTGCATTTGTAATCACACCCGCGCTGCACCGGGATCCACGCGCGCACACCGTCGAACCTGCGAGCGTGAAAGTCCTCGTAGTGCTCCTCGATATCGAAGTCCACCTTCGCGACGCGTTCGCCGGCGCGCGCTCCCTCTATCAGCTCAGGGAGCGAGCGATAGCCGTCGGGACCCACCACGAGCTGCACGTGGCGCGCACGATCGAGGAGGTCCCGCCCCATCCGCTGCGCCATGCACCCCGTGACACCGAGCACCGTGTCGCGCTTCATGAAGCGCCTGAGCTCCCCCAGACGGCCGATTACGCGCTGCTCCGCGCGATCGCGGATCGCGCACGTGTTCACGAGAATGACATCGGCGCCCTCGGGCGAATCCACGGCCTGGTAGCCGTGCGCCGCGAGATTGCCGTACATCAGCTCCGAGTCGCTGACGTTCATCTGGCAGCCGTACGTCTCGATGTAGACGGTGCCGCGTGGGGAATCGCTCATGCAGAAAAGCTATAGCTCCACCGGGCGGGCGAACAGGGCACCGTCGCGCGATTCCAGCAGCGTGGCAATGCGTGATCCACGCGGCGCGTCGCATTCGGCAACCGTGACTGTGAGGTAGTCCTCGGTTAGCCCCTTTCGCGTACCATCCCCGCTCGCGCCGCCGATCACGACTACATCCGCTCTCCCGCCTACGCGACTGCGCTCGTACTCGAGCGCCTTCAGCGCCCCGATGCCGCGTAGCTCCGCCGCACGACGAGACACATCGCCCGTGCGAACCTGCGCGCCCAGGCGCTCGGCGGCGGTGCCGGGACGCAGCGAGTATGGGAAGACGTGCAGCCCGGTAAAGGGAAGCGACTCCACCAGCGCCACCGTTGCGCGATGGTCGTCTTCCGTCTCACCGGGGAAGCCGGCGATGATGTCGGCACCGAGCCCGAACGTCGATGCATCGCCCACGATTCGCTCCACTGCCGCCGCGTAGCTCTCGGCCGAGTACCAGTGGCGCCCCATACGCTTCAGAACCCTGTCGGAACCCGACTGCAGCGGCGCGTGCAGGTACGGCACGAGCCCCGAGTCGCACGCGGTGAGCAGCTCGCGCAGACGATCGTCCACCTCCGTCGCCTCCACAGACGAGAGCCGGAAGCGGACACCCGGCACCGCCAGCAGCAGCCGCTCGACGAGCGCGGAGAGCGAGCTGCCGATGTCCCGACCGTAGCTGCCGATGTGCACACCCGTGAGGACGATCTCCGCATGCCACCCGGCGAGCCGCTCCGCCTCCGCCACCAGCTCATGTACGGGCCGCGAGCGATTCGAGCCGCGAGCGATGGTGGTGGCGCAGAAGGTACAGTGCTCGTCGCACCCGTCCTGGATTCGGAGGAGTGCGCGCGCTCCCGTCTGGCGTGCGGCGCGCGCCGCGGAGAGCGATGGGTGGAGCTCCAGCGCACGTGCCACGCCCTCGAGGTCCGCTCCGCCCACCACGCTAGCCACCGTCGGGAGCACGCGCAGCGACCGGCCGGCCTCGCGCTCTTCATCGAGGGCGGCGGCGCACCCCATCACCACGGTGCGAAGCCGAGGATTGGCGCGCGCCGCGCGGCGGATCCCGGCGCGGAGGTCGGCCTCGGCGCGCGAGGTCACCGCACAGCTGTTGAAGATCGCGGCGTCCGCTTCGCCGGGTGTCGCCACTATCCGCGCACCGCTCGCCTCCAGCATCGCGCGCGCGGCCTCGCTGTCGTAGTGATTGGCGCGGCACCCGAAAGTGGCGATGTAGACCTTCATCGCTCGCTCCTCAGTCGGGGCGAACCGGTTCCGCTGGCAGCGTGATGTGGAAGTGGCTTCCACGCCCTTCGTTGCTCTGGACCCAGATGCGGCCGCCGTGCGCCTCCACCACCAGCTTGCAGAAGGCGAGCCCGAGCCCCGAATTGCGCGCGCGCGGAATCTGCGGGTTCTTCACCCGCTCGAACTTCCGGAAGATCACTTCATGATACTCGGGCGGGATCCCGGGGCCGTCGTCCGCCACGGTGAACATCACGCCCTCCGAGCCCGAAGCGTCTTCGTGCGCCCGCGCGCTCAACGCGATGCGTACGCCGCTCCCGGCGTGCGTGATCGCGTTCTGGATCAGGTTCGAGAAGACGCGCTTGATGAGACCCTTGTCCGCGCGAAACACCGGACAGTCGTCGGAGATGTCGGTCGAGACCTCCGCCTCCTCCTGCTGGAAGCGCACTCGCCACTCCTCCACCAGCTCCGCGAGCAGCGCGGCGGGCGCCAGCGGCTGCAGGTCCAGCTCAAGCGCCGTCTCCTCGATCCGCGCCACCTCCAGCAGATCCTCGATGAGCGCGAGCAGATCCTCGGCCTTCGCCTCCGCGTCGCCCAGCGCGCGCCGCAAACCCTCGCTTATCATGCCGAAGTCGCCGTCGAGCGCCATCTCGAGCGACGCCAGCACGGATGTGAGCGGGGTCTTGAGGTCGTGAACGATCATCTTCATGAGATCGTCACGCACCTTCTCCAGCTCACGCAGCTTCCGATAGCTCTCCTCCAGAGCGTCCGTGGCGAACTTGAGGCGAAGCAGCGACCGCACCCGCGCGCTCAGGATCTGGCGGTTGTGCGGCTTGGTGAGGAAGTCGTCGCCGCCAGCCTCGATCGCCTTCACGCGATCGGTGGCATCGTTGAGCGCGGTGACGAAAATGACGGGGATGCGCGAGGTGCGCGGGTCGCGCTTGATTCTGCGACACACCTCGAAGCCGGTAGTCCTGTCGCTTCCGCCCAGCTCGCCCGCCGGCATTGCGACGTCGAGGATGCAGAGATCAGGGAGCCTGGCGAAGCACGTCTCTACCGCGGATGGGCCGTCGTAGGCGCTAACGACTCTGTACCCGAGCAGCGCGAGCTGATCGTGCAGGAGCTCGACGTTGGCCGGGACGTCGTCCGCGACGAGAATGAGCGGTGGCTGGGTGGCTATCTCCGCCACGAGCTCATGGCCGGACCATGAAGCCGGCGCTGAGGATCCATGCCTTCTCCGTGACTCCGTTCACCGACCCGCGGTTGGCGCGCTCGGCACCGAGGTCGATCCGCGACCGGCCGCCCGAGACGGGAATTCCCACTCCGAAGGAGAAGCTGTTCTCGACGACCTTCGCATCACCGACGGTGAATGGAAGGGTGCGGTGACGATAACCGGCCCTGAGAGGGAGCGTGAGACCGAAGAAGACTGGACCGCTGAGCTCCACGCCTCCGCCCATGTCCCACGTATCGGTAACACCCAGCCCTGGCCGGCCGAGATCGCCGATACTCGACCACCCTTCCCAGTTGGCACGTGCGGCAATGAGGAGGCCACTGACCCCGCTGAACGAGGCTCCCACACCCCATCGCGCGGGTACGTCCGCGCGCGTGAGGCTGGTGTCGTTCCTGAACGTCTTGATCGTGCCGCCCACCCGTCCCGAGGCGCCGAGCGATAGCGCTGGCGTGGGGCGCCACGTCACGCCACCGCTGAGCCCCGTACCCGAATAGCTGAGCCGCGACTGCTGGAGAAAGGGAGTTTCGGTGGTGTCTTCGGAGACTCGGCCGATCCTCAGTCTGTCGTCCCCGCTGAAGAGGTGGCCGCCGGCGCCGATCCAGAGCGACGGTGTTATGGCGAACGCCGCGCCGAGCCGGATGTCGTTGATGGCTCCCGAGCTGGTGAAGTCCTCCTGGAAGCGTACGCTGTCCGACCCCGAATGGGTGAAACCCACGCGACTCGTCTCCCAGGTGCGATCGAGCAGCGTGGAGGTGGAGAGTCCGATCACCACGCGATTCCCGGCGTTGACGGCACCCATGATCACCGGGAACCGCACTGTCATCGTGTGGTCGGATGCGTCGCCAGCCTCCACACTCCGATACTCGGGGGAGTACTGGACGTAGAGGCCGGATCGAATCCAGTCGGAGATCGCCGCCGGATTGATGGGCGAGAGCGGATCCGTCTCACCGATCCCACCGCCGAGGGAAGTGGCGCGCGTGGAAAGCTGGCCGGGTGGGTAGCCGAAGCCCTGCGTGCTGAGCGTTCCCTGAGCTGCGGCCCCCGCCGAGACGGCTGCCGAGAGAAAAAGCGCGATCGCGAGCGAATGTCTCACGGGAGTCCGAAGCCGCTGCGCGGTATGTAGGTGATGCGGAGCCGCGGCCGTAGACTCTCATCCGCGGCGTCGCTCGAATGCAGGTAGAAGCGCCGCGGGTCGAGCCCCTGCGACGAGGACTGCAGCACGATGGAGCGCTGCATGGTCTCCGGTCCTTCCGACTTCCAGAAGAGGAAGATGTGAGCGAGCGGGATGGTATCTACCCTCGTGTCACTGGGGCTGACCCTGACCTCCGGCACCGCGAACGACGACGAGATCCCTGCCGGGTCTATCGAGAGCACCGCTGCCTGCGCGGGGTCGCTCACAGCCTTGGTAGCACGTACCAGGCGCGTGACGAGTGCCACCGTGTCATCGCTCGCATAGAGGTCGTTCCCCTGCTGACTCATCTCCAGGTTGGCGCGCACGATGGTGGTGCTCGAATCGATCAGCGCGGGGGGAATGTCGAAGCGCAGGAATATGCGGCTCGACGGAATCCCACCCGCCGCGAGCACGTCCGACGGCGGCGGCGGCGCTCCGTCCAGGACGAGTACGTAGTCGGCGAGGCTTCGAATCGCCGGACCGGTACCGGAGCGCGTGTTGACGCTCATGGACGCCGAGAGCTTGCTGGTGTCGGCAATGGCCGTGTACTGCAGCGAGGCGGGCGATCCGCCCTCCACGCTGAAGATTCGCACCTGTGCTCCATTGTCGCTGCGAACCTCGAGGCCGAGCCGGATGCGGTCGCCGTTTCGGATGTGCGACGCCAGATACGCGGTGTCCAGCGGAATGCCAATGGTGCCCGTGAGCGAGTCGCGCAGGACTTCACGCGAGCCCACCTCGGTGACGCCGAAGCGCGCGCGCACTGCGGCGGTGTCGAAGTCGGCCGCGGGTGCGTCCACGTCGTACACCACGAACGTCACCAGCGTGTCGCGAACGAGCGTAGAGTCGTAGCTGCCGCTCGATGGAGTGACGATGTTGATCCGGAGCGTCGCGGTGTCGACCGAGGTGATCGGCCTGGGCGGCTTCCCGGCGGTATCCGCGAGCACGCGCTGGACCGAATCGAAGCGGAATATCACGCCTGTGTGCAGCCTGTCGCCATCCTGGACGTAGTCGGCGGCCAGGAGCTGCGCCTCGGTCCCCAGCGCCGGCGATCCCGGGAGGGTGACGTCGCTCGCCAGCATCTCGTTCGCGAAGAGCACCGTGTCTCTCACGGTGAGGGTGTCCGGACACAGCGCAGGGCAGGCTGCACCGCCGGCGAGATCCTCCTGGCAGCCGGCGAGCACGAGCGTCACGCCCGCGAATACGGCGAGCGCGCGCCATGATCTGGGCAACACGGGTACTCCGAGCTTCACTTGCGATACTGGGAATGAGGAAAATTGAGCGACGCGGGAGGAACGGGGTCGATATGATGAAACCCCGCCGGGCGCGCTGGGTGCCCTGGAATCAGGCCAAATCTAGCAGGATGACTCGAACGAGCCCAACTCTCGGAGGACCTCACGCATCCCCGACGTACACCCGCTCGAGCCGGCCGCGCAGCCCCGTGAGCAGCTCGTAAGGGGAGAGGCCGGCGCACGCCGCCACCGACACCATGTCCAGGAGGTGGCCGCCATCGCTCCCGATGAGCGTGACCACATCCCCGATTGCGCACTCGACGCCGGTGACGTCGATCATCGTCATGTCCATCGTCACGCGCCCCGCCACCGGAGCGAGCGCACCGTTGACTATCACCGTGCCGCAGCCGCTCAGTGAGCGGCGATAGCCATCGGCGTAGCCAATCGACAGCGTCGCGATCCGCCGTGCGTCCGGCCCGGGCACCGAGTAGGTGGCATCGTAGCTGACCGTCTCCCCCGGGAGCGCGACGCGCAGGTCCACCACGCGCGCACGCACGTGCGCCACGGGCTCGGGCGCCACGAGCGATCCCTCGCCACTTCCGACTCCGTACAGGAAGACGCCAGGCCGCACCAGATCCCACCGCGTGCCAGTCACACGCTCCAGCGCCGCCGAGTTCTGGGCGTGCAGGAGCCGCGGCCGCTCCGGGAGGCGCGCGACTGCCGCCTCGAAGCGCTCCCTCTGCTCGAGCACGGAGGCGGCATCCCAACCGGCCGAATGGAAGTGCGTGAATGCACCCTCCGGCGCGAAGCCCGCGACAGCATCGCGCAGCGAATCGATCTCGTCCCAGCGGATGCCAGCGCGGCTCATCCCGGTGTCTATCGAGAGATGCCACGCTCCACCGCCGAGCGAACGCCAGCAGCGGATGTCCTCGCTGCGCCCGAGCGCCGGCGTGAGGCGCCAGCGCCTGGCCTCACGGAGGTCGTCGGCGAGAAGCGGAGTGGCCACGAGGATCGGCCGCTCGATGCCGCTCTCGCGAAGCTCGGCGCCTTCGGCGACAGTGGCGACGCCGTAGCCCCAGGGATCGAGCTTCTCGAGGACGCGCGCGACGCGGACGGCGCCGAGACCATAGGCATCGGCCTTGATCATCGGAAGGAGCCGCCCTCCGCGCGCCGCCATCGCCTCGGCATTACGTCGCAACGCGCCGAGGTCGATCTCGACCCAGGCGCGTGTCAGCTTCTGTTGCATTGACCTGTCATGATTCGGGCGGGTAGTATACCGGCCGCGGAGGAGCCATGCAAGACGATCATACACTCGAAGACGCGCTCGAGCTGATGCGCGACCTGCGCGCGCGCTGCGAGTGGGACCGCGCGCAGACGCACGAGTCGCTGCGCCCCTACCTCATCGAGGAAGCACACGAGCTGGACGACGCGCTTCGCGCCGGCGACTCGCGGCAGATGCGCGAGGAGCTGGGCGACGTGCTCCTTCAGGTCCTCTTTCACTCCGTGATCGCCGAGGAGGAGGGGGAGTTCGACGCCGGCGACGTTGCGGCTGCCCTCATCGAGAAGATGAAGCGCCGCCACCCGCACCTCTACGGCGGCGGCGAGCGCCAGGCGTGGGAGGTGATGAAGGCGCGCAACCGCGCGTCGATCGCGGACGGCCTTCCCGCGGGGCTCCCTGCCCTGCACCGCGCACATCGACTTCAGGATCGCGCCGCAGGCGTGGGCTTCGACTGGAGCGATACCGAAGGGCCGGCGCGAAAGGTCGAAGAGGAGCTCGGTGAGGTGCGGGAGCTCCTCCCCACGGCCCAGCTCGATACGGGAGAGCCGGAAGAAGCGCGCGTACACGCCGCGCTCGAGGGCGAGCTGGGCGATTTACTCTTCGCAGTGGTGAACCTCTGCCGCAGGGCCGGAGTGCACGCGTCGCTCGCGCTCGACCGCGCCAACGACAAGTTCGTGCGGCGCTTCGAGCGCGTCGAGCAGTTGGCCGCCCAGCGAGGGATCGTGATGGGCGAGGCCGACCTGGCCACTCTCGACGCGCTCTGGGACGAGGTGAAGTCGCTGGAGCGGTGACGCCCGAGGCGACCGCGGCGTTCAGTAGCCGACCGCGCCACCGCTGGACCGGGGCTCCGAAAGCCCCATGTAGCCGCCCTCCACCTTCATCACCCCGTTCGCGTTGGCGATCGAGCCGCGCGTCATCGGATGATGCCCCATCGCCCGCAGCGAGTCGAGCGTCGCCGGGGCGACCCCTCCTCGCTCGTAGAAGAGCGAATCCGGCCACGCCTGATGGTGCAGCCGCGGCGCCCGCATGGCATCGGCGAGCGTCATGTGGTTGTCGATCGCGTTGAGGATGATCTGCGTCGTGGCGGTGATGATGGTCGGCCCGCCGGCGGCGCCGACCACCAGGAAGAGCTTACCGTCCTTGTCGAGCACGATCGTCGGCGACATCGCGCTCAGCATCCGCTTCCCGGGCACGATCGCGTTGGCCTCCCCCTGCACGAGCCCGAACTGGTTCGCGTGGCCGGGCTGCGCGGAGAAGTCGTCCATCTCGTTGTTCATGAAGAAGCCCGCGCCGCGGATGAACACGCCCGAGCCGTAGCCGCTGTTGATCGTCGTCGTCGTGGCCACGGCGTTCCCCTTCGAGTCGGCGACGGAATAGTGCGTGGTGTGCATCGGCTCCCCCGCGCTCGCGGCAAAGCTCGGAGTGCGCGACGCCTCGTTGCTTTCGATCGAGGACGCGAGCTCCTTCGCGTACGCCTTGCTCGTCAGCTCGGCCACGGGAACGTTCACGAAGGCCGGATCGCCCAGCTTGGTGTTGCGGTCGATGAACGCGCGACGGAAGGCCTCCGCCACGAGATGGTCGTACGCGGCGCTCCCGAAGGCCGGGAGCTTGTCGAACGTCTCGAGGATGTTCAGCGTCTCCACCGTCGTGATCCCGCCCGACGACGATGGCGGCATCGCGATGATGGAGTAGCCGCGGTAGGTGGACTCGATCGGCGTGCGCCAGATCGGCTTGTACCGGGCGAGATCCTCCTTCGTGATGATGCCGCCGTCGCGCTTCATCGCCGCGGCGATGCTGTCTGCGATCTCGCCCTTGTAGAAGGCATCGGGCCCCTGGTCCGCGATCATCTGCAGCGTGCGCGCCAGCGCCGGTTGCACCAGGCGGGTGCCGGGCTGCACCGGCTCGCCGTTCGGGAAGAATACCGATGCGCCCTCGAAGCGCGTGATCTTGTCGCGGGACGAGCGGAGAGAGCCGTACAGCGCACTGTCCACGATGAACCCATCGCGCGCGAGCTTGATGGCCGGTTCGATTACCTCCTGCAGCGAGAGATTGCCGTACTTCGCCAGGGCCGCCGTCATCCCCGCGACGGACCCGGGCACGCCCGACGCGAGCGGTCCGATGACGCTCTTGTCGGTGAGGTTCCCCTGCTCGTCGAGGTACATGTCTCTCGTGGCCGCGAGGGGTGCGACCTCGCGATAGTCGATGGCGGCGGTACGGCCATCGGCCATGCGGATCACCATGAAGCCGCCGCCACCGAGGTTGCCGGCCGAGGGGTGCGTCACCGCAAGCGCGAAACCGGTGGCGACTGCCGCATCCACCGCATTCCCGCCCCGCTTCATGATCTCCACGCCGGCTCTGCTGGCCAGCTCGCTGTTGCTCGAGACCATGGCGTCGGGCGCGAACGATGCCTTCCCACCCGCCTCGAATCTCCATCCCTCGGGAAACTTTGCCGGCGGCCTCTCGACGGCGGCGGCCGTGGTTTTCGGCGGCGCCCCCGCCGACGGGTGGCAGGCAGCGATCGCGAAGAGCGCGGCAAGAGAGGCCAGCTGGAGACGTCTGGTGAGGTGGGGCATCTGGTGGTGTGGAGGTGGAAGTTGGTGAGGGGCGTGCGCGAAGCGCGAGGTAGGGGCTACAGCTTAGCGGGTTGCGCTCCGCGGTAACCCATCTGGGATGACAGCGAGTCGGCACCCTCCACCGCCGACCTGGCGAGGCTGCCGAGTGCCTTTATCGGAACGCGCGAGGCGGGTGCACTGATGGCGACCGCAGCGACTACGTCGCCGGTGTGGTCGCGCACCGGCGCGGCCACGGCCGCCAGCTCGTCCTCCAGCTCACGCCACGCCGTGGCGTAGCCGTGATCGCGCACGCGCGCCAGCTCGTGCTGGAAGTCTTCCATGGAAGTTATCGTGCGCGATGCCAGCTTCGGCAATCGCCGCGGCACGAGCCGCTTCACCATGCTCGAATCGCGCCACGCCAGGAGAACCTTTCCCGACGCCGTGGCGTAGCACGGGAAGCGCCGCCCCACCCACCCGACGTGTATGATCGGCCGCGGACTGAGAACGGCCTCGATGTTCATCGCCTCGGAGCGCACCAGCACCGTGAGACTGGATGTCTCACCCGTATCCGCAGTGATCTTTTCCAGAACCGGATGCGCGAGTCGTTGCATGCCAGTCGAGTCGCGCGCGATCTCCCCCAGCACGGCAAGGCGCATCGACAGCCGATAGCGCCCGGAGCTCGCGTCGCGCTCCAGCAATCCCGCATCCGCGATCGCCGCGAGCCAGCGCGACACGGTGCTCTTCGGTTTGTGGAGAAGCTCCGCCGCCTCCACCACTCCAATCTCCCGCCGCATTGGAGAGAAAAGCTCGAGAACAGCCATGGCTTTCTGAAGCATTGCCCCCGGGGTCGTTGGTTTAGCGAGAAGATGTCCCGGAATGTGGAACGGTGCCCGAACATACGGCGACGTGTAGCAGCGTGCAAGCCGGCACGAGTCGCGCCGAAGTGGCCCGGCCGCGTGGAAGCTCAGCGATCCACGCGGCCCCTTCGTACCGGAAGGAGAGCAGCGCCACCGATCCGGTGTGCCGGCGGGACGCGGGGCGAGGGCGCTCCGCGACGTCCACGCCGCGCCAACCCGACTCCAACCGCTTCACGACACGGTATCCCCACATATGCGCCCACCGAACCCCGCGCACCAGCGCAGAACCTTCGTCCTCGCAGTCGCCACGCTGATCGCCGCGTGCACGCCCAGTCGGGTGGCACCCACCCTCGCCCCCGACACCGGGAAGCGGCTCGTCGCCGAGCACGGAATGGTGGCTTCCGCCAACCCTTACGCGAGCGAGGCGGGCCTCGAGATGCTGCGCAACGGTGGCAACGCGGTGGATGCCGCGGTAGCCGCCGCCTTCGCGGTGGGCGTCGTCGAGCCCATGATGAGCGGGCTCGGTGCCGGGGGCGGGATGCTGATCTGGCTCCAGGACTCGAGTCGCGCGGAGTACATCGACTTCTACGCCACCGCGGGCGCCGATCCGGACACCGCATTGAATCACTACAAGGGCTCCCGCGTCACCGCGCGCGGCGTCGCGATCCCGGGCGCCGTCGCGGGCCTCCTGGATGCGCAGGCGCGCTATGGGAAGCTCCCCCGCTCCGCCGTCCTCGCTCCCGCGATCCGGCTGGCGGCGGAGGGCTTCCCGGTACACTCGCTTCTCGCGCGGGTGATAGAGGAGGACTCCGCGAAGCTGGCCTCGTCGCCAGGGGCCCAGGCGATATTTCTTCCGGATGGCCACCCGATAGCTCCGGGCGCCACGCTGGTGCAGAACGAGCTGGCCAACACCCTTCGCCTAGTTGCCGAACAGGGACCGGCCGGCTTCTACAAGGGGAAGATCGCCAACGAGATCGTCGCAGCGCTGCACGCGGACGAGAATCCCATCACGATCGAGGATCTGGGGGGCTTCGAGCCGCGCTGGCGTCGTCCAGTGTGCGCGGTCTATCGCGGACGCACCGTGCTCTCCGCGCCGCCTCCGCAGTCGGGGATGCAGGTGCTCGAGGCGCTCAACCTCCTCGCGCCCTACGACCTCGCGAAGCTCGGACTTCCATCGCGCTCACCCGAAGCGTTCCGCGTTCTCACCGGCGCGCTCCGCGTGAGCGTCACCGACCGCAACGCGTACATCGGTGATCCCACCTACGCGTCAGTCCCCGCGGCCGGCCTCGCGTCACCGGCGTACGCGAGCGAGCGAGCTTCACTCCTCTCGCGCGATCCGGTTCCAGACACCATGGAGGCCGGCAACCCCTGGGCCACGGACAGCGCCGCGCCGACCGCCGGTTGTGCGAGCTTCGAGCCCTTCGGCCCGTCGAAGATCTCCCCGCGCGTCGCGGAGACTCCGCACGGGCGCGATGACCACGGCTACAGCGAGACGACGCACCTCTCTGCTGTAGACGTCGAGGGGAACGCGGTGGCGCTCACGTACACCAATGGTCTCTTCTTCGGGTCGGGCACCTGGGTGGCCGGGACCTTCCTCAACAGCGCGATGTTCAACTTCTCGCGCGACGACTCGAGCGCCAATGCGCGCGGGCCGCATCGCGTACCATCCTCCACCATCTCCCCCACGATCGTGCTCCGCGGCGGGCGCGCGGAGCTCGTGGTCGGATCACCCGGGTCGGCCGCCATCCCACCCGCGGTGGTCGAGAGCATCATCTACACGCTCGACTACGGTCTCGACCCCATGGCGGCGCTGCGCATGCCTCGCGTGATCCCCACCAGGACCACCACCTTGCAGCTCGAGGGCGGGTTCAGCCCCGAGGTGGTGGCCGCCGCGCATCGCCTCGGCTACGACCTCCGCCTGACGCCGCCCGTCGCGCTCGCCTTCGGCGGCGTGCACCTCATCGCCCGGGTGGGTAACCACTGGGTGGGCGCCGCCGACCCGCGGCGCGACGGAGAAGTCAGGGGGTACTGACACCCTGGTGAGAGCCGGGCGCGCCGCCGGCCATTACCACGTTCCCCGATGAGCAAAGTGCCCCGCGGGACTTTCCCGCGGGGCACTTCGCTCTCGCCCGGCTCACGGCCTGAGTCGATTCATCATCCGCGGGAAGGCGATCGCCTCGCGCAGGTGCGGCAGGCCGCAGATCCACGACACGGTGCGTTCGAGGCCGAGTCCGAAGCCCGAGTGCACGAAGGTCCCGTACTTTCGCAGCTCGAGGTACCAGCCGTAGGCATCCATGGGGAGCTTCTCCTCTTCGATTCTCCGGCGGAGCTTCTCGTAGTCATCCTCGCGCTGACTTCCGCCGATGATCTCACCGTACCCCTCCGGTGCGAGGAGGTCGTCGCAGAGCACCGTGCGCGGATCGGCGGGGTTCTCCTTCATGTAGAACGCCTTCGCCTCTCTGGGGTAGTTGTAGACGAACACCGGGCGGTCGTACTCCTCTACCACCAGCGATTCGTCCTCCGCTCCCAGATCCTGGCCCCACTCGATGCTGCTCCCCTTGCGCTGCAGGAGCTTCACCGCGTCGCCGTAGTCGAGCCGCGGGAACGGCGCCACCACCTTCTCGAGAGGTGCGGTGTCCCGCTCGAGCTCGCGCAGCTGCGCCTCGCAGCGCTCGAGGCAGCGCTGCACGATGTACGAGACGAAATCTTCCTGTAGGCGCATGTTGGCATCGGAGTCGTTCCAGGCGACTTCCGGCTCGATCATCCAGAACTCCGTGAGATGCCGGCGCGTCTTGGACTTCTCGGCGCGGAAAGTCGGCCCGAACGTGTAGATCTTGCCGAACGCAGCGGCCGCTGCTTCTCCATAGAGCTGACCGGTCTGCGCCAGGTAGGCCTTCCCCTCGTCGAAGTACTCCGTCTCGAAGAGACCGGAGCGCTCGCCGATCGCCGCCGTTAGAACTGGCGTATCCACCCGGAGGAATCCCCGATCGTAGTAGAAATCGTGAATCGCCTTCTCGATCTCGTTCCGGACCATCGCTATCGCGCGCTGCCGCTCGGAGCGGAGCCATAGGTGCCGGTTGTCGAGGAGGAAGTCGATGCCGTGCTCCTTCGGCTGGATCGGGTAGTCAGCGGGACTGGAACCGATGATCTCGATCGACTCGACGCCCATCTCCACTCCGCCCGGCGCTCTGGCATCGGCGCGGATCTCACCGGTGAGCGAGAGCGATGTCTCCAGCGTCAGCTCGGAGAAGCGTTGCCAGGTCTCGGGCGACACCTGATTCTTCACCACGACGCCCTGCATCACGCCCGTGCCATCGCGCACTACCACGAAGGCCACCTTCCCCGACGACCGGACGTGGGTAACCCACCCGCGGACTGTCGCGACCTGCCCTGCGCGCTCGCCGAGGCCGGCTATGCGCTCGATGCTCAATGTCATTGCTATGGTTGGATTTACGAGTAAGGTTCGGCAACCTATCCGGACGCCGAATTGCTGTCAACGCTAGCTTGTGACTCACGTCACGCGCGCTGCCGTACCGCTGGCGCCAACGCGCGGTTCCGTGTACGATGCAGTCAGAACAAGAAGATCATCAACGACCGTCACGCGTTCTCGCGCCATGGCGCCGGCCGGTGCGATGCTCGCGTCTCGACCATACATTGCTTCATTCCCCTCGATCAACGCTCGACGCGCATGGGCTTCACCTGGCTGATGCCACTCCGCGCGGCGACCTGCCGCTATTCGCCTCGTCCGATGAGAATCGGCGCAGCGCCCACCGCCACGTGCCCACGTGGGGAGCGGCAACAGGCATGACCATCCGGTCGAAGCTGGCGCTCGGCCTCTTCTCGATCGCGATCGTCCTCCTCCTGCCGCTCGCGCTCGCGCTGCAATCGCTCGAGCGACTGCACGTCACCACGACTCTCCTGCAGAAGCGGGAGTTCGCCGCATCGCTCCTCATGAACCGGCTCCGGTCGGGTACGGACGAGGTTCGCCGCCTCGAGTTCACCCTCGCCATCATCCCTACGAGAGAGAACCGGAGAGCGGTGGATTCGCAGCTCGTGGCGCTCACCGCCAGAACGGATTCGCTGCGCGCGCTGGGCATGTCGGGGGCGGCCGACAGGATCGGGGCATCGGTGGCGAAGATCGTCGACTTTCTCCCCGCCGAGTACGCGGCTCTGGCCGCCGGGCATGGCGAGAAGGCGGATTCCATATCGGCGCGGCAGCTGCGTCCGGCAATCACCGAAACGGAGCGCGAGCTGACGCTGGCCGAGGCCGAGCTGCGCGATCGTACCAGCCACCTCGTGGCCGCTGCGACGGACGAGACGGCGGCGGCACGGAACGCGGCCGCCCTGGCTCTCGCAGTGGCCGGGACCCTGGCGCTGATCATATCGGTCATCCTCTGGCGCAGTATCAGCCGACCGGTGGTGGAGCTGGAGCACGGGATGGCTGCGGTGGCGGACGGCAACTTCGGCTACCGCCTCAAGATCGCTACCAAGCGCCGCGACGAGTTCGGCCGTCTCGCACAGAGCTTCGAGTCCATGGCGCACCAGCTGGCGCAGCTAGACCGACTGAAGGCCGAGTTCATCTCCATCGCCTCGCACGAGCTCAAGACGCCGATCAACGTCATCGTAGGCTATCTACAATTGGTAGACGAAGAGGTCTACGGCCCGGTGTCCGATAAGCAGCGCGAGGTCCTGCGTACCATCGACGCCCAGACCCGATCGCTCGCGCGGCTGGTTCACCAGCTCCTCGATATCAGCCGATTCGAGGCGGGTGGTGGAAAGCTCGAGCTCCGCCCCGTGCAGCTGGACCACTTCCTGGAGGAGCTCGAGAGCACCTTCCGGGTACTCGCCATGCAGCGTGGGGTGAATTTCCAGCTCGTGCAGACGGGTACCCTTCCGTGTGAAGTACTCTGGGATCGCGATCGGATGAGCGAGGTGCTCGGCAACCTGCTCTCCAATGCATTCAAGTTCACCGAGCGCGGTGGAACGGTGGAGCTGGTGGCCGAAGCGGCAGACGATGGGCTGCGACTCACCGTCCACGACACGGGCGCGGGAATTCCTCCGCGACAGCTCGCCCACATCTTCGAGAAGTTCTACCAGGCGGACAACCAGGGTTCCGCGGCGCACGGCGGCACGGGCCTGGGCCTCGCGATAGCCAAACAGATCGTGGCGGCGCACGGAGGCGACATAACCGTGGAGAGCGTGGTGGGTGTCGGCACTACCTTCCGCATCGTCCTGCCGGAGCGCGCCGGTGTCCGGCGAGGCGGGCTCCGGATGTCGCCCGGCGCCCCCGGCGCCGGTGTGATCGCGTGACGCGCTGCCTCAGGTCCACCGCGGGAGTGGTGCTCCTGCTCCTCTGCGTCGGCGGCTGTGCCACAACGATCCATCGCACGATGCCTCCGGCCGCCGGAGAGTGGATCGACGTGCTCGGCTCCGCGAAGGAAGCCGCCGCCCAGGGACGCTACAGTGACGCCGATCGCGCGCTCCAGGACTTCATGCTCGCCTACGCGGGCTCACCGGAGGCGCGCGAGGCAGCGTACTGGCGGGCGCTCCTGACGCTGGACCCCTCCAACCGCGGTGGCGACACGCGCAACGCGGAGCGACAGCTCGACGAGTATCTCTCCGATACCGCGAGCACGCTGCATAGAACCGAGGCGCTCACCCTCCAGCGGCTGGCGGTAGCGATAGACTCGCTGGTTCGCACGCACCGGATCTCGATCAGCAGCTCCGACGCAGCACGCGCCGAGCAGGCCGAGCGCGCCGACGAGCGCGAAGCGGAGCTGCAGAAGGAGATCCAGCGGTTGAAGGAGCAGCTCGACAAGACCACCGCGGAGCTGGATCGCATCAAGAAGCGGCTTTCCGAGAAGAACCCGTAGCCGCGCGCTTCCTCAACCCACGCGAAAGAGCTCCAGCGCCCGCGAGTAGCGCTCGGTGAGCGCTCTCCTGATCCCGGCGTTCTCCGCGCTCGTGAGCTCTGGATCGCGCGACAGGATGTCCGTCGCCAGCTCGCGCGCGATGTGTAGCAGCCGCTCGTCGCGCAGCGGGTTTGCCACCCTGAAAGTCGGCATCCCGCTCTGCCGCTCGCCGAAGAGATCGCCCATCCCGCGCAACTCGAGATCGGCGCGCGCTATCTCGAAGCCGTCCTCGGTCTTGACGAAGATCTCCAGGCGCTGTACGGAGTCCGGCGCGGCGTCACCGAGAAGGATGCAGTAGCTCTCCTCCGCGCCGCGCCCCACGCGGCCGCGCAACTGGTGCAGCTGCGAGAGGCCGAAGCGCTCCGGATGCTCGATGAGCATGACCGTGGCGTTGGCGACATCGATCCCCACCTCGATTACCGTGGTGGAGACGAGGACGTCTATCTCGTGATCGCGGAAGGCCCGCATGGTCGCGTCGCGCTCCTCGGCGCTCAGCCGCCCGTGCAGAAGCGCCACGCGTCGGTGCGCGAACACTCCCGATGCCAGCTCCTCGTACATCGTGGTGGCCGCCTTGAGGTCGAGCTTCTCGGACTCCTCGATCACCGGATACACGATGTACGCCTGCCGCCCGCGCTCGATCTCCTCGTCTATGAAGCGCATTATCTTCTCGCGCGATCTCCCGCGGCGAAGCGCCGTCCGGATGGGTCTTCGCCCCGTGGGCCGTTCATCGAGAATGCTCACGTCGAGATCGCCGTGCAGCGTGAGCGCTAGCGAGCGCGGGATCGGCGTGGCACTCATGAGGAGCACGTCCGGCTGCGTCCCCGCTTCGCTCCCGCCCTTGGCGCCGAGTATCGAGCGCTGCTCCACACCGAAGCGATGCTGCTCGTCGATCGCCACGAAGCCGAGCTTCCCGAAGCGCGTATCGCTCTGGACGAGAGCGTGCGTCCCCACTGCTATCAGCGGTTCGCCGCTCGCCAGCGCCTCGGCCGCCGCTCGCCGCTCGCGCGCCGCGAGGCCGCCGGTCACCAGCACCGTCCGAACGCCGAGCGGCTCGAGCAGCCCCGCGAAGGTGCGCGCGTGCTGCTCCGCGAGCAGCTCGGTGGGTACCATGATGGCTGCCTGGTAGCCGTTTTCCACCGCGACGAGCGCGGCGAAGAGCGCTACTATCGTCTTCCCGCTCCCCACATCGCCCTGTAGGAGCCGGTTCATCCGATACTCGCTGCACATGTCGGCGACGATCTCGCGCGTCGCGCGAATCTGCGCGCCCGTGAGCTCGTAGGGGAGCGACTCCTTCAGCCGCGACGTCAGCTCGCGCCGGTTGGCGAAGACGATCCCGTCGCGCCGCTCGCGCGAGAGTGCCTTGGCGCGGTATTGCAACACGTGGAAGAAGAGGAGCTCCTCGAGCGCAATTCGCTCGCGCCCGCGCATCGCCTCCGCCACCGAAGTGGGACGGTGCACCATGCGCAGCGCCTCGGGGAGCGGAGGGACCGCCGCACGACGAAGCAGCTCCGAGGGGAGTAGTTCGCGCACGAGCGGGAGGAGCGTGTCCAGATGTGCGTCGATGAGAGAACGTATCTGCCTGAACGAGAGCCCCTCGGTTGCCGGGTACACCGAGAGCACGCGTCCGCCCATCCCGCCGTCGAAGCCATCTTCGTCGGCGTGCCCCATGTTGACGTACTCGCGCGGCTGCAGCTGGCGGCCGTGGAAGAAGCGCACCGGCCCGCTGAGGAGAAGAACGTCATCGCGGGATATCGTACGGTCGAGGAACGGCTGCCCCGGCCACGACACTTCGATGACCCCCGACTGATCGCGCACCACGGCCTGGAAGACGCGGAGCCCCTTGCGAGTGGGGATCACTCCCTTCGAGATCACCCTGCCGAGGATGGTCGCATCCATCCCCGGCTCGAGCGAGGAGATCGGGGACACAGTGCTCGCATCTTCGTAGCGATGCGGGAGGTGATAGAGAAGATCGCCCGCCGAGATGATGTCGAGCCGGCGCAGCGCCTCCGCGCGGCGTGGGCCGACGCCCTTCAGGTAGGTGACTGGAGTGGATAGCTCGATCGGCATGGAGGTGTGATTCGAGCGTATTGCCGGCACCGCACGCGCCGGCGCGTGCGGTGCGCGACAGTTCACTCGCTCAGCAGATCTTCCGCGTACTGCGCGGCATCGAATGGAACGAGGTCCTCCGACTTCTCGCCCACTCCCACGAACTTCACCGGCACATCTATCGCCTCGTGCACCGCCACCACGATCCCGCCGCGCGCGGTGCCATCGAGCTTCGTGATCACGATCCCGGTGATCGGCACCGACTCGGCGAAGGAGCGAGCCTGCTGGACCGCGTTCTGCCCCACGGTACCATCCAGTACGAGGAGCGTCTCGTGCGGCGCCCCGGGGAGTTTCTTCGCGATGACCTTCCCCACCTTCTGCAACTCCGACATCAGACCGCCCTGCGTGTGCAGGCGGCCCGCCGTATCCACGATCACGACATCGGAGCGGCGGGCGAGGGCCGCGTCGATGGCGTTGAACGCGATCGCGGCCGGATCCGCACCCGGCGCGCTCCCCACGAACCCGGCGCCGGTACGCTCGGCCCAGAGCCGCAGTTGATCGATCGCACCCGCGCGATAGGTATCGCCCGCCGCGATCAGCACGGACTTCCCTTCCCCGCGCAGCCGTGCGGCCAGCTTCCCGATCGTGGTCGTCTTCCCAGCCCCATTCACTCCCACCACGAGGATCACCGTCGGGCCCTGCTCGGCGAACTCGAGATCCGGCGCACTATTTCCAGCGCGCAGCGCGCTCTCGATCCCGCTCCTCAGCGCCTCGAGAAACTCGTCCTGCGTCTTCACCTTCCCCTTGCTCGCCAGACTCTCCACGTCCGCCACGAGCCGGATGGTGGAAGCCACCCCGAAGTCGCCCTCGAGCAGCAGCTCCTCCAGCCACTCGAGCGACCCCGGGCTCACCCCACCCCTCGCGATCACCCCCACATCCATGAGGGCGACGTCCTTTATCTTCTGCCAGAGCGATCGCCGCGGTACATCGTCCGCGCGCCGTAGTATCCGCATTTACTTCGAAGTCAGAGTTCCAGTTCGATGGTTCAGGAGGTAGGGCAGGAACTGCAGGGTTCAGGAGGCAGGGTTCAGGGTTCAGGAACTGCCTCGGGAGGCGTCATCCCCGCGCAAGCGGGGATCCATGTTCAGTCCGGCCAACATGGATTCCCGCTTTCGCGGGAATGACAGTAGTGGTAGACGCAGTTCCTGAACCCTGAACCCTGCCTCCTGAACCCTCGCCGCTCCTGCCTCCTGAACCCTCGCCGTTCCTACCTCCCGAACCCTCGCAGCCACCACCCTCACCTCATCCCCCACCTTCTCCTCATCAGCCACTCGGCGCAGAGGAGGGCGATGAGCAACATGTACGCCCAGCCGCGTTCTCGCAGTCCGTGGTGCTCGGCGAGGGCGGCGGCCTGGCCCACGGCACCGGAGTGCACGGTCGCTTCACGAGGAAGGAGCTCGCGGGACTCGTTCACCACGAGGATCGCATCGCCACCCGGGGCTCGAACGTCGTAGATGCCCGCCGGGAGCGGATCGCTCTCCGCCACCGTGGCGCCCGATCCGAAAGTGAGCGTGAGCGAATCGCGCTCGGCGGCGCCGCGCCGTTCCAGAATTACCTTTACCACCGAGTCGCCGTGGCCGCGGCGCCAGCGGATCGTCTCGCCCGCGCGCACCACTCCCTCCGCAGGGAGCGCCGCGCGCGGATCCGGGCGTTCCGCCGTCAACCAGTCAAATATACCACCCCAGAGCGCCGCGTACGCGTCGGCGCTCGCGCCCCCCCGGAAGCGCCAGCGCCACAACCCCGACGCTCCCGTGACCACCACGCGCCGACCGCCGGTAATGCTCCCCGCGACAATGGGCCGCCGGTCGAAGCGGCGACCGCGTGCCACTACCAGCCCCTCCCATTCGCCCCTCGGCGCCGCGCCGGTCACGGCCACTGGAGGGAGACTGTCCCAGACGATCCCGGCCAGTACGGGCGAGAGCGGCGACGGAGGCGCAGTGACGGGGTACCATTCGCCTACGGTGTCGGCCGCGGTCGCCGGCGCTACCGAGATGAGCGCGAGCGAACCGGTCGTGGCTCGGCGCGGCGCACCGAAGTAGGAAGTGTCTCCGTGGATGATGGCGAGCGGTGCATCGCGGAGCGCGGCACGCACCGCGGACTCGCTCACTGGAGCCAGCGAGCCGTCCTGACGCCAGATTCCGTTCGCCACGCGAAAGTACGCTCTGGTGGGAAGCGCGACTGCCCCGCGAAGCACGGGGAGCACGAAGCGCGAGTCGAAGTCGGGGGATGTGGAAGCCAGCACGGCGCCCGCGGCGCGCGATATGTCCACCGGTACGGCGAGGGTGTCGTTCCGCTTCTCCACGTCGCCAGGCACCGAGAGGACGGCCGCGAGCACGCTGGGCCGTGCCGGTCCGCCGAAGCTCGCGCGCACACTGAGTGTGCGCTCGGCACGCGCAGCCATCGAGTCGATCGTCGCGGTGGCGATGGTGCTGTCGCCGATGCGGAGCACGAGTCTTCCGCCGGAGAGCGCCACGGGGCCGTTGCGTAGCGTGGTGCGAACCTCGACGGTGTCGCCGCTCACCACCGCGCGCGGTGCATCGAGCGAGACCACGGCGAGGTCGCGCGCCGGCTCGCGCGCAACCACCTCGACACGAGAGCCGGATGGGAGCTGCTGGAGCGAGGCGGCGTCGTCGAGCTCTCCGTCGGTCACGAGCACCAGCGGGCGACCGGCGGCGAGCGAGCGTTCCACCAGAGCGCGCGCACGGCTCGCGTCGTCGCCGGGTCGCTGCGGGGCGCGCGCAACTCGCACCGAGTCACCGAAGAGAACGAGCGAGTCGGAGGCGAGACGCGACGCTCGGGCGCGCGCCTGGCGCCAGAGGGCGGTATCCCCGCCGCGCTCCCAGCTCGCGGATGCGTCGAGCGCCACCAGCGGTCGGGGTGCACGGCTCGGGCCCGCCGGCGCATCGAGAACGAGTGCGAGAAGGAGCGTCATGGCGAGCGCACGCAGAGCGATGAGCATCGCGCTCCTCGCCCCACGCCCCGTATCGCGTCTCCCATACAACAAGACCGCGATCGCCACTCCGGCGACCGCGGCAACGAGCCACTCGAGCATGGGCTAAAGCTAACTCGCGGGCGACACAGGCGGGCCCGGCCAGGGCTGGCCCGCTACTGCTACCGGCTGGCCATCCGCTCGGTGCCCACCGCGCTCCGGGCGTCGAGCTGGGCGAGGAGGGTGGTCCTCATGGTGTCGAAGCGCGCGCGCTCGGCCGCCGGCACCGGGAGTCCCGCCTTGTCGCGCAGTGCCACTCGCGGGTCGCGCTGCACGCCGTTCACGAGCACCTCGAAGTGGAGGTGCGGGCCGGTGGCGAGCCCGGTCATCCCGACGTAGCCGATCGTCTGGCCTATGCCCACCCTCTGCCCGGAGCGTATCCCTTTCGCGAAGCCGCGCAGGTGTCCGTAGCGTGTGACGTAGCCGTTGGGATGGCGGATATCGATCGCGTTGCCGTAGCCGCCCTTGTGACCCGCGAAGATCACCACCCCATCACCAATGGCGCGCACAGGCGTCCCCGAGCTCGCCGCGTAATCGGTGCCCTTGTGGCTCCGCCACGTTCCGAGGATGGGGTGCTTGCGCCGCCCGAAGACGCTCGAGATGCGCCGGAACGAGAGCGGCGCACGCAGGAATGCCGAGCGCATCGAGCGTCCATCCTCGTCGTAATACTCGGCGCGTCCCGAGGAGCTCTCGTAGCGCACGGCGTCCACTTCCTTCCCGCTCAACGCGAAGCGCGCCGCCAGCACGTCACCGATGCGCACGATCCCTCCCGGCCCCTCCTTCCGCTCGAACAGAACCTGGAAGTGGTCGCCGTCGCGCAGATCACGGCTCATGTCGGCCTTGTACTCGTAGATGTCGCCGAGCGACCAGGCGAGCTCCGCGCGGGCGTTGGCGGGGAGCACGTCCGTGGCCGAATCATCGAGCGCCTGGTAGAGATTGGCGTGGACGGTGCCACTCACCGTGAGCGTATCCACCTTCCAGGGGAGCGTCTCCTCACTTCCGCTCCACGTGGAGTCATCGCTCCGGCTCACCCGGATCAGCCGATCGATCGCCAGATGAAAAACGACCTCGGAGGGAACCGAGTCGTCGCCGAAGGTTCTGAGCGAGACGGGCATCCCCGCCCGCGCGCGGCGGGCGTCGAGACTGGTAGCGGCCTGGAGCACTCGTACGATCCCATCGCTGCCCATGCCAGCACGAGAGAGCAGCCCGGAGAGCGTCTCGCCGGCATGCAGCGTGTCGGCGTGCACGTGCCAGGTCGGCTCGGCCGGGGGCGCGGCGATGGCGGAGTCCGCACCCATCTGCGCGAAGGGCGCGGCCGAGCGCGGCGACGGGAGGTCTACCGTCAGGGCAACAATGGCGAGCGCACCGACCACCAACGCCGTGACGACGCGCGGTGACGGGCGCTTCAATCCATCTGCCTCCTGATGAAGGTCGGGATCTCCATGTCGTTGAGATCCTGATTCGCCTTGTCGGTGTGCCCGGAGGGCGGCTGGATCGGCCGGCGAGCATGCTCGGAGGGCTGCGCGGAGCGCGAAGGCACCGTATTCAGCCGCGGTGGCCGCTGCGCCGGGAAGGGGATCACCGGAGTGGCGAGCGTGTTGCGCGCCGGCTGCGCTGGCTCGCTCTGCCCCGCGTGCGATCCCTGTACCACACGATCGAAGCCGGTCGCGATCACCGTCACGCGGATCTCGCCCTGCATTGCCGGCTCGTTGACGGCACCGAAGATGATCTCCGCGTCGTCGCCCACGGCGTCGTGCACCACCTCGTTGATCTGGTGCACCTCTCCGAGGGTGAGGTCGTTCCCGCCGGTGATGTTGACGAGCACACCAGTCGCGCCGCTGATCGACACGTTGTCGAGAAGCGGAGAGGAGATGGCCTGCTGTGCCGCCTCCATGGCGCGCAGCTCGCCGCGCCCCACACCTGTGCCCATGAGGGCGGAGCCGCCCGCCTGCATCACCGTACGTACGTCGGCGAAGTCCACGTTCACGAGCCCGGTGACGCTGATGAGATTGGAGATGCCCTGCGTGGCGTGGAGGAGGACCTCGTCCGCCTTCTTGAGCGCGTCGCCGAAGGGAATCCCCTTCCCCACCACGGCGAGGAGGCGCTCGTTGGGGACGACGATCATCGTGTCCACCTGCTTGCGCATCTCGGCGATTCCCATCTCCGCCTGACGCATCCGCTTGCGTCCCTCGAAGAGGAAGGGCTTGGTGACGATTCCCACGGTGAGGGCGCCCGCCTCGCGTGCCATCTCGCACACCACCGGCGCCGCGCCGGTTCCGGTTCCGCCGCCCATCCCGCACGTTACGAAGACGAGGTCCGCGTTGGTGAGCACACGCGCGACCTCGTCGCGGTTCTCCTCTATGGCCTGCCGCCCGATCTCCGGACGAGCGCCCGCGCCCAGCCCTCGAGTCAGCTTCTTGCCGATCTGGATCTTCACATCCGACTTGGACGTGAGCAGCGCCTGAGCATCCGTGTTTACGGAGATGAACTCCACACCTTCGAGATGCTCCTCGATCATTCGATTTACCGCATTGCCGCCGCCACCGCCGACGCCGACGACCTTCATGCGCGCGTTCTGCGGTGTGCTCTCCTCGAACTCGAAGATCATTGCGGAAGGAACTCCACTTGGTTGGAGGAACTACGTGGTGCGGCTACTGAATCGGCGGGCGCTCTGCTGCTCCTACTGGTGGCCAGCTCGGAAGACCGGCGCGAAGATAGGCCCAATATAACGCATCCATCCCGGCAACACACTAACCCGTAACCTTCAATACTGCACCAGCCAAAACTACGATCAGAAGAAATCCTGGAGCCAGGCCTTGACACGCTGAGCCAGGCGGTCCATCCCGGGCGCGGACATGGCCTTCCTCCTCACGCCGGACGCGCCCGCGATCCCCAGCGCCATGCGATGCGCGCCGTAGAGCGCGAGCCCTACCACCGTGGCGAAGCGCGGCGCCTCCACCGAGTCGCTCAACCCGCCGATTCCATCGGCCGGTGATCCGACCCGTACCCCCACCCCGAACACATCTGCCGCCAGCTCCGCGGCTCCGTGGATGGCCGCGCCACCACCCGTGAGTACCACGCCTGCACTCAGCAGGCCCGCATACCCCGCCGAAGTGATGTCGCGGTTCACCAGATCGAAGATCTCGTCGTTACGCTGATGTATGATGTGCGCGAGCGAATCGAGACGGATCTGCCGCTCACCCTGTGCCGCCGTGCTCGGAAGCTCGATGACATCCTGCGACTCGGCCATCAACGGCTCGTACGCGCAGCCGTACAACTCCTTGAGACGTTCGGCATCTCCCGCCGTAACGCCGAGGCCGTGCACGATGTCGTTGGTGACACTGTTGGCACCGAAGCCCACCGTACCGAGGTGCCGGATCTTCCCCTCGTGGAAGATGGCGAGGTCGGTGCTTCCCGCTCCCATCTCCACCAGCGCCACGCCCAGCTCCTTCTCGTCCTCGGTGAGCACCGCCAGCGCACTCGCAAGCGGCTCCAGCACCAGCTCGCGAACCTTGTAGCCGGCGCGCTCGACAGCCTTGCGCAGATTCATCGCCGGCGACGCACCGATGGTCACCAGGTACATCTCCGTCTCGAGGCGCATCCCGATCATTCCCACCGGGTCGCGAATCCCGTCGTTCTTGTCGACGCGATACTCCTGCGGAATTGCGTGGAGCAGCTCGCGGTCGGTCGGGATCGCCTGCGTTCGCGCCACTTCCTTCGCCCGTTCCACGTCGGCACGGGTGACCTCGTCGCCGTTCACCGCCACCACGCCGGAGCTGGTCATCGCCTGCACGTGCTCTCCCGCGATCCCGGCGTACACGAACTGCACCTGTACACCGGCCATCCGCTCGGCGTCCTGCATCGCCTTGGTGATCGATCTGGTGGTCTCGGCAATGTCGGAGACGACGCCGCGCCGGAGTCCCGCGGTACGGGCCTGCCCTACGCCGAGCACCTTGATGTTGGGATGCTTGGGAAGGTCGCCCACCACCTCGGCGATGATCGCCGTGGTGCGCGACGAGCCGATGTCGAGGCCAGCGACGAGTCTTTCGGGGTTCATTGCAGCCTCGCTATGACCTGATCGCGGAAGCGCAGGTCGAGCTGGGCGATACGCGCGCCGCGGCGCAGCAGGTCGTCCTCGACGGGCACGATGTCCGCCAATCGGGCAGCCGTGACGCCGGCGGTGGCCAGCACCGAGTAGGACGGCAGGTTCAGCTCGATGCCGCCGCGCGAGTCGCGCCGCGCCGCGCTGATCCTCGCATACAGGCGTGGGCTCTCGTCGCGAAGGTCGGCGAGCAGAGAGAGGAGCGCGGTGTCGGCGCGCTGCACCACGGGGAGGTCCAGCTCCACCCGACTCGGGTCGATGGGCAGCGTGGCGCCATCTTCGTCGAGCACTCCGAGTCCACGCGCGACGGGTGCGAAGGCGACCGGGAGGTTCTCGGTCACGTACACCTCGAGCGTCCCCGGCAGTCTGCGTTCCACGCGTGCCGAGCGGATTTCCGGATGCGCCGTGAGGCGGTCCGCGAGCGAGTCGAGATCGGTCCAGATCGAGATTGTAGTGTCCACACTGAGGAGTGAGAGGATCTCACGAGGAGGCAGGTAGCGCTGGCCGGAGACTTCCACGTGCCGTACCTGAAAGTACGACATGTGAGAAAGGATGCGAGGCCCCCACCACGGCGCGCTCACCGCCGCCCCCAGCGCCACGACCGCCGCGCCCCCCCAGAGCACCGCGCGCGCCCCGAGCGCGCCCACCACCTCCCTGACGCGCGTCATGCCGCCGCCGTCAAATGTGCGAGCAGCTCGGGCCCGGTGCGAGTGATGTCGCCCGCTCCGAGCGTGATGACGACGTCGCCACTGCGAACCGCCCCGGCGAGAGCGGCGGCCAGGTTTGCCCTCTCCCCGCGCCAGGCGAGGCGCGCGCCGGCCGGCGCGTCGGCACCGGCGCCCCGCGTGGCGCTGGCTATGGCCTCCTCGATCAGCGATGAGCTCACCCCGGCTATCGGCTGCTCCCTCGCCGGATAGATCTCCGTGAGGTAAATCTCGTCCGCCTGAGCGAGTGCGGCACCGAACTCCCCCGCGAAGTCGCGTGTACGCGAGTACAGGTGCGGTTGGAAGGCGACCAGGAGTCGCCGGCCGGGGAGCGCCGCCCGAGCGGCCGATAGAGTGGCTCGTATCTCGGTAGGGTGATGCGCGTAGTCATCTATCACGAGAACACCGCACGCCTCACCCACGCGCTGAAAGCGCCGCTCCACTCCGTGAAAGCCGGCGAGCCCGCGCGCCATCGCCTCGGCATCCGCACCCAGTACGAGCCCACTCGCGAGCGCCGCGAGCGAATTGAGAACGTTGTGCCGTCCCGGCACCGCGAGATGCACCCGTGGCAGCGGGCGCCCGTCGTACACCGGCAGATACGTGCTTCCGCCGCCCACCTCGAAGACCACCTCGCGAGCCAGCAGACGCGCATCGGTCGAAGAGATCCCGTAACGGACCACTTCGGCCGTGGGCGGCGTGGGGAGCGCGTCGGCGCCGGCGTCGTCGGCGCAGAGGACGATCGCTCGCGCGCCGCGAGCGAAGCGCGCGAAAGTCTCCCTGATGTCGGTAAGGTCGCGATAGATGTCGAGGTGATCCGCCTCGATGCTCGTCACCACCGCCACGGTCGGCGTCAGCGCGAGGAAAGAGCGGTCGTACTCGTCGGCCTCCACCACGAAGAGCTCGTCGGAGCCCGCGCTCAGATTTCCGTTCCACGAAGCAACGCGACCGCCCACGATCCCCGTCGGCTCGAGTCCCGCCGCGCTGAGCGCCTCGGTGGTCATCACGGTGGTGGTGGTCTTTCCGTGCGTTCCGGCGACGGCCACCACATCGCCCACCGCGACCGCCTCCGCCAGAGCCTCGGCGCGCCGTATCACTGGGATCCCCTTCTCGCGCGCTGCCTGGAGCTCGGCGTGGTCGCGCGGCACGGCGGAGGTCACCACCACAGCGCGCGCACCTTCCACATGCGCGGGATCGTGCCCGCGCGCTACGCTCACCCCCGCCTTTTCGAGATCCGCCACCGATGCGGGGTTTGCGTCGCATCCGGTTACTCTCACCCCGCGTCGCGCAAGGAGCTCGGCGAGAGCGCTCATGCCGGCGCCGGCTGCGCCCATGAAGTGAACCGGGCGAGGATCGGAAGGAGCGAAGAGAGACATTCGGGGTGCGGCCAATCTAGCGCGCACCGCACCCTACTCTCAAGTGTGATCGAGCTGACGCGATGCTGGCCCCTTCACTCTCGCGGCATCTACGCGTCCAATACGCTCGTTCAACGCTCGCCGGCCGCGATACGCGCGCTCAACGCGATGATGCGGCGGGCGATGGTGACGGCGGCATCGGGACGCGCGCGTGCGAGCGCCGCGCTCGACATCCGCTCGAGACGCTCCGGATTCGCGAGCAGCGAAGCCACCTGCGCGCTCAACACGTCGAGCGTCAGCTCCGCCTGCGGAATGTGCACGCCCGCGCCGGCATTCGCGAGCGCGATCGAGTTGTACGTCTGATGATCCGCGGCCGCGGTCGGCAGCGGGACCACTATCGGAGCGATCCCCCAGGCGCACAGCTCAGCGAGAGTGAGCGCTCCCGCGCGCGTGAGCGCGATGTCGCTCGCCGCGTACGCATCGGCGATCGGCGAGAGGTAGGGCACGACTCTCACAGTGGGAGACGCCAGCTCGGCGTACCGCTCGTACTGCTGACGCCCGGTACCCCAGATGATGTAAAGGTCGGCTGGGGGCGAGCTTCGCACCCAGGCTGCCATCGTCTCGTTGAGAGCGCGCGCTCCCTGGCTCCCGCCCACCACCAGGAGCACGTGCCCGCCCGACGGCGGAAATCCCCACTTCGAGCGCGCCGATGAGCGCTCGGGACGCGGCACGGGTGGCGGCTCGATCGGGTTGCCGGTGTCGCCCACCCACGCATCGGAGCGCGGGTGCAGCAGCGTGCGCGCCTCATCGTAGCCGAGGTAGATCTCGCGCGCGAAGCGGCTGAAGGCACGAGTCGTGATGCCGGGATGGCTGTTCTGCTCCTGCAGCGCGATCGGCACCCGGTGTGCCACCGCCCATGCGAGCGCCGCTCCCGACGCATACCCCCCGGTGCCTACCACCAGAGCGGGCCGCTCGCGCCGCGCCACGCGTGAGAGCGAACGCCAAGCACCGGCCAGCCCCGCCACCGTGCGCCAGTTATTCCACGGAGTGCGCCTGTAAAGTGGATGCAGGTCGAGCAGCACGTGCTCGAACTCCGTGCCGGGGAGGATCTCGCGCTCGACGCCGCGCCGCGCGCCCACGAAGAACGGTCGCGCCAATGGCTCGAGCTCGACGAGAGCCCTCGCTATCGCGAGCGCGGGATACAGATGTCCGCCCGTCCCGCCGCCGGTGAAGAAGACCCTCACAGCGGGTTGCGCACCATCGGGTTGGTTGCGTACTCGCCGACCACACGCTCCCGCTCGCTTCCGATGTTCGCGAGGATCCCGGTCATCATGATGGACAGCACCAGGTTGGTGCGCCCGTAAGAGATGAACGGAAGCGTGAGGCCGGTGGTGGGAAGAAGCCCGATCACCACGCCGATGTGCAGGAACGCGGTGCTCACGACGGTGAATGTGATTCCCACCGCGAGGAGCTGCTGGAAGGGGGTGCGCGCCTTGCGCGCGATCCGGAATCCGAGCCACCCGTAGATCGCGAAGAGGAGCGTGATGAAAAGTATTCCGAGGAAGCCCCACTCCTCGCCGATGTTGCTCGCTATGAAGTCGTTGTACGGGAACGGCACGAAGCCCATCTGCTGCCGCCCCTGGCCGAAGCCCACGCCGAAGAGCCCTCCCGACCCTACCGCGATCAGCGACTGTTTGAGCTGGTATCCCACCTCGGTGGGCGCCTGCCCCGGATCGAAGAAGGAAGTCATCCGGAGAAGCGCGTACTGAGCCTTCTCGACCTCACGCCAGAGGAGCGGAATCGCCAGGATGCTGAGCAGCACCACGTGACCGATGCGGACGCCGCCGGCGAAGAGGACCACACCCATAATGAGCGTGAAGGTCATCGCCATGGACAAGTCCGGCTCGAGTATCACGAGGAGGTCGAGCACCGCCAGCACCACGAGAAAGGGGAGGAGCCCCTTGGTGAGCCTGCGCAGCATCTCTCCCTTCTTCACCACCAGCATCGACGTCCACGCCACCACGGCGAGCTTGGCGAGCTCGGAGGACTGGAACGCGAAGCCGAGATACACCCACCTGCGCGACCCGTTGATGCGCGGCGCGATCGCTCCCGTGAAGGGGAGCACGGGGATGATGAGAAGCACCAGACTCACGGCGAGCAGCGGCCACGCCCACTTTCGCCATCGCTCGGCATCGACCTTCGCGAAAATCGCGAACAGGATCGTTCCGAGCCCTACCCCGACCACCTGGCGCGTGAGGTAGAACATGCTTTCGTGTCCTTCACGCACGGCGAGGAGCGCGCTGGCGCTGTAGAGCACCGCGAGCCCGAAGGCGAGAAGCGAGGCGGTAATGATGAAGAGCGCTCGCGCCTCGACACCCATGCGCCACCGCTCCCGTATCGGCGGCGGCGCCGCGTTCTTCACGGCTCCTCCCCGCGCGCGAGCTCCCGAAAGCGCTTTCCGCGCTCCACGTAGTTGGCGAACATGTCGTAGCTCGAACAGGCCGGCGAGAGGAGCACCACGTCTCCCGGTGCGGCGAGCGATCGGGCTAGCGCCATCACCTCCTCGAAGTCGAAGCCGAGTCGGTGCACCGGGAGCACAGTGGAGAGATCCTGCTCCACTATCGGACCCGCCTCGCCGTACGCGATCACGGCCTTCCCGATCGACTTCAGCGGCTCGGCGAGAGATGTGTAGGGCTCACCCTTGTGCCGCCCGCCGAGCAGCACGATCGCGGGCCTCGTCATCGCACGCAGCGCGACGAGCGTGGAGCTCGGGTTGGTGGCCTTGGAGTCGTTGATCCAGAGCACGCCATCGCGCTCGACGACGCTCTCCAGGCGGTGCGGGAGGGCGGCGAAGGTCCGCAGCCCTTCGGCGATCGCATCGAGGGAGGCACGATCGCCGTGCAGCTCGTCCGCCACGATCACCGCGAGAGCCGCGGCCATCGCGTTCTCCACGTTGTGGTCGCCCAGGAGAGGTATCTCGTCGCGTCTGATGATGCGCTGCCCGCGCCAGGTAAGCCATCCATCCGACGGTGATCCGGGACGCTCGTACACCATCTCGCAGAGGCGCGACCGGCCGAAGTGAAAGTGGTGACCCTTCACGCGCGCGACCATCTCCACCGCCGCATCGTCCGCATCGTTCACCACCCACTTCGAATCCTCCGTGGCGTTGCGGAAGAGGAGCGCCTTGTCGGCGTAGTAGTCGCGTACCGACTCGTACCGGTCGAGGTGGTCGGGGCTGAGGTTGGTGAGGACTCCGACCGCGGGTGCTATGCTCGGCGTGTCGTGCAGCTGGAACGACGACATCTCGAGGGCGAGCCACCGGGGAGGGTCCTCGGAGAGCGCGACCTCCGTGAGCGGAGTACCGATGTTGCCGGCATCCACCGTGGAGTAGCCGAGCGACCGGAGGAGGTGCCCCACCATCGCCGTGGTAGTGGTCTTCCCATTCGTACCGGTTACCGCGATGTAGCGCGTTGCGGGCCCCAGGAAGCGGAGCCCGATCTCGATCTCGCTCACCACCGGGATGCCGGCATCGCGCGCGGCGCGCAGCGCCTCGGAGCTCGGTGGCACGCCGGGACTCGCCACGACCAGCGACGCGCGAGAGATGCGCTCGATGTCGTGACCGCCGACGTCGACGGCCACGCCGGCAGCACGCAGATCCGCCAGACCGCTCTCCATCAGAGGCGAGCTCCCCGAGTCGGACGCGTACACCCGGTATCCGTGCCGCGCCAGAAGTCGCGACGCGGCGAGGCCGCTCTTGCCCAGTCCGATGACGGCGATCTCGCCGCGGCTCCACTCTTCGGGGATCATCTCAGCTTGAGCGTCGTGAGCGCGATGAACGCGCAGAAGATACCCAGGATCCAGAAGCGGGTCACCACCTGTGTCTCGGTCCATCCCTTCAACTCGAAATGATGGTGGAGCGGTGCGCGAAGAAAGACTCGGTGCGCCTTGGCGTACTCGAGGCCGTGCTTCCTTCGTCGCAGCTTGAACATGGTGCGCTGGATGATCACCGACCCGGTCTCCGCCACGAACATTCCCCCGATCAGGACGAGGAGAAATTCGCTCTTGAGGAGGATGGCGATCGCGCCGAGCGCGCCCCCCAGGGCGAGCGAGCCGGTGTCGCCCATGAAGACTTCCGCCGGATGACAGTTGTACCAGAGGAAGCCGATCAGCGCGCCGATCAGCGCCGAGCAGAAGATCGTTAGCTCGCCGGCGCCGCGCAGGTAGAAGATCCCGAGGTACTGCGATGCGTCCACGCGCCCTATGAGATAGGCGAAGATCGCGAAGGTGGCGATGGCGATCGCCGTGAGCCCCGCAGCCAGGCCATCGAGCCCGTCCGAGAGGTTCACCGCGTTGCTGGTGCCCGTGAGGACGAACGCGACCCAGGGCACGTAGAGCCAGGCGAACAACGGTACCACCAGCACGTACTTGTAGAACGGGAGCGTGGTCGACGCACCGGGAAGCGTGGACAGTGGGAACTGCCACAGCAGGACGCCGAGGATGATGCCGAGCGAGAGCTGTCCCGCGAGCTTGTAGCGCTCCACCAGCCCGACGTTCTCCTTCCCCTCGCGCTTCTGCTTGAGCTTCAGGTAGTCGTCGAGAAAGCCGATGGCGCCCATCCACGCGGTGACGAAGAGCGCGATCCAGACGTACTTGTTCCCGAGTCTGGCCCAGAGAAGCGTGGGCACGATCCCGGCGATGAGTATGATCACTCCCCCCATCGTGGGCGTCCGACTCTTCCCCGCGTGCGTCTCGGGCGTGCCCTGCCGCACTACCTGCCTCACTTTCATAGCGCGCAAGCGGACGATGATCCCCGGCCCGATCAGAAACGCCACGAGAAAGCCGGTGACGGCCGCTCCCGCCGATCTGAAGGTGATGTAGTTGAACAGATTGAAGACACTGCAGAAGCCGCACGCGTCGGTGAGGCGGACGAAGATGTGATAGAGCACTAGCTGTTCGCCCAGGCGGTTATTGAAGGGACCAGGCGCTCGAGCTCTACCCCGCGCGATGCCTTGAGGAGGATGACCGCATCGGATGCCAACCTCGGCACGAGCGCGGTCCAGAGATCGTGTATGTCTTCAGCCACTACCAGTCGCGGGTCGCTCGCCCCGACGCTCTGGAGCGCGACGCCCATCTCTCCGGCGCCGGCGATCACTTCTATCGACGTGCCCAGCGCTTCGCGCGCCAGCTCCTCGTGCAGCCGCGCGGAGTGGGAACCGAGCTCCCGCATGGTACCCAGCACCGCCACTCGCTGCCGGCCGCCGGGAAGGCCACCGAGCAGCTCTAGTGCGGCGCGCATCGACGCCGGGCTCGCGTTGTACGCATCGTTGATCAGGGTGACGCGTCCGAGCTGCTCCCACGCCGTGCGCATCGCGGGCCCTTCGGCCGACTCCACGCCGCGCGCGGCGTCCGCCAGACCGACGCCGCATTCGCGCGCCACCGCGAGCGCGAGCATCGCGTTGCGCAGGTTGTGCGCACCGCGCACTCGCGGGCACACCCGCACGCCCTCGACCTCGAGCCACCCGTGGCCGTCGGCAGCGAGCCCCCACCGCTCGGCGCGAAGGTCTCCATCGCCGAGTCCCGCCGTCACCACTCGACCCGCGCGCCCGCGTGCAGCGCGCGCGACCTCCGGCTGAGACGCCGGCACGATGGCGACGCGCGCACCGTCGAAGATGTACGATTCTTCGCGCATCACGCCTTCCATGTCGCCGAGCCCCTCGAGGTGCTCCTCCGCGATGCAGGTGACGACCGAGATGTCGGGCTCCACGATACCGACCAGCCGCTCCATCTCGCCCGGAACGTTCATCCCCATCTCCACCACCGCCGCCGTCGCGTCGTCCGGCAGCGCGAGGAGTGTCTTCGGCACTCCCACGAGGTTGTTCAGGTTCGCGCGCGTCGCGTGCACACGGAGCCGCGTGGAGAGCGCGCCGCGAATCAGCTCCTTGGTGGTGGTCTTTCCATTCGAGCCGCCGACTCCCACTACGGGTCCGTTGGACGCCCAGGCGCGCCGCCGGTAGCGGGCGAGCGATCCGAGCGCGGCAAGCGTATCGCTCACGCGAAACACCGGTACGCCGAGCGCGGAGTGATCGCCAGCGCGGCTCACCACGAGCGCCGCCGCACCGCGGGCCACCGCCTCGGCGAGGAACTCGTGCGCATCGAAGCGCTCGCCCGCCAGCGCCACGAAGCAGTCGCCCGGGCGGATGTCGCGCGTGTCGGTGGAGATGGAGGTGATCGGCGCTTCGCCCTCCGGCGCGAGCCCCACGAGCTGCGGTCGAAGCGCGTCCCCCACGCGCTCCAGGGTCCAGAATGCCATGCTCACCGCCTGCGCTCCGTCAGCTCGGCCACGATCGCCTTCTCGTCGAATGGAAGCTTCGTCGTCCCGCGGATCTGATACGTCTCGTGTCCCTTCCCCGCGAGCAGCACGACGTCGTTGTCGGGGTCCGCCATGTCCAGCGCCTGCAGGATCGCCAGCTCGCGCTCCTCGATCCGCTCGTGATTCTCCCTGCGCATCCCTCGCTCGATGTCGTCGATGATCTCTTCCGGATCCTCGGTCCGCGGGTTGTCGGAGGTGAGGATCGCGTGGTCGGCGCCGCGCTCGGCGATGTTCCCCATCTGCGGACGCTTGCCTCGATCGCGATCGCCGCCGCAGCCGAAGACCACTATCAATCTCCGTCGCGTGAACGGGCGCACGGCGGCAATGGCGCGCTCGAGCGCGTCGGGGGTGTGCGCGTAGTCGCGCACCACGGTTGGTCGCTCGTTGATGATCTCCAGCCGGCCGGGGACCTGCGGCGCCGTGCGGAGCCGCGCGGCAATCGCCGAGATGGGCATCCCCACGTGCCACGCCGCGGCGGCGGCTCCGAGCGCATTCATCACGTTGAAGTCACCGATGAGCGGGAGCGTGAGCGAGTGCCGCTGCGATCCGGCACAGAGTCGCCACTCGCTCCCTCGCGGGTTGAAGTGCACGGCCTCGGCGTGAACGGTATCGGACGGCTCCGTTCCGAAGGTGATCACGCGCGGTACGGGAGGGAGGTTGCGCCACGCCGGATCCTCTCCATTGATCACCGCGGCTCCCTCGGGAGCGAGCTGGCTCGCCAGGCGCGCCTTCGCCGCGAAGTACTCTTCCATCGTTCCGTGATAGTCGAGATGGTCGCGCGTGAGGTTGGTGAAGACGGCCGCGTCGAAGAGCAGTCCCTCGACCCGACGCTGGTCGAGACTGTGCGAGGACACTTCCATCGCGACCCAGCGCACGTCGCGATCGGCGAGCGCGCGGAGCATGCGTTGCAGCTCCACCGGACCAGGCGTAGTGAGCCCCGCGCCACCTTCCACTGGCTCGCCGGCGCTCCCCAGCAGGATGCCGAGCGTGCCCACGGACGCCGCGCGCCCTTCCTGACCGTCGAGGAGGTGCCGGATGAGGCCCACGGTCGTGGTCTTCCCGTTGGTGCCGGTGACGCCCACGAGCCGCAGTGCGCTGGCGGGATCGCCGAAGGCAGCGGCCGCCGCGATCGGCGTGGCGCGGCGTCCATCGCTCACCACGATGTGCGGTAGCGATGTTCGCCCCGGCTCCTCGACGATCGCCGCGACGGCGCCCTGCGCCTCCGCCTGCGGGAGGAACTCGTGCCCGTCGCGCGTGGAGCCGCGGACGGCTACGAAGAGCGCGCCCGGAGCGACCATCCTGCTGTCGTCCGTGATGTCGGCCGCGCGCTCCGGCAGCGTGCCGCTCGTCTCCACGAGGAGGCCGGCCTTCTCGAGCGCCGAGCGAATGCGCTGGAGATCCACTCCACCTGCCACGGGCGACGTACTCATCGCGAGATCAGGAGGCGCACGACCGTGCCCGGCTCCGCCCGCGCGCCCGCCTCCGGTGAAGTACCGGTCGCCGTACCGAGCCCGGAGATCCGCACGTGGAAGCCCGCGCGGTGCAGTTCTCGAACCGCCTGTCGTACCGGGAGCCCCTGCACGTCGGGGATGGTGCGCGGCTCGGGCGAGATCGCGGGAACCGTATCGCGAGCGGCCGAAGTCGGCAGATCGAAGCGCACGGGAGTGGCCTTGAACGCGGGAAGTGGCCCATCCACCGAGGTCTCCTCGTAATCGACGGAATCGGCGTGCTTCGACGAAGCTCTCTCCTCGCTGCTCGCCAGCGAGGTGCGCGACGCGAGCGAGCTGCGATCGAGCGCCGCGTCGCGCGAGGCGATCGCTGCCTCGAGCACGATCTTGAGAACCGGGGCCGCCGCGGTGGCGCCGTAGATGGTCTCCCTCGGGCCGTCGACTTTCACGAGGATCACGTACTCCGGGTTCTCCGCCGGGAAGAGGCCGACGAACGATGCAGTGTATTTGCCGGAATAGCCGTGCCCCGGGTCCACGCGCCGCGCGGTGCCTGTCTTACCGCCGAGCGTGTAGTTGACCAGGGCAGCGCTCTTCGCCGTTCCTTCCTGTACGACACCCATCAACATCCTGCGCACCTTCGCCGCCACCTCGGGAGTCATCACCCGCCGCACCACGCGCCGGGAATGTTCGTACACCACAGTGCCGTCGCTCTCGCGGATCTCCTGCACGATCGCCGGCTGCAGGAGCTCGCCCCCGTTGGCGACGGCGGCGTAGGCCGTGGCGAGCTGCAACGGCGTGACCGACACTTCGTACCCCATCGCGAGCGACGCGGCCGACTGCCGCGACCAGCGCGCCGGCACTCGCAGGACGCCGGCCGCCTCGCCCGGAAGCGCGATTCCCGTCGGCATTCCGAAGCCGAAGTCGCGCAGCGTCTCGAACTCGTCGCGAGGGCTCATCCGGGAGACGAACTTCACTATCCCGATGTTGCTGGAGTACTTGATCACGTCGGCGAGCGAAAGCGCTTCGGCGGGATGCTCGTCGCGGATGGTGCGCCCCTCGATCGTGTAAACGCCGTTCTCGGTCTCCACGCTGTCGCCGGGCGAGGCGAGGCCGCGCTGCAGCAGCGCCGAGGCGAAGAGCGGCTTCATCGTGGACCCCGGCTCGAACGGCTCGCTGATCACCGGGCTGCCGAAGCTCCTGTCCGCCACCCGCTCACTCGCCATCGCGCGTATCCCGCCGTCGTGCGGATCCAGGATGACAATGTCGCCGCCGTCGGCTCGCGTGCGCTCGATGGCCTGTGCCAGCGCGCGCTGCGAGATCTCCTGCAGCTCCTGGTTGATCGTGAGCTTCACGCTGGCACCCGCGATCGGCTCGACGTCGGCTTCGTCCGCCTGATCCATCTTCCTGCCGCGCGAGTCGCGGGCGAGAGTCGTGCGACCATCGATTCCGCTGAGGAGCGAATCGAGGGTGAGCTCGAGACCTCCACCGCCGCCACGACGCTCGCCGCTCCGATAGTCCACCCACCCCACCACTCTTCGCGTGGCGGCGCGGTCAGTGTACACGCGTTCCTCGACCGGCTCCGAGTAGACGCCGCGCAGCGCCACCACATCCTGCACTTCACTCGGGAGGTAGCTCCCGGGGAGCGGAACCCAGGCGCGATGAGTGTCTGCCGCGCGCGTTATGGCGGAGCGAGGAACTCCGAGCCGAGTGAGTGCCTTCGCGAGCTCCCTCGGGCTGGCCACCTCGCGCGGGGCGACGCTCAGGCGCATCATCTCGCGGCTCAGCGCCAGCGGCGTTCCGCGAGTATCGTAGATGTTTCCCCGGGGCGCCGGCACGGTGGACGATGCGAAGTGCTGACGCTCGGCACGCGCGGCCCACTGCGAGCGCTGCACGAGCTGCACCTGTCCCGCGCGGACGATGAGCGCCAGCGCGAAGAGCACGAGCGCTCCGTGCACCAGAGCGATGCGCGTCAGGCGTGGCATCTATGGTGTGTGTGGCGCTCGGGTGAGTATGACGACCTGCGTGTCGTTCGGAACATGCATGTCCAGGCGGCGCTCGACGATCGGGAGGAGGACGCTCCTGCTCGAGGCCCGTCTGATGTCGCTCTCGAGTTGCGCCTTTCTCGCCTCGAGCTGCGCTCTGCGGCTACGGAGCGCTTGCAGCTCCCTCGCCTGCTCCACGCCCGCGGTCCTCCGCCAGATGACGCTCGCGGCCACCAGAACGAAACTCACGAGAATCAGGGCAACCCAGGCCCGCCCTCGCGGAGCTACCTGGCGCGCCATGCCCGAAGCCGCGCGCTGCGTGCGCGGGGGTTCAGCTCGATCTCCCTCGCTGTGGCGATCACCGCCTTCCTGGTGAGCGTCTCCCCCAGAGCGCGTCCGCCGCAGGTACACACCGGCTGGAGCGGAGGGCAGGTGCACGCCGTGCTCCACTCGCGGAAGGCGCGCTTCACGAGGCGGTCCTCGCCGGAGTGATACGAGATGACGACCATCACGCCGTTCGACCCGAGATGGTCGCGCAGCGAAGGGAGCGCCCGCGCGAGCCCCTCGAGCTCGTTGTTGACCGCAATCCGAACGGCCTGGAAGAGTCGCGCGAAGTCAGCAGGGCCGGAGCGAGGACCGAGAACCGCGCGGATGGCTCCCACGAGGTCGTCGCTGCTCCGGAAGGGACGATTCTCGCGACGTCGTACGATCTCGCGCGCGAGGCGCGCGGAGCGCGGCTCGTCTCCGTATTCGCGGAAGATGCGCGCGAGCTCCCGCTCATCGGCGCTCGCGAGTAGCTCCGCTGCGTCGAGCGACGCGTCGCTGCCCATGCGCATGTCCAGAGGCGCGCCTTCGCGGAAGGAAAAGCCACGCTCCAACTCGTCGAGCTGATGGGAGGAAACACCGAGGTCCAGGAGGATGCCGTCGAAGCGAGCATGTCGTGTCGCCTCGATCTCGTCTATATCGGCGAAATTGCCCAGAATCGGGACGAAGCGACCCGACTGCTCGTACTCCCTCAGCCGCTCGGATGCCGCGGCGATCGCCTCGGGGTCGCGATCGAGGCCGATCACCGTGGCACCCTGCTCGAGCAGCGCGCGCGTGTGCGCGCCGCCACCCAGCGTGCCATCGAGGATTCTGCTCTTGTCGCGAAGGAAGCCGACCACCTCGCCGGCGAGGACCGGCTCATGATAGCCGCCTGCCGACCCGGAGCCGTGTGACTGTGGGGAGAGCATACTAGCGGAACTCGAAGCGCGGCGTCAAGCGCGAACGCCCGCCGAAGGGATCCGGCGGGCGTTCGGAAGAGACTTCACTGCTGTGCTACTTACAGAATCTTTTGACCTGCGACTCCACGGCTGGCGTGTACTGTTGCAAGCCGCCGAGCAGCTGTTGCGCCGTTTGCGGATCGACCGACCCGCCGGCGGCGATGTTGACCTGTGCCGTCAGGAACGACTCCTCCGCCAACTTGGCCAGATCGCAAGTCTTCGCATCCGCATTCTGGCGGACTGCCATGTCACCCACCCTGAATGCGGAGATACCCATCACGAACTTGGCCTGCGGCGACGGAGCGATGCTGTCGGCCAGTGCGAGGATGGTCACCGCCTTCTGGAAGTCCTCGATCTTGGGCGGGTGCGAGGTATCGGCGGCCGCCTTGTAGGCCTGGCTACCCATGGCAAGGACGAACTGTCCGAGCGTAGAGGAGTCCTGGCCGGCGGCGAGGCCAGCCCGCAGTGTGGCGAGTGCGCTGTCCGGCTGCTTGAGCTCGAGCTCCGCCTGCGCCTTGCGCAGATATACGTGCTCCGCCTTCGGATCGATCTGGATGGCGCGGTTCGCCGCCTCCACGGCGGCCTGATTCTGTCCCGCGATGCGCTGCGTCTGCGAGTTCAGTGACCAGAGCGCGGCGTTGTTCTTGAACTTCGCCACGCCACGCGCCGTGAGCTCGGCCGCCTTCTGCGGCTGCTCGGCCAGCGCGTAGAGGGAAGCTTGGCGGATGAAGAACGCCGTGTCGGCAGCGGCGGTGTCGCTCTTGATCATCTGCTCACCGGTGGCCGCCGCCTCGGCGTAGTCCTTCGTGGCCTGCAGGATGAGCCACTTGAGGCGCACCAGCGAAGGATCACCCGGGTTCTCATCAACCGCCTTGACGATGATCGGCTTGGCACGCTCCGCCTTGCCGCTGGCAGCGATCTTCTCCGTCACATCCTGCACGAGGCGGGTGTTCTTCGGATCCGCCGCGAGCATCGCTGCCCAGGTGTCTACCGCCTTGTCGAGCGCCGTGCTGTCCTTCGTGGCGTCGAACTTCGCCTTGTAGGCGTCAGCCGCGAGCGCGAGCGCCGGCTTGAGGCGCGGATCTATCTCGATGGCCTTGGAGGTCACCTCGATGATGGAATCCGGCGGCTGCTTCAACGCCAGATATGCGTTGGCGAGGCAGACGCGCCCGATCGTGGAACGCGGATACGCGGCTATCGCCTGCCTCGCGGCGGCCGCCGCATCCTGAGGCTTCCCGTCGCGGATGGCGAGCTCGCACTGCCGCTCGGAGGGGAGCTGCTTGCGCGCCTCCTGAAGCTCGCTCGACACCTGCTTGGCGAGATCCTTGATCTTGCTCCCCTCGACCGTGGGGAGCGGCTGCACCATGCTGTTGTCGCGCGTCAGCACCATGCGCGTCTCGAGCTTGTACCCGTTGGGCGTCTTGGTGATGGTCCCCTCGAGGTACTCGTCGGCGCGAAGCGCGGTGGCGAGCAGCTTGGACGTGATCGGGTCCGGCGTGCTGTCGCAGCTGAAGCCCGAGGCCTCGAGCTGCTGGCAGACGTACTTCTTGGGGATGACGAAGAGGGTCTTGAGCGGGATGTCGTCGGTGATCTTGTCGAGCACCGCTTCCGACGCCTCCGAACCGAGCCCTTTCTCGTTACCGCGGAACGGCGTCACCATCAGTCGCGGGGTATTTGCCGGCGGCGCGGTTCCCCTCTGGGCGGAGAGCGAAGAGGGGACCCACACAGCGCTCGCGGCCAACAGGCCGAAGAGCGCAGTCTTCGCCTCACGTGTCAGTGCCTTCACTTTCCAAACCTCCGAGTCGTTGAACAAAGTACCCCGACCTCTGCCTCGATGATCCCTCTACGGTACGACAATGGGCGAAGAGGGACTCGAACCCCCGACATCCTGCGTGTAAGGCAGGCGCTCTAACCAACTGAGCTATTCGCCCCGCAAATCGCCGGCCCGCCCGTACATATCAACTCGCGTGCCCGGCACCTGTGAAAATACCCGGTGGAGCGGGCGAGTCTACTTCCGGAGAATTGCCAGTGGGATGAGGACGCAGTAACCGATGACCAGTAGCACGGGACCGAGGGTGATCCCGCCCCGAACGAGGTCTACATAGCCAACGGCGAGCGCCACGACCGCCAGCGCCCACCAGAGGTACGGGCGCAGCCGTGGCGCAGATTGCGGTGTCGACATGTCGTATAGTGTAGACCTCGTCAATACCACGTGTCAAGCACGTCCATCACTACTGTCGCGACCGAGCTCCAGTATCGCGCGCAGCGCGCTCTCTCGCTCGGCCCGCTCTCTCGCCTCGTCGGCGGCCAGCATCGCCGCCAGGCGCCGCTTCTTGCTTCGCAGCCGCATCACGTAGAGCGGTACGACGATCAGCCCGATGAGCGCGAGCGCCACGCTCATGTTGGCGGCCAGAGCCAGCGCGCCGTAACGTCGTGCAGTCTCCTTCCGCCAGCGCTCCTCGAAGCCGGCCCCGGTGATCCCGTATGCGCGGCGGATCGCCTGCTCCATCGAGCCGTCCTCCTTCCAGTAGCGGAAAAAGAGCGCGAGGCCCCGTTCGCGATCGAGCGCCGCCAGCGAAGCCACTGCGCGGTACGACAACGCGTACGCGGCCTGGGCACGGGTGGCGTCGAAGTAGAACTGCTCATCCAGAGAATCGAGCGGCGGGATCCCGTGCGCCAGCAACGCGATGCTCGTCGTGAGCACCTCGTCCCTTCCCCACTCGCCGGCGCTGTAGCTCGCGTACCCCTCGTCGAACCAGCGCGGCGGAAGATCGCCCAGGTACTCGTGCAGAGCGAGATGCGCCAGCTCGTGGCGGAGCACCTGCATCGGGTTCCCCGCGTCGGAGCCAGCGCGGCTTCCCTGCATCACGATGCGATGCTCCGAGGGGATTGCGACGGCGGCGCCCCACTCGGGAGCGCCGGTGCCTACCCAGTCGCGGAAGCGCCGGTCATCGGGCGCGATCGCTATCAGTATCCGTTCGCGGGAGCGCGGGAGTCCGGGGAAGCTGTCGTTCGCGACCGCACTCTCGAGCACCGACCGCGCGAGGCGAGCATCGCGCGGATAGGCGACTACGGTCACCCGGCCGCTGTCGAGCCTGAGAGGTGCCTGCTGCGCGGCCGCCCCGACGCCGGCGACACCGACCAGCAGAAGTGCGGCGGCTACCGCGTGGAGCGCGACGGAGCGCCACCAGCCTCGACCAGCTTCAACATCTCGGCGCAGCGCTTTCCCCATGGATTGAACTTGTTCGCCGCCTCGCCATCTCGCCACGCCTGCAGCGCGGCCCCCTTCCTTCCGCCGAACCAGAGCGCCCTGCCCAGCTCGTAGTAGGCCTCGACCAGGTTCGGACCGAGCGCGAGCGCCTTCCGGTAGAACGCTTCCGCGTCGTCGTACATCTCTCTCTCCGAGTACACCAGGCCGAGATAGAAGTGCGCGTAGAGCGTGGCCTTGCGGTCGTTGTCGAGTCGTATGGCTCGGGAGAGGTGCTCGATGGCCTCGCCGAAGATGCGCTTCTTGAGGCAGATGTAGCCGAGGTTGATCCGCGCGAGCGAGTTTGCCGGCTGACGGGTGAGCACCTTCTGGAATGTGAGCATCGCCTCGTCGTACTTCTCCTGGAGCATCTGCGCCCAGCCGAGCAGCGACTCCGTCTCCGGATCATCGGGCGAGAGCTCGAGCGCGTGGAGGAGAGCGCGCTCCGCTCCCTGATGATCGCCCAGCGAGATGAGACTCCACCCTTTCTCCACGTACGTGGACGCGCCCAGGCGGTCGGCCATCACCGGAGTCGCCGGGGGCGGCGCGCTCGGCGCGGGTGCCGCGGGCCGTTGGACGCCGCCGGCCGGAGTGAGCGCCTTCCAGCGCTCCACGAGCTTCTTGATGTCCTCGCGGAGCGCGCGGAGCGCGGCGATCTCGCGCTCGGTATCCTTGTAGAGCGCGATGATCTCCGCCTTGATCGCGTCGCGCTCGCCCGCCGCGGCCGGGTCCTCCATGCGCGCGGCTATGGCGTCGTGCCGCTCGCGGAGCGGCGGCTGCCCGTCAGGCATCGCGCTCCCCGTCCGTGGACGATTCATCCCCGGCGTTCCGCGAGTGAGCCGCGTCGGCCATGGCACGCTCGAGGTGCAGCCGCTCGGTGGCACTCAGCAGCCGCTGCACCTCGAGAAAGATGAGCAGCGATCCGGCCGACCCGCCCGCGGTCGCTCCCCGCTTCGTGTCGGCGCTCCGGACCAGCCCGCGCACGTACTCCGCCGAGAGTCCGCGAAAGATCGCGGGGGGCGGCGAGAGGCGCTCCTCGGGGATGACCACGACCTCGAGCACCGAGTCGACCACCGCGCCGATCCATTCGTCGCCCACGGCGAAGACGATCACGCGACGCGTCGTCGCGCCACCGTCCGAGCTCTGGGTCGATCCCCCGGTGCGCTCGATCTCGAAGCGACGCGCCAGATCTATCACGGGGATCACGTGACCCTCGTACTCGATCACCCCCTCCACCCACCCGGGAAGGTTCGGCACCACGGTGGGCTGAGAGTATCGGAGTACTCGCTCCACCGCCATTATGTCGGCCGCGAACTCGTCATCGCCCACGCGAAAGGTCACTACCTGGTGCGACGTGTTCTCGCTCATCGGCTCTCTCCACCCAGCGTGTTCGTGCATGCCGCGGCCAGCGCCTCCACATCCACCACCGCCACCAGCTCATCACCGTGCCGCGCGATTCCCAGCAGCAGACCATCCGCCGCGTCGCGCGGTGCCGGCCGCCTGAGATCATCCGTGTCAACTGCGATCACCTCTTCCACATCGTCCAGCGCCAGCGCCATACGCCTTCCCCGCGCGTTGATGATGAGCGCAACGCCTTCGTCCACGACGCGCTTCACGCCGAGCGCACGCTCCGGCGTGTAGATGCTCACCAGCTGACCGCGCAGAGCGAACACACCCAGTGCATCCGGTGGCATGCCGGCCACGCGCTCCGCTCCGGGCCACTCGAGCACCTCCTCGCACGCATCGAGCGCCATAGCGAAGAGCTCCCCGCCCATCCTGACCAGAAGCAATTGCGCGAGCGTCTCGTCCGCGTCCGAGACCGCGAGAGTGGCGCTCCGCGAGTCCGCGCTCGTGCTCATGCCGGCACCCTCGCGGCGAAGCCGGCGATCTGCGGAGCCATCTCACCCAGCGGCACGACTCGATCCACCCCTCCCGCAGCGACCGCCGCGCGCGGCATCCCGTGGATGGTGGATGTAGCCGCGTCCTGGGCGATCCCCACACCGCCCGCGTCGTGGATCGCGCGCAGGCCGGCGGCGCCGTCACGCCCCATACCCGTGAGCACGACTCCCACCGCCCGCTCCCCGAAGATCGCGGCGACCGACTCGAAGAGCGGGTCGGCCGACGGCCGCACCCCCCATATCGAGGGAGAGTCATCGAGCGCCACGACCGGCAAGCCATCCATCACGACTATCCGCATGTGAAAGCCGCCGGGCGCGATGTACACGCGGTCGTGCTGGACTACGTCACCGTCCACCGCCTCCTGAACCGCGAGCGCGCTCTGCGCGTCGAGTCGCTCCGCGAGACTGCGCGTGAAGCCCGACGGCATGTGCTGTACCACCAGCACCGCCGCGCCGAGTGGGCGAGGGAGCGATGGTATGAGCTCCGCCAGCGCGCGAGGTCCGCCCGTGGATGCCGCGATCGCCACCACACGCGTGGCACCGCCCGTATGCTCGATCGCCGGGAGCGAAGGGGGCGTGCGTGGGCGGGCCAGCACCTCCACACCGCCGAGGTTCACCCCGCGCGCAGCGCGGAGCGCCGTGAGTAGCTGGTCGCGCACGGAGTCGAGATCCATGCTGATCGGCCCGGATGGCTTGCGTACGAACTCCACCGCTCCGAGCTCCAGCGCGCGGATGGCGAGGTCGTTGGCATCGCCCGTCGCGGCACCGCTCAGCATCACCACCGGCCGTGGCGCCTCGCTCATGATGTAGCCCAGCGCACCGATCCCGTCGAGCTGCGGCATCTCGATGTCCAGCGTGACGAGATCCGGGGCGAGCTTGTGCACCTTCTCCACCGCATCGAGCCCGTTGCGCGCGGTGGCGATCACCCGAAACTCGCCCGACGACGCCACCATCTCGGAAATGAGCTTCCGCATGAAGGCGCTGTCGTCCACGACGAGGACGGAGCATGTCTCAGATGATGACATTGCCCCGAACCATCGAGCGCACCTCGACCTCGCCCGATGCCACGCTGAAGAAAACGTTGCGACCGTGCCCACCACCCACGTCCTCGGCGACGATGGGGATGCTCGCCTGCGCGAGCGCCGCGCGCGCGGCGATCAGGTTTCGCTCCCCCATGTGCAGGCCGCTCGTTGGAAGGAGCGTGGCGAACATGCTCGCTCCTCCAGCGAGCTTCGCCACGATGCGCGACCGATTGGCGCCCAGCACGCGCATCTTCTCGAGCAGGAGGGGAACCGCGGTGGCCGGAAACTTCGCCTTGTTCGTGCGGTCCTGCGAGAGCGTCTCGCTCGGAAGGAGGATGTGTGCGAGCCCACCCACGCGCCGTTCGGCGTCGTGGAGCACTATAGCGACGCACGACCCGAGCCCTATGGTGGAGATCAGCACGTCACCCTGCTCCACCGCCGCATCCGCCACTTTCACCCGTACCTCGTTCATTGGCGACGAAAGATGCGCTCGCGCGGCTCGACCGTGGCGAATCCGGAGCGAGCCGCCCCCAGCAGCGTCTCGACCTTGCCGAGGAGGAGATACCCGCCCGGCGCCAGTGCGTCGTGAAACCGCTGGAAGAGCGCTTCCTGCGTGTTCCGGTCGAAGTAGATGATGACGTTCCTGCAGGCGATGAGGTGTATGCCATCCGGCAGGGATTCCGGCGGCGGATCGCGAAGCAGATCACGACGCTCGAAGCGCACCATTCGCCTCACATCCTCCCGGACGGCGTGCGGCGGGTGCGCCGAGAAGTACTCGGCGCGGAGCTCCGGCGGCGTATCGACGAACGCGCTCTCCGGGTAGGCCGCCCGCTCCGCGGCAGCGAGACTGGCCCGATCGATGTCCGTGCCGAGAATCGTCGTGCGCGGAAGCCAGGAGAGCTGGCCATGCATGGCAGCGTGCCGGTGCACGAGAATCGCGAGCGAGTAGGCCTCCTCTCCCGATGAGCAGCCCGCGCTCCAGATGCCGATCCTCCCTTCCGTACGCTCCCAGAGCGGCGGTATCACGCTCCGGGCGACAGCCTCGTACGCATCCGGATTGCGAAAGAGCTTGGTGACGTTGATGGTGAGCGCGTCGAGGAGCCGCTCGTATTCTCCGTCGTCGGAGTCGAGGATTTCCGCGTACTCGCGGTAGGTGTGCACGCCGCGCGCGCGCATGCGCACCGCTATGCGCCTGCGCAGGCATTTCTCCTTGTAGCTCGCGCAGCCGAAGTTGCGGTCGCGGGATATCTTCCGGGTGAGCAGGTCGAAGTCGGGATCGGAAATTGCTTCGTTCATGCGTTCAACGTCCTCGCCAGCTCGAGGTTCGCGCGCGCGGTCTCGTTCCCGGGGTTCAGCTCCAGAGCGCGCTTCCACGATTCGATTGCGGCGTCCCGCTCCCGCCCCTTGAAGCGGATGTTGCCGACCCTCAGGTAGACGTCATCGCCAAGATCGGGGTTCGTGCGTATCGCGCGCTCGTACGCCTCGAGGGCGTCATCGTAGCGTCCGGCGCGGTAAAGCGCGTCCCCGAGGTTCTTGTGGAGCTGGGGAAGCGGCGGGTCTCCATCCTCGTGCACGCCGGCTTCCGCGGCTCGCTGCGCTGCGTCGTAGTCGCCGCGGCGTTCGTGGATGACCGACGCCAGGCTGTAGAGCGGAGCCGAGTGGGGATGCGCCTCGAGCCCCTCGCCGATGATGGAGAGCGCGCGATCGGTGTCGTTCATCAGGGCGGCGGCGAGCGCCGCGTAGTGGAACCACACCGCCGTCGGGGAGCGCGCCTCCCAGAGAGCGCGCGCGGCGGTCAGCGCCGCGTCCGCCTCGGCCACATCGCCCGTTCGGAGCGCGAGGATTCCGAGCGAGGTGCGCACGCGCGGATCCTCGCTCCCGCCGTGATCGAGCGCCTTACCCAACACATCCACCGCCTCGTGGTAGCGCCCCTGGCGCTCGAGGGCGTACGCCAGGTTGTGGAACACCGCGGCGCGCGCATCCGGACGCTCGGACGCCTCGCGCAGGAGCATCGTCGCCTCCTCCAGCAGCCCCTGACGCAACGCGATCAATCCGAGGTAGAAGCGCGACTGCACGTCCGCATCCCGCAACTCTGCCACCCTGCGAAACTCGCGCGTGGCCTCCTCGAGCATTCCCGTCTTGTAGAACGCCACGCCGAGGTTGCGGTGCTCCTCCACGCGCGCCTCGCGCGCCAGCTCATCCGCGGGGCGCGACTTGCCAACGCGGTGCAGGAACGCCGCCGTAGCGAGCCCGTACAGCGCCTTGCCGACCTCGAACTCCCCGATCCCAGATGCTTCCACGAGGGCGGTGACGTCGCGGCGGCCGTCTATGAGCGGAAGAAGGCGCTCCTGTACGGGCGTGAGCGTCGCGGCGCTGGCGTCGAGGCGCTCACGATCGACGGCGAAGATGATGTCGAAGCTCGGGATCTTCTTGTCAATCAGACTCCACTCGTCGACACGGCGCGCTCCCTCGAGGAGAAGCGACTCCGGGTTGATGGCGACGAGCACCTCGCTCTCCTCGGGGTGCACGTCCGCCTCGAAGCTGAAGGTCCCCTGCGTCCAGGTAAAGAGGAAGTACACCGCCTCTTCGATCTGCACCCGTACGTAGTGGTGCAGGTCATCGCGCGAGATCGCGCCCTGCTCCACCAGGATCTCTCCCAGGCGCTTGTCGCGCTGCTCGTTCGACTGCGCCTTTATGGCGCGCTCCAGCTGCTCGGGCTCGATGATGTCGGCCTTCACGAGCATGTCGCCCAGCCGGTCGCGCCGATTCACTATCGATGCGTACGAGATACGTCCCCGGTCGAAGTAGATGTAGCCGAAGCTGCTCCGGTCCGTGACGCTCAGGCAGCCGGTCTTCTGCCCCATAGCCAGGAGCTGGAGGACGTCGGGGAGACTCGCCTCGCGCAGGCTTCCCTTGATGGCCATCAGCGGAGCTCCTCGATCGCTCGTCCGGAGATCTCCGGCCAGTGCCAGATGACCTTCTCACGGTCGAGGAGGATCGCGTCGTAGGCTTTCCCATTGGCGCGGATCGCCGTCATCGAGCCGCTCGGCGACGCCACGCGCCGGGCACGTGCACTCGGCTCGTTCTCGCCCGCCTCGCCCGCCGGCTCCCCCTCCAGCAGGCGCCTGGCGACCGTCGCATCCAGCGGTGCCCCGGAGGTGCGTGCGCCTTCGGCGAGCTGCTCCACCATTGCCTTCAACTCGGGCGCCCCGGCGGTGGACCAGGAGGCCAGGTAGTCCACCAGCTCCGCATCGTACGCTACTCCGGCAGCCGCGAGCGCACTCGCGAACAGCTTGCGACGCAACTCGTCGTCGGGCGACTGGATCTCCGCCACCAGACCGCCCGCGAAGCGCGAACGAAGGCGTTCGTCGAGCCCCGTCATGGTGGTGGGCGCGCGGTTGGCGGAGAAGACCATCTGCCTGCCGGCCGAATAGAGGCCGTTGAAGAGGTGGAAGAGCTCCTCCTGCGTGCGCTCCTTGCCGATGCACGCCTGCACATCATCGAGCATCAGCACGTCCACGGCGCGGTAGCGCGCGCGCCACTGCTCGATCTTCCCGTCGCCCAGCGCCTCGATCAGCTCCTCCACGAAATCTCTCGCATTCACGCACGCCACGCGCATCGAGCCGCCGCTCATCGCGAGGAGGTCGTTCCCGAGCGCGTTGAGGAGGTGCGTCTTCCCCACCCCGGCGCCGCCGTGTACGAAGAGCGGATTGTACCTGGTGCCGGGCTCCTCGATCACCGCGTTCATCGCGTGGACCGCGAGCTGGTTCGACGGGCCCACCTCGAAGCTCGCTCTCGAGAACTTCTCGCACGGCCCTGGGAGCGGCTCGCTCGCGGCCACCACCCGCTCGAGCGCTCGCTCGGCTTCGGCCAAGCGCTCGGGATCGCGCAACAGGTGAGCGGGCACCGTATCGGGCCCCAGGCGCGCCGCTTCGGCGGCTACGACGCGCAGCCGTTCCGCCGCCGCCTCGTAGCGCGCGAGGGCCGCGTCCACCTCCTCCGCGCCGAGCGCACCATCGGGGACGTGGCCCTCGAAAAGCCGCTCGAGCATCGCCGTCTCGAACCCGGCCGCACGCCAGCGGTTCACCGCGTCGGTCACGCGGCCGCGCCACGACTCGAGGTGCTGCGACACCACCTCGGTGACATCCGATATGAAGCTCGCGAACTCTCCGCTCATCGCCGGTCCCGCGGAGAGCCCCGATCCCGCCCCGGCCCCCACCGCCGCGCGCTCGCCGAGCAGCGCGTTCACGCTCGCCGGCGTCACGAGCGTGCCGGTGAGCGACTGGCATGCCACGAGACGGTTGAGTGCGCCCTGTAACTCGCGGACGTTGCCGAACGCGATTCGCGCGACCGCATCGAGCACGCCCTGTTCGAAGCGCGTCCCTCGATTCTCGCACCACATGCGGAGGATCGCCATGCGCGTCTCGTAGTCCGGCGCGGCGACATCCACCACCAGCCCTCCGGAAAAGCGCGTGATCAGACGCTCGTCGAGATCGGCGATCTCCGATGGCGGCCGGTCGCTGGTGAATACGACCTGCGTCCCGGAGCGCTGCAGGGCGTCGAAGAGGCGCAGCATCTCCGACTGCGTCTCGCGCCTCCCCGCAAGGAACTGCATGTCATCGAGGAGGAGCATCCCGGTGCGCTGGTGGCGCTGCCTGAACGCCTCCACGGAGCCCACGGCCACCGCCTCGGTAAGCTCGTTCACGAACTCGTCCACCGTGGAATATTCCACCCGCATGTCCGGCTGGATCTGCCGCGCGTGGTTGGCGATGGCGAGCATGATGTGCGTCTTGCCGAGCCCCGAGCTGCTGTAGATGAAGAGCGGGTTGTAGGTGGCGCCTGGCGACTGGGCCACCGCGCGCGCGGCCGAAACGGCCAGGCGATTCGCCGAGCCGACGACGAAGTTGTCGAAGCGGTAGCGCGCATCCAGCTCCATCGCTCAGGTGCTCCCTACGGTGTCGCGCACACGCGAACGTGCACCGCCGGGCGCCCCGTCGCTCAGGCGACGGAGCACCTGCTCCGAGATTCCCCGCAGAGTCTCGAAAACACCGTGCCCGTGCAGCGCGTCAGCCGTGAAGGCGGGGAGGTCGCGGAAGTTGAGGGCGTCATCGAGCGCCTCCGCGCTCAATATCAGCTCGCGCGGCAGATCCTGTTTGTTGTACTGGATGACGAGCGGGGTGGCGCGCACATCCATGCCGTGCTCGGCGAGATTCGCGTGGAGATCCTGCATGCTCTCGATGTTCTCCTCGAGCTGGCGCGCCTGGCTGTCGGCCACGAAGACCACGCCGTCCGCTCCCTGGAGCACGAGCTTGCGCGTGGCCTGGTAGTACACCTGGCCCGGCACCGTGTAGAGCTGGAAGCGGGTCGAGAAGCCTGAAATGGAGCCGAGGTCCAGCGGGAGAAAATCGAAAAAGAGCGTGCGATCCGTCTGCGTGGCGAGCGACACCATCTTGCCACGGCGAGCGCTCGGAACCTGCTCGTAAATGTAATGCAGGTTCGTCGTCTTACCCGACCTTCCGGGGCCGTAGTAGACGATCTTGCAGGTGATCTCGCGGGTCGCGTAGTTGACGAGAGGCACCGGCTGCTCAGGAAGGAGGAATGGATGGCGGAACGGGAATCATCCCCTCCGAGTCCGGGCGCGCGCGCCCGAACAGGATGGCCAGACTCCGATTGAGATCGCGCTCGAGATTCTCCCCGAGGTCCACGTCCCCCGCGACTTCGGGCGCGGGGGGTGGCGCGGGTGCAGCGTCGGCGAGCGCCGTGCACAGATCGCGGAAGTAGAGACGCACCAGCCCGAGGGAGCTCTGATCGTCGAACGCCGCGAGGAGCAGGATCGGCCCGCGCGCCGTCCGTGCCTCGGCGATGAACAGCTCGCGCTGGCGCCCCGCGTGGTGCAGCTCGCGGAAGGGCGTCCCCTCCAGCTCGCGGCCCAACTGCGCCGCGGTCACGTTGATGGCGGCGGCCAGCGAGCAGGCAGCCATCACGTCCATCGCACGAGTGAAGCCGTACTGCCCCAGCACCTGACCGCTCGGCTGGAGAAGCAGCGCGAAGGTCACGCGCGACTGGTCCGCGAAGCGCTGCAGCGGCGCCTCGACCCACGCTTCGGAGACGCGCGCCCTCATGCGAGCTGCTCCACCGACTGCAGGATCACCGTGCGGAGCTGCGCCACCGGCGCCCCCGTCTCCGCCACGACTACCGCCACCAGGTCGTCGCGACCCGCGGCGCAGATGTGGCCGCGTTCCGACTCGAGCTGCAGGAAGTTCACCGTAGAGAGGCCCGCGGCCTCGGAGCAGAGCCGCGCGCGCCGGTAGAGCGCGGCTGCGAGCGCCGCAACCGCGGCGGCGTCGACCCCCGCCTGCACATCCGCATCGACGATGATCCCATCGCGCTCGCTCACGACGAGACAACCGAGCACACCGCGCTGCCGCGTGAGGGTCGTTATGAGACCGGTGAACTGGGTAGTGCTCATGATGTGGTCTCCAGCCAGGCGCCGGCGCGCCGCCCGCACTGCTGAAGCACGCGCCGCACGAGCCCCAGCGGCACCGAGCGCGCCGCCGCGACCAACACTAGTGACTCGTCGCGCACGGGCGCCATCGCCACCGTGGCCACGTCGGTCTCGAAGGTGACCGAGGCCCACGGACCGAGCCCCAGGTGCTCGGCGGCACGCGCCGCCTCGTCGCGGATGCCTGCCAGCGATGCACCGATCTCCTGCCCCACGTCGCGACCGTCCTCCGTGATGTAGAGACCCGCTGTCACGAGGCCGGACGCATCGAGCAGGAGCGCGGTCTGTTCACCCTCTCCCAGTATGTCGGCGAAGAGCCGGCGCGCTTCCTCCTCGACCCTGCGACCGGCATCCGCCACCGGCCGGGTGCCGTTGCCGTTCGCGCCGGCCGTGCTCGAAGCGGAGCTCTCCGAGTAGTGGAGCATCCGGCGAACCATGTGCAGCGCGGTATTGATGGACGGGTCGCCGACGTTCTGCGTCGAGGCCTCGCTCAGATAGCGCTCGGCCTCGGCGAGCCGGCCCTGCTTGAAGAGGACGTAGCCCACGCCCTTGCGCGCGCCCACGTGGCCCGGCGCCAGCTTCAGCACCGTGTCCCATTCGTCGAAGGCCGCGGTCAGCTCGTTGCGATCCACGTGGATCCTCGCGAGGAGATCGTGCGCGTCCGCGTCGTGCGGGTGGCGCTCGAGTCCGCGAAGGGCCACCCGAAGCGCCAGATCGAGCTGCCCCGTGCGGCGCAGCTCCTCGCCGAGCTGGATGAACACCAGACTCGAGGGATCTCTCGCCAGCTCGTCGCTCAGTCGGCGGATCTCATCAGACATGGGCGAACTCCTGAAGGATGCTGCGAAGCGCGACCGCCTTCTCCACCGCGCTTCGTACTCGCGGGACGAGCGTGCCGCTCGGCGCGAGCCGGAGGTAGCGCTCCCAGTGCGTCGCGGCGTCCTCGAGATCTCCTCTGAGCGCGGCGCAGTGTCCCATCTCCAGGTGGACCTCGGCGTTCAGTGCATCGGCCTCGAGCGCGGCACGCAGCTCGGCGGAGGCCTCCTCGTGGCGTCCCGCGCAGGCGAGCGCCCGCGCGAGCATCAGGCGGGCTCCCACGTGCTGCTCCGACGCCGCCACGGCCAGCCGTGCGGCAGTGATGGCGGCATCCACATCCCCTCCGCGGAGAGCGTCCTTCGCCTGCTCCATGTAGGCCGTCGCGCGCGCGGCGGCGATCGCGGGAGCGGTAGTGGGCGCATCTTCCTTCACCAGCTCGACAATCCCGGTGCTCAGGAGCCCGAACACCACGCGCGCGACGTCGAAGTCGCTCCGCGCGAGGTTCGACGCGATGGCGCGCAGGTCGCGCTCGCCATCTATCTCGGCGAGCACCTGCCACTCGTCCGGCAGGAGGTCCAGGAGCGCCGCGTGCGAGTCGTCCACCGCCGCGAGCGCGGGGACCACCCCGAGATGCGGCACCTTCCCCTCGATGCGCGACCACTCGTCTATGCGCCGCGCACCTTCCATCAGGAGCGACTCGGTGGAGATCCTGATGCTCGCCTCCGCCGGCGCGTCGTGCGTGTGCTGCTCCTCGAAGCGGAAGAATCCCTCGCTCCACGAGAGAAGCTCGAACACCACCTCTTCCACCTGGAAGCGCACCTGTCGCTCGAGCTCCTTGCGCGTGATGGCCTCGCGCTCCACGAGGATCTCGCCGAGGCGGCGCTTGTCCGCCGAGCGCGTCTGCGCATCGCGCGCACGCGCCAGGTCGCCCTCGGAGATCTTCCCGGAGCGTATCAGCAGCTCGCCAAGCGGGTGCGGGTTGCTGCGGATCGCGGCGTACACCACGGCGCCGTTGTCGAAGTACACCGTGCCCTGGTTGTCGCGCAGCGACGAGGTGATCGTGAGCGTACCCGTCTTCCTGCTCAGATCGAGGAGCTGGAAGACATCGTGGATCCCGAGCTCGCGGAGCGGTCCCTCGATGGCCATCAGGACACCGCCTCCGCCGGGGATCGGAAGATTCGAAGGAGGTCCGCGGCCGTGCGCGCCTCGCGACGCGCCCGAAGAGCGTAGTCGCCCTCGGGCTCCAGCTCCACGACGCGCTGCCAGAGCGCGATCGCCTCGCGATACTTGTGAGCGTCGGAGAGAAGGAGCCCGTGCAGAAAGAGCGCGCCCGCGTGGTCCGGATCGTAGCGCAGGAGTCGTGACACCGCGATGGCGGCATCCTCGCGGCGGCCCAGCTCCATGAGGATCTCCGCTAGCACCAGCAGCGCGTCCAAGTTGTACGGGTCGCGCCTCAGCAGCTCCACGAGCGGCGCCACCGCCTCGCGCTGGCGGCCGAACCGCCGCCTCACAGCGGCCAGCGCGAGGGTGGCCTCCACGTAGGTGGGCACCGCCTCCAGCGCGGCGAGCAGCTCCCGCTCGGCGCCGCTCGCATCGCCGCGCGCAGCCAGGAGCTCGGCGAGGTCGTAGCGCACCACCGCGAAATCGGTATCGAGCTCGAGCGCGTCGCGATACGCCTGGATCGCGCCATCCACATCGCCCACCGACCGCGCGGTATCGCCAAGCTGCTTGAGCACGTCGGCGCGCGCGGGGGCCAGCCTGCGCGCGGAGTCCAGCAGCTCGCGCGCGAGCGCGGGCTCGCCCACTTCCGCGCGCACCCTGGCCACGAGGAGCAGCGACTCCACGTTCGACGAGTCGGCCGCCAGCAGCGACTCCGCCGACTCGCGCCCGTCCACCGCGCGCCCCAGAGCCAGAAGCGAGCGCACCTCGCCCGCGATCGCTCGCGGCACATCCGCGCTCACGCTGCGCGCCTGGCGGTAGCGCTCCAGAGCCTCGCCGTGCAGCCCCTGCCGCGCGAACACGTCGCCGAGGAGGGTCATCCCGGTGGATGTGTCCCCTCCCCGTCCCAGCGCACGGTTGATCTCCGCCGCCGCGCGATCGAGCATCCCCTTCGCGAGGTAGTCCTCCGCCATGGCGTAGGTGGAGTCGGCGCGGCGCCGTGTATCAGAGCCGCGATGTGCCGCCTGGGCGCTCGAGCGCTCCAGGTCGGTGAAGAGCGAATCGAGGACGGAGGCGTCGAAGTTGAAATCGCCCACCGCGCCTTCGGGACGCTCCACGCCTTCCAGCTCGGGCGCGATCGAGAGATCGGGGTCCTCGTACTCCACATCGATGGCCAGCTCGAACTTCTGCGGTACGTAGTACGGATCGAGCTCCAGCGCGCGCTTGGTGGCGCGCAGCGCGCCGGCGAAATCGCCGAGGTTCGAGAGCGTGAAGGCGAGGTTATAGTGCGCCTCCGCGAAATCGCCGCGGCTGTTGATCGCGCGCACGAAGGCATTGCGGGCATCCTCGAACTTCTTCAGCTCCGTCAGGACCAGTCCGATTCCGTTCCACGCGACCGGATTCTCCGGTTCGACGGCGAGCGCCTGGCGGTACGCCTCGAGGCTCAGCTGCGCGCGCCGCGCACGGTACAGTATCAGCGCCAGGTTCAGCCACGCCTTCACGAAGGCTGGCTGCGCCGCGAGCGCCGCACGGAAGGCCTCCATCGCACCTTCGGAATTGCCCGCGTGGTACGCCGCCACGCCCAGATCGTTGTGAGCGATGGCGTAGAGCGGGTCGATCTCCAGTGCGCGGCGATAGCTCTCTTCGGCCTCGACGTGCCGTCCGTCCTGATGGAGCGCCACACCGCGCTCGCACCACAGCTTGGGGCTGTCCGGCTGCTCCTCGAGGATCCGGTCGTAGAGCTCGATCGCGGCCTGCGGGTCGCGCTTCAGCAGGTGCAGCTCGGCCATCGCCTGCAGCACGAGGAGCCGGTCCTCATCGCGCTCGAGCGCGATGCGGTACTCGCGCAGCGCCTCCGCGTAGTAGCCCTGCCGCCGGAACGCGAGCCCCAGATTGTAGTGCGCGAGTCCACCTTCGCGCGCCACCTCCATCCGCTGGCGCGAATGCCGCTGCTGCCGCTCGGGGACCAGCTCCTCGTAGGTCGAGTGATTGTACCTATCGAGCGACAGGTTCGCCTGCGCACGCGAGAGCGAAGGGTTCAGCTGGATGGCGCGCCCCGTGGCGGCGCGCGCTTCCTCGTGGCGACCGAGATCGCCCAGCACGAAGCCGAGGAGGTAGTGCGCATCCGGGTTCTCGGGGCTCAGCTCGATCGAGCGGCGCAGCGCCTCGATCGCATCCTCGTTGGCACCGCGGTTGTAGAGCACCTCGCCGATGTAGAAGTTGATCAGCGGGCTGTCCGGCTCGCGCTGCAGCGCGCGCGAGAGCCACGCCTGCGCCGCTTCGAGATCGCCGCTGCTCTTCTTCGCGAGCGCGAGCTGCACCATGGCGCCCACGTCTTCCGGCGAGTGGGAGAGGAGCACCTCGAACTCGGCCACCGCCTCCTCCACGTCGCCCAGCGACGCATACGCGCGCCCCAGCTCCCAGCGCGCCTCGCGGTCGTCGGGATGCGCGCGCAGCCGCTCGCGCAGCTCGGTGACGCGGCGGTCGTAGTAGCCCGTGCGGAAATACGCAACCTCCAGGTTGCGTTGGGCCACCTGCATCTTGGGGTCGAGCTCGAGCGCCTTCGCGAACGCAGACACCGCCTCCTCGTGCATCCCCTTGTGGTAGTAGAGGACGCCGAGGTTGTTGTGCGCGCCGGCATCCGACGGATCTATCCGCCGGGCGAACGACCGCAGTATGTCACGGTCGCGCTGCGAGGCCAGCGATGAAGCCATCGTCAGGCGACGCGAACGGCGCGCAGGAGCGTCTGGAGCGAGGCGACGTCGGGGAGGAGCAGGAAGAAGCCGCGCAGCCGCTCGTCGGTGCCCTGGAAGAAGAACTGGGTCTCCACGGCGAATACCATGTCCTTGTGGCTGCCGAACTGCAGGTATGCCGTGGTGAGGACGGCAGCCGACATGTCCACGGCAAGACTCGGGGGCGATGGCAGGAGCATGAGCCCCATGAACTCGCTCAGCGCGTTCATGTAGGCGCCCGTGAGGATGTTCCCAGCCTCCTTGATCGCCGACTGCTCGAGCTCGCCGAAGTCGGCGGCCGGGTCGTGCGGGCGGCGCAACATGAGCTGCGCGAGCCGGACCGCGGTGGGCCTCGGGAACACCAGGAGCGTGCGCCCGGTGAGATCCCCCAGCATGTGCATCAGCACCGCGGCGATCGGCTCCTCGCCATCGTCGATCTGCGTGGGCACATCCTCGAGCGCCGCGATCGTGATGGTGGGCACGCTGATCATGATCGTGGCACCGGTCATCTGTGAGAGAGCCGTCGCCGCGTGGCCTGCGCCTATGTTGGCCGTCTCGCGGAGGGCATCGAGCTGCGGCTCCTTCAACGACATCAGGTCTGTCATTCCCGCTCCTTACATGAGGCTTCCGACATCCACGATCAGCGCGGGAGCGCCGTCGGAGAGGATCGTCGCGCCGCTGAACAGAGACACGGCATCCCGTACCGGATCGAACTGCTTGACGACTATGTCCTGCTGCCCCGTGAGCTCATCGACAACCAGCCCAGCGCGGCGCTCACCCACCTCGAGGACGATCACCTGCCGCGCATCGTCCCCGGCGGCCGGAAGCCGCACCAGCTCGTCGAAGCGGATCAGCGGGAGGACGTCGTCGCGCAGCGTCATCACTTCGCGCCCTCGTACCCTGCGAAGCGCCCGCGGCACCAGCTCCACCGTCTCGTTCACGTGCGCCATCGGCACCGCGTAGACCTCGTCCCTCACGCGAGCGAGCAGTGCCCGCACGATCGCCAGCGTGAGCGGGAGGCGAACCGTCACGCTGGTCCCCTCACCCGCCTTCGACCGGATCTCCACCGCGCCGCCCATCGAGCGCACGCGGTTCATCACGGCGTCTATTCCCACGCCGCGCCCGGATATGTCCGTCACGCGCTCGGCGGTGGTGAACCCGGAGCGCGAGATCAGGCGCACCAGCTCGTCGTCCGAGAGCTCGGTGCGCGACGCCTCCACGAGCCCCGTCGCCCGCGCCCGCGCGAGAACCTTTTCGCGGTCCACGCCGCGGCCGTCGTCCGTCACGCGGATCGTCACCGTCGAGCGCTCGCGAGCGACGCTCAGCGTGAGCGAGCCCCTGGCCGGCTTTCCCGCCGCCACGCGCTCTTCCGGCGATTCGATTCCATGGTCCACCGCGTTCCGAAGGAGGTGCACGAGCGGATCGCCGATCTCCACGAGCATCGACCTGTCCAGCTCGATCTCGTTCCCCACCATCGTGAACGCAACGTCCTTCCCCAGCGCACGCGCCGAGTCGCGAACCAGCCGCGGATAGCGATCGAACACCTGCCCCACCGGCACCATCCGGCAGAGCATGATCTCATCCTGCAGCTCGCCTATCAGGCGCGATGCCTGCGCCATGGTCTCGCCGATCGCGCCATCATCCATCGGCGCGACGAGCTCCGCGAGCCGTCCGCGCGCGATGACCAGCTCGCCCATCAGGTTCATCAGCGTGTCGAGCCGACGCAGGTCGATCCTGACGGTCCGCGTTGCCGAAGGCGTGGCTCGCGGCGTTTGCTCGGCCGATCCGTCCGCAGCGGCGGGACGCGAGTCACTACCCTTCGCCCCCCCGGCCACACCTTCGCCTGGCTCTTCCACCTCCCGCGCGTCCTCGAGCCCGATCGCGCGCAGCCGTTCCACCAGCGCGCTGAGATCGAGCTCCTCACCCTCCCCCTTCGCCGACCGCTCGACCGCCATCTCGAGCGCGTCCGCCGACTCGAAGAGCGCGTCCATCAGCGCCGAGGTCACCCTCTGCTCCCCGCGCCGTACCCGATCGAGCACGCTCTCGAGCTCGTGCGCCAGATCCGCGACCGCCTGGTACCCCATGGTCGCGCTCATCCCCTTCACCGTGTGCACCGCCCTGAAGATGGCGCGCACCGGCTCCTCCGCCCCGGGCTCGCGCTCGAGCTCGAGGAGGTGCTGATTCATCGCCGAGAGGTATTCGCGGCTCTCGGAGAGAAAGAGGTCGGCGTACTTGGAGAGATCCATGCTCGGTTCAGGTTCCGCTCGCGAGGGTTCAGGGTTCAGGCTTCAGGATTCAGGAAGTGCTCAGGAGACGAGATCTCTACCCCGAGGTAGTACCTGAACCCTGAACCCTGCCTCCTGAACCCTGCAGTTCTCACCCCATCACCCTCTGCACCGCTTCCAGCACTCGGCTCGGCTGGAAGGGTTTGACGACGAAGTCCTTGGCGCCGGCCTGGATCGCTTCGACGACCAGGGCCTGCTGGCCCATGGCGCTGCACATGAGGATTCGGGCTTCGGCGTCGAACTTCGTGATCTCGCGGACGGCATCGATGCCGCCCATGTCGGGCATCACGATGTCCATGGTCACGAGGTCCGGGCGGAGCTGCTTGTAGCGCTCGATCGCCTGAACCCCCGTCTCCGCCTCGCCTATCACCTCGTATCCCGACTGGGTGAGGATGTCGGCGAGCAGGGTACGCATGAAGACTGCGTCGTCACATACCAGAACCGTGTTACTCAACGTCCCATCCTCCGTTCAAGCGAGCACTCGCGAGATGATGCCGTGAATGTCCAGAAGCGTGATCACGCCGCTCTCCCTCCCCTCTTCCTCGACTAGCCGCCCGACGGCCCGCACGGCCGCATCGGCGGCCAGCCCCGTACCGTCGTCGTCGAGCTCCACGTCGGTGGTTCTGCGCACGTCGAGAACCTCATCCACGGCGGCACCCACCAGCTTCGCACCGTATTCCACCAGCATCACCGATGACCTGTCGCGCGCCGAGGAAGTGCCCTCGAGCTGCGCGCCGAGATCGATCACTGTGATGATCGAGCCGCGCACGTTCACCAGCCCGGCCACGCTGGATGGCGCACCGGGAAGCCGCGTCGCTCCGCGGAAGGGGACTATCTCCCGAACCGCATCGAGCTCGATTCCATAGGTGCCGCCCGCCAGCCTGAAGACCACGAGCTGGCGGATGGCCGATTCAGTTGTCGAGATCGTAGAAGCCAAAGTCGTCGAGTGGATCCGGATGAGACGGCAGATCATCCAGTTCGGCAACCGCGGCCAGAGAGACCCGGAGGTCTTCCGGAAGCGGCGATCGCACATCCACCAGCTCGCCGGTCACCGGGTGCGGGAAGATCAGCCACGCGGCGTGGAGGAAGTGCCGCTTCGGGGGGAGCGCCACGAGCCGCCGCCCTCCGCCTCCACCGTACGTGTCGTCGCCCACCACGGGGTGCCCGATAGAGCCGAGATGCACGCGGATCTGGTGCGTCCGCCCCGTGTACAGGTGCGCACGCAACAGGTCCGCCGAATCGAACCTGGCGAGCCGTACGAAGTCCGTTCGCGCAGCTCGTCCAGTACTGACGATTGCCATCCGCTTTCGGTCTCGCGGATCCCGCCCTATGGGCTTCTCGACCGTCACCTTGTCGGACGGGAGGTGCCCCCACGCCAGGGCGGCGTAGCGTCGGATGATCCGACGTTGGGCCAGGGCGCGGCCCAGCGACCGGTGGGCCCGGTCGGTCTTGGCCACCAGAAGGAGGCCCGATGTGTCCTTGTCCAGCCGGTGGACGATCCCTTCGCGCCCCTCGCCACCGTAGGCGGAGAGCTCCCCGCCGCGCCCCTTGAGCGCGTTCACCAGAGTCCCACTCCAGTGCCCCGGGGCCGGGTGCACCACCATCCCGGCGGCCTTGTCCACCACCAGGAGCTGGTCGTCCTCGAAAACGATGTTCAGGGGAATGTCTTCGCCGACCACCGGATGCTCGGGGGGCGGAGGGATCTCGACCACCACTTCCTCCCCTTCCTCCGGCCTGTAGCTCGCCTTCTCCCTCCTCCCCGCAACCCGCACCCTGTCCGTAGCTATCAGCGTCGCCGCCTGCGTCCGCGAGATTTCCAGTCTCCGCGCGATGAGGACGTCGAGGCGGGTGGTGCCGGAGTGGTCGACGAGAAAAGTGTGGATCACGGAGGACAAGGGTTCAGGAGGGAGGGGTCCGACGGGGTCAGGTCTTTAATTTCGAGGAGGCTGAGCAGTAGCTCAGCCTCCTCGAAATTAAAGACCTGACCCCGTCGGACCTGAGCCCTGCAGTCCACTGCCTCCAGCTGCCTGCTCCCTGCTTTCTGCTTCCTCCCTCTCCTCCCCCCACAACGCCCACGCCAGCAGGATGGCTCCCGTCGTGACGGCGATGTCGGCGACGTTGAAGGTCGGCCAGCGCCAGTTGCCGACGCCGATGTCGAGGAAGTCCACGACGCCGATCGGGGAGCGGATCCGGTCGAGGAGGTTGCCGATGGCGCCACCGCAGACGAGGCCCAGGGCTATGACGCGCAGGCGGTCGTCGGGGCGCGTGTCGCGGTAGAGGCGGCCCAGTATCACCAGAGCCACCACCGTGAGGACCAGGAAGATCTGCCGCGACCAGGGTCCGAGGTGAAGGCCGAACGCGGCACCCTGGTTGAAGACCAGGGTGAAGCGAACCCACTCGCCGATCACTTCCCGCGGCATGCGGTAAGGGACGAGCGTGCTCTTGGCTATGAGCTTCGTCAGGACGTCGATCGCGACGATCGCCGCGATCAACGTCCAGAACAGGGGTCCTTTAGCTCGCCTGTGGCTGCCGCTTCTTTCCATCTTCCTCACGCTGCTTGCAGGCGATGCACAGGCGCGCGTGGGGCAGCGCATCGAGGCGGTCGAAATCTATGTACTCCCCGCAGCTATGGCACTTCCCGAACTCGTCGGGCGAACGATAGAGACGCCGGAGTGCCTGGTCGATGTGCCAGAGGAAGCGTCCCTCCTGGCTCGCGAAGAGGAAGGCCTTCTCACGCTCCATCGCGTCCGTGCCCTGATCGGCCATGTGGAACGAATACGAGCTGAGATCACCGTCCGCCGACTGCGGCGTCGCGTTGAATGTCTCGGTGTAGTTTCCAAGCTCCTTGAGCACTCGCCTGCGCTCCTCGATCAGTCGCTTCTCGAAGTGCGCGAGCATCTTCTTGGTCATGGGCTTGGGCTTCTTCCGACTGGCTGCTGAAGACGGCATCAGTTGTGAACTCTCGTCAGGGCGATGGAGACGGTGTCGTCCATGAGTTCCACCATCTGCACCGCGTCGGGGTTTCCGGCGACCGGGCCGCCGGCGATTACCTCGGTCGCGAGCACTTCGCTCGCGATGTAGTCCTTGTACCCTTGCACCACCTGTTCGATCTCGATCCCGCCGGTCACCTGCAGGCGGATTCGATCGCTCACGGCGAAGCGCGCCTCCTTCCGCAACCGCTGAATCCTGTTCACGAGCTCCCGCGCGATTCCCTCGCGCCTGAGCTCGGGTGTCACCGTCGGGTCGATGGCGGCGACGTATCCACCCTCCTCCTGTACGGTCATCTCGCCGGCGGCCCGCCGGACGATCTCGAAGTCCTCCTCGGAGAGCCCGTGCGACTCTCCATCCAGGTCTATCACCAGCGGCTCACCCTTCTCGTGAGCCATCAACGCCTCGCTCGAGAGCGCACTCACCGCCGCGGCGGCGAGCGGCGTACGCTTGCCGAAGCGCTTCCCGAGCGACCGGAAGTTCGGCTTCGCCTCGAGGCGCAACAGCTCATCACCGCTCGACGCGAATTCCAACGTCTTCACGTTGATCTCGCCCCGCAGCAGCGGCTCCAGGGCGTCGAACATCCCAGCCCTGTAATTTGGCACCACACATACCAGTCGCGAAAGCGGTTGACGAACGTTGACGCCCGCCACCTCGCGCGCCGCACGCGCCAGCGTGGCCAGCCGGCGAATGTCGCTCATGGCCCGCTCGAGCTCGGGATCGGGGAGAACTTCCCCGCCCGCCGTCGCGCCAGCCGTCGCGCCAGCCTCGGCCCCGCTCCCTCCCCACGCGCTCGCGATGCGCGTGCGGAACGACGCGAGGTGCACGGAGCTCCCCGTCAGCTCGCGATGGATCCAGTCCGTGATGAACGGCGCGAAGGGTGCCAGCATCCGGCACACGGCCACCAGCACCTGGTAGAGCGTGGCGAACGCCGCCCGGTTGTCCGCGCCGTCCACGTCGTAGAAGCGCGCACGATTCAGCCGCACGTACCAGTTGGAGACGTCGTCCACCAGGAAGTCCATCACCAGTCGTGCGGCGGACGTCGCCTCGTAGCGCCAGAGGAGCTCGTCCACCTCGTGCTCCACGGTCGCCAGACGCGACAGTACCCAGCGATCCACCACCGGACGCTCGGCCGGCGCGGGATCCTCGGCGCTCGGCTCCCAGCCGAAGTTCGCGTACTGCGCGAACATTCCGCTGTAGGTGTTCTTGAGCGTGAGCAGGAAGCGCCCGGAAGTCTCGCGGATGGCATCCTCGTCGAAGCGGCGCGGCATCCACACCTGGCTCGACGCGATGAGAAAGAGCCGTACCGCGTCGGCGCCATGGCTCTCGATCACCGCCCACGGGTCCACTGCGTTCCCGCGGCTCTTCGACATCTTGGCGCCGTTGGCATCGAGCACGAGATCGTTGACGACCACGGACCGGTACGGCGCCGCGAAGGCGTCCGTTCCACCCGGCGCGATGTTCCCCGGGAGCGCGTCGCCGAGCCCGGTGGCGATCGCCAGGAGCGAATAGAACCATCCGCGCGTCTGGTCCACGCCCTCGGCGATGAAGTCGGCCGGATACTGCGACTCGAACGTCTCCCGATTCTCGAAGGGAAAGTGCCACTGCGCGAAGGGCATCGATCCCGAGTCGAACCAGGTATCGATCACCTCCGGCGTGCGGCGCATCATTCCCTGCCTGTCTCCCCCCGAGCGCGCGCATTCGGCGCACGGCCATGCATAGACGTCTATGTATGGCTTGTGCGGGTCGAAGTCCTCGGGGAGCGCGTGGCCCCACCGCTCCGCCAGCCGCTCGTAACTCCCCACCGCTTCGACGTGCGACGAATCACGGTCGCACACCCAGAGCGGGAGCGGCGTGCCCCAGTAGCGATCGCGCGAGAGCGCCCAGTCGATGTTGTTCTTGAGCCACTCGCCGAAGCGTCCGGCCCCGGACTCCGGCGGATGCCAGTCCACGCGCGCATTGCGCGCCAGCATCCCGTCGCGGAACGCCGTGGTGCGCACGAACCACGACTCGCGGGCGTAGTACAGCAGCGGCGTACCGCAGCGCCAGCAGTGCGGGTACGAGTGCTCCACGATCTCCGCCTTCCAGAGCACCCCCCGCCGCTTCAGCTCCTCGATGATGAGCGGGTCTGCCTTCTTGACGAACATCCCGCCCACCAGCGGCATCGACGCCGGAAACTCGCCGCGCGCATCCACTGGCTGCAGAAACGCGAGCCCATGCCGCTGACCCGCCGCGTAGTCGTCCGCGCCGAACGCGGGTGCCATGTGCACCACCCCGCTCCCGTCTTCGGCGGAGACGAACGACTCGGCAACGATCACCTCGTGCTCACCGCTCGCGGGATACGCCACCCAGTCCAGCGGCCGCCTGTACCGCAGCCCCTCCAGCTCGGAGCCGCGTACGCGCCGCACGACATCCCACCGATCCGTCCAATCCTCCCCCAGCACTGCCGCCGCCCGCGACTCCGCGAGTATCAGCGTCCCCCCGCCGAGCACGGAAGCGCTCCCCTTCACCTCCACCCCTTCCCGCACCCGCACCTCCACGTACTCCAGCTCCGAATTCACCGCCAGCGCCACATTCGAAACCAGCGTCCAGGGAGTGGTGGTCCAGACGAGAATGCGACGAAGTGCAGGGTTCGGAGAACCACCTCGGAGAGTAGATCCCGAATCCGAGGCGGTTCCTGAACCCTGCACCCTGCCTCCTGAACCCTCCAGCTCCAAAGCCACGTAAACGCTGGGATCCTTCACGTCCTCATATCCCTGCGCCACCTCGTGGCTCGAAAGCGCGGTACCACAGCGCGGGCAGTACGGAAGGATCTTGTGGCCGCGATAGAGAAGGTCGCGCTCGAAGAGCGTGGACAGCGCCCACCACACACTTTCCACGTAATCGTTCGAGTACGTGATGTAGGGATCGCTGTAGTCGAGCCAGTAGCCGATGCGCGCGCTCAGCTCCTCCCAATCGCCCTTGTACCTCCACACGCTCTCGCGCGAAAGGCGATTGAACTCGGCCACTCCCACTTCCTCGATCTGCTGCTTCCCGCTGATGCCGAGCTGCTTCTCCACCTCGATCTCCACCGGGAGACCGTGCGTGTCCCAGCCCGCCTTGCGCAGCACGCGGTACCCCTTCATGACGCGATAGCGGCAGAAGAGATCCTTGACGGTCCTGGCGAAGACGTGGTGAATGCCGGGGCGGCCGTTGGCCGTGGGCGGCCCCTCGTAGAAGACGAAGTTCTCGGCGCCCTCGCGCGCGCGCAGCGTCTCCTCCATGAGCCCTTCTTCGCTCCACCGCTCCAGCACTTCCTTCTCGAGCGCGTTGGCGGAGAGCTCGGATGGCAGCCTGCGATACCGCTCCTTCACTTCCGTGCTTTCGGCTGTCACAGTCGTTCTACCACTCCTCTGACCAGTGTCGCGAGCGCCGGCTCCGCCGAGGAGGCGACGCTGATGATCTGCTCTACCGTTGCGGGTTCCAGCGCATCGGGGAGGCAGCTGTCCGTGATGATCGAAAGCCCGAGCACGCGCATTCCACCGTGCACCGCCACGATCACCTCGGGGACGGTCGACATCCCTACCACATCGGCGCCGATCGTTCGCAGGAAGCGATACTCGGCACGCGTTTCGAGATTCGGTCCAGTGACCGCCGCGTACACTCCCTCGCGCAGAACTATCCGCTCCTCCACCGCCACCTTGCGCGCGATCTCCCTGAGCCCCGAGTCGTAGGCGTCGGACATGTCGGGAAAGCGCGGCCCCAGCTCGTCGTCGTTCGGGCCGATGAGCGGGTTGTCGCCGAGCAGGTTGATGTGGTCCGCGATGAGCATGACCTCACCCGGATTCCAGAGCGGATTCATCCCTCCGCAGGCATTGGACACCACGAGCGTCCCGGCGCCAAGCGCGCGCATCACACGCACGGGGAAGCTCACCTGTCGCGCGGTGTATCCCTCGTACATGTGCAGGCGCCCCTGCATCGCCACCACGGTCTTCCCGCCGAGCGTACCGAAGAGCAGCCGCCCGGCATGCGATTCCGTGGTGGAAAGAGGGAAGTTGGGGATCTCGGTGTAGCTCATCGACGCCTTCACGTCGATGGCGCGCGCGAGCTGGCCCAGGCCGGTTCCGAGGATGATCGCCACGCTCGGCGGCTCGGAGAACACCTGTCGAACGATTCCCGCGGATGCTTCGATCTGATGACGCGTGTGCTGCTCGCCCGGCGCTGAGCGACGCCGATCGGCAGGAGCGTCATCCAGCCGGAAGGTGCTCATTCCTTGACGAGCGATTCCAGCCACGCCGGCGTCTTCACTGGCTGGCGCGGCTCGACCACCTCGTTCTCACCGCTGTTGCGCAGCGGCGGAGCCGGGAGACTCGCTGCATTCAGCTCGGCGAGCTGGCGCTCGACCAGCGCGCGGAGCTGGCCGATGTAGGTGAGACGCGACTTGTCGAGCGCGGCGATCTCCGCCTCCAGGCGGCGGATCTCCGCGCGCGCCTCGGCGACCATCTGGTCGCTCTCCGCACGCGCCTCACGCAGGATGAGCTGCGCCTCGCGCTCGGCCTGCTCCCGAATCTCGGCGCGAAGCTGCTGCGCGGAGACGAGGGCATCGTTGAGCGCCTTGTCTCTCTCGCGAAAGGCACGGAGCTGCTCGTGAAAGCCGCGCGCCTTCGACTCCAACTCCTGGTTGGCGCGTGTGAGCCGCTCGAGCTCGTCGGCGACCTGATTGCGGAAGTCCTCGACCTTGTTCTCGTCGTAGCCCCGGAAGGCCTTTGCGCCGAAGTCGTACCGGCGGACGTCGAGCGGTGTCAGGTGAAATGATTCGTCGGTCATGTGCCTCTTGCTCCGAACAGGATGGTGCCCAGGCGGACCATCGTGGCCCCTTCCTCCACCGCTACTTCGTAATCGTTAGACATACCCATGGACAGCTCGGTGGCCGGGAGGCCCGCCTCGCAAAGCAGATCCCGCGCCGAGCGCGCGCCCGCGAAGACTCGTCGCAGCGTGGACTCGTCGGCGTCCAGCGGGGCCATCGTCATCACGCCGAGCACTCGTACCCCTGCTCGCTCGTGAAAGCGCTCGACCTCCGCCGGCAGCTCCGCCAGACTGAAGCCGCCCTTGCTCTCCTCGCCCACCACGTTCACCTGCACGAGCACGTCCACTGGTGTGCCGCGCGCCACACCGAAGTCGCTCACCGCATCGGCGAGCCGCGTGCTGTCAATCGAATGGACGAGCGAGAAGCCCTCGAGCGACTTCACCTTGTTTCGCTGGAGGTGGCCGATGAGGTGCCAGTGCACCGGCAGGTCGACCTCGCGCATCTTGCTCGTCGCCTCCTGGATGCGATTCTCGCCCACATCGGCGATCCCCGCGTCCCACGCCGCACGCACCGCATCGGGCCCGTGGGTCTTGGTAACGGCCACGATGGTCACGCGCTGCGCGTGCCCGCCCCGTTCGACCGCCGCCGCGATCCGCTCACGCACTTCGGCAACCCGCGCCGGGAGGTCACAAAATGGCATAAGCCGTGAAACTATCGCCATTTACACCCCGAGGCAAGCGAATCGACGCGAGCCCCGGCGCGCGCCGCCACGAGCGCCGCTCCGGGGCAGTCGAGCAGCCGCGCCATGACCCGCGGCGCGGGGTCGGTGGCGTCGCGGAGAGGGTGCGGCTGCTCGTTCCCGAAGCGTTCCACGAACTCTCGCGCCACCGCCGTGTCCACGGGGGCGAGGAGTCCCCGCACCGCGACGGTCGTGGGGGATGGAGCTTCGTTGACGTAGGCGACGCCTCGCATGATCCAGCCATCGCCGAGCGACCGGAGCTCCGACGAATCGCCCGTGATCGCGACGGCCAACGGTCTCCCGTTCACCCTCGCGCGCTCGGCGATCGTCTCGAGAACCGATGGCTCGCCCCACGGCTGCTCGACGTCGCTCTCGAGGAGGAGCGAGTCGCGCCGCGCGAGCTGCTCCCGGTACCACCTGGCACCGATCAGTGGTGCCACCACGACCGTGACGTCGCGCCTCGCCCCCTCCACCACCTGCATGTACCAGAGCGGGAACGAATCATTGTCTCCCCAGGTAACCAGCACCGAGCGGGGCGGCGCGGACCAGAGCATCGCGCTCGCCACCCGTCGTGGCGCGCTCGCCTCCGGCTCTCGTGTGCGATCCACCGCGCGCCAGTTGAGCGCTATCGGGAGCGCGGCGAGCGCGAGCCCGGCCGGGATGAGCGACCGCGATCGCCTCGCGAGCAGGAGCACCGCGCCGAAGCCCGCCCACGCTCCCCACGTGAAGAAAGCGAGCGAGAAGAAGTAGTCGCGCTCGCGCGCCTCGTGTGGGAGCGAATCCGGGAGCACGCCGTAGCCGAAGGAGGCGCCCGCCTTGAAGTTCATGTAGACGACGAGTCCCAGACTCGCGCACACCATGAGCACGACGAAGGCGCGCCAGCTCCGCACGTCGATCTCGCGGTGCCGCGCCGCTCCGTACACGCCGAGGAGGGCGTAGAGAATCGTGAAGGGCGTGCGCAGCCACGACGGCGCCACGCCCGGCGCGAGCCCGAGGGCGATCTGCCAGTCGGCGTATTCGAAGAAGTTGGCCAGCTGCGCCCAGAGTGGCGCCTGCCGCGGCCAGAGCCCCTGCACCTCGTACTGCCGGCGGGCGATCACATCCCAGAGCGCGCTCCAACTGGTTGGGCTTCCGCTGTCGAGCGCCGGTGCGTGCAGCGAGCGGATGGGCATGAACGCTATCGCGGAGATCCCGAGCGCGAGTACCACGGCCACCAGCACGGCGGTCCTCGCGCATCGTGCACGATCCGCACGCGCGACGAGCGGGCCGAGCACGAGGATGAGAGCGCCCAACGCCGCGATCATCCACTCGGCGAGTCCCGCGCCTACCGCTGCCACGAAAGCGCCCGAGAGTATCACCGCGATCGACCAATCGACGCGCGTCGCCCCACCGGGCGAGGCACCCCCGGGCGCCGCACCCCCGTGCGAGGCGTCCCCGTGCGCGGCGAGCACGATTGCCGCGGGCGCCGCTACGAGGGCGCTGATGTGGAGGGGGACGGCCAGCGCCATGATGTACGCGGTGAGCACCACCCAGCGAATGCTCCCGGAGCGCAAAGAGGCCGCACCCGCGCGCTCGGCGGCGAGGAGCATCGCCACGCTCAGGAGGAGCGCGGCCGCGTACACCTCCGCCTCGTTGGCATCGAGCCAGACGGTGGACATGGCACCCGCGCAGAGCGCCGCTCCGAGCGCCGCCCAGGGGAGGCGAGTGGTGCGCGAGAGAAGCCATGCGAGAGCTCCCACGGTGAGCGCGGTGGACAGCGCCGAGAAGCTGTTGGTGGCGGCGGCCGTGGAGAGCGGCCACGCCAGCTCCCGCCAGCTTCGCGCGAGCATTACATAGAGCGGCGTTCCAGGCGGGTGCGGGATGCCTACCGAGTGCACCGCCGCGATCAGCTCCCCGGAATCCCAGAAGGTGAGGCCCGGCGCGAGCGTGGCGAGGTATACCGCGCCCATCACCAGCACGGCGATGATCGGAGCGGCACCACCGGGGAGAGCAGGCGCGCGGGCGGCGTCCCCGGGCGCCCTCCCTCCGGCGAAGCTCACGCTCGGAGTTGCAATACCGGGTGCTCCCCCGTAGCCGTTCGCGGCTCGCGACCGGAGATGATGTCGCGCAGCTGGGGAATGGTGAGCCCGCGCTGGAGTCGACCGTACTGTGCCACGGAGATCTGCGCCGTCTCCTCGGAGACGACGATCACGAGCGCATCGGTCTCTTCGCTCAGCCCGATCGCGGCGCGGTGGCGCGTGCCGAGCGTACGGTCGCGCGGTGGCTCCTGCGAAAGCGGCAGGATGGCACCGGCCCCGATGATCGAGTCTCCGCGGATGATCACCGCGCCGTCGTGCAGCGGCGAGTAGGGCGTGAAGATCGTCGCGAGCAGATCCGCCGAGACCTTCGCCTGCATCGCGGTTCCCGACGAGACGTAGTCGCCGAGCGCAGTCTCTCGCTCGACGGCGATGATGCAACCGATCCCGGAGCGACTCAGGCGCTCCACCGCACCGGTGATCTCATCCGCCACGCTGCTCACCTCGATGCTCCGGAAGAACTTCGTCACGCGCGACTGCCCCAGCCGCGCCAGCGCGGCGCGCAGCTCGGGCTGGAAGATGATGAGCGCGGCGAACGCTGCGTACGGGAAGGCGAACTCCATCACGTACGTGATCATCGTGAACTTGAAGAGCCACGCCAGCGCGTACGCGAGCGCGAGCACCATGATCCCGATGAGCATCTGGATGGCGCGCGTGCCATGGATGAGCAGCAGAAGGCGGTAGAAGCCGTACGCCACGATCGCGATCTCTATCGCGTCGCGCCACCCGAAGTGGAGGAATCGGAACTGATCCAGGATGCTCACTCTTCGCCGCCGCTCTGCAGAATTGCCCACCCGACGTCCAGTGCGCGCCGCGTCGCGCGCACGTCGTGTACTCTAAAGATGCGCGCGCCCAGCGCCAGCGCCATTACGTTGGCGCCCACCGTCCCCTCCACACGCTCCGCCGGATTCGACACGCCCGTCAATTCACCAATGAAGCGCTTGCGCGATGCTCCCACAACCACTGGATACCCCAGAGCGGCGAATCGGGGGATCGCGCGCAGCACCGCGAGCGACTGCTCGCTCCGCTTCGAGAAGCCGATGCCCGGATCGAGCGCGATCCTGCTCCGCTCGACCCCCACCGCTTCCGCCAGCCGGACGCTCTCGCACAGCTCCGCGATCACATCCGCCGCGACATCCGCGCCGTAGGTCGCGTGCTGGTAGGTGGCCATGTCCGCCACGCTCCCGCGCGAGTGCATGAGGATCACTCCCGCCCCGGTGCGCGCGCAGACCTCGGCGCTCTCCGGATCGAGTCGGAACGCGGAGACGTCGTTGATCACCTCCGCACCCGCATCGAGCACAGCGGCTGCCACCACGCTCTTGACCGTGTCGACGGAGATCGGCACCTCCGGCGCTCGCTCGTGCAGCGCTCTCACCACTGGGAGCACCCTCGCCAACTCCTCTCGAGCGTCTACAGGAGTCGCTCCCTGCGGCCTGGTGGACTCCCCGCCGATGTCCAGCATGTCGGCCCCCTCCTCCACGAGCCGCAGCCCCTGCGCCACCGCCGCCTCTCCCGAAAAAAAGCGACCCCCGTCGCTGAAGCTGTCGGGGGTCACGTTGACTATGCCGAGTATCCTCGGCTCATCGAGAGTGAGAGTGCGGGTGCGGAGTTGCCAGTGCATTACGACGAGGGTTCAGGGAGCCGACGGGGTCAGGTCTTTAATTTCGAGCCGTATGAGCGGTCGCTCATACGGCTCGAAATTAAAGACCTGACCCCGTCCCTGTAGTAATCACGCCGGCGCGATCTCCGGACCGCCGAGCAGCGGCGGCTTGGCGGGTTTCGGCTGCGTCGCGGGAGTGGGCGCCGTCTGAGCGGCGTTGCCGGCTGGAGTCGGCGCCTTACGGGGCGGCAGAGTCCCACCTTCGACGAGAATGGCGATGTCGTCGGAGGTCAGCGTCTCGCGCTCCAGAAGGGCACCGGCGATGGCGTGCAGGAGGTCGATATTGTCCTCCAGCGTCTTCTTCGCCCGCTCGTACGAGTCGGTCAGCAGCCTGGCCACCTCGGCGTCCACCAGCTGCGCGGTCTTCTCGGAGACCTCGCGACGGTGGCTGAGCTCGCGGCCGAGGAAGACCTCCTGCTCGTTGTCGCCAACCAGCATCGGGCCAACCGCGTCCGAGAGTCCCCACTGCGAGACGTAGCGACGCGCGAGCGAGGTCGCCTTCTGGATGTCGTTGGCAGCCCCGGTGGTGACCTTGTCGTGACCGAAGATGAGCTCCTCGGAAACGCGACCGCCGTAGGTCATGACGAGCATCGCCTCGAGCTGCTGCCGCGTGATGGAGTAGCGATCCTCCTCGGGAAGCGTGAACGCCAGCCCGAGCGCGCGACCACGCGGGACGATGGTGACCTTGTGGAGCGGGTCGCAGCCGGGCGTCTTGATGGCGCACACCGCGTGGCCCGCCTCGTGGTAGGCCGTGTTCCGCTTCTCGCTCTCCTTCATCACCATCGACTTCCGCTCGGCGCCGAGCATCACCTTGTCCTTCGCTTCCTCGAGATCGAGGAGGAAGACGCGCTCGTGCGCGCGGCGCGCGGCCAGGAGCGCGGACTCGTTGACGAGGTTCGCCAGGTCGGCGCCGGACATCCCCGGCGTGCCGCGCGCGATCACGCTCGGATCCACGTCGTCCGCCACGGGCACCTTGCGCAGGTGCACGCGAAGGATCTCCTCGCGACCGCGGAGGTCCGGGAGGTCGACCATCACCTGCCGGTCGAAGCGGCCCGGACGGAGGAGCGCCGGATCGAGCACATCGGGGCGGTTCGTGGCCGCGATGAGGATGACGCCGTCGTTCGACTCGAAGCCGTCCATCTCCACGAGGAGCTGGTTCAGCGTCTGCTCGCGCTCGTCGTGACCGCCGCCCAGGCCGGCTCCACGGTGGCGGCCGACGGCGTCGATCTCGTCGATGAAGATTATGCACGGCGCGTGCGCCTTACCCTGCTCGAAGAGATCGCGTACGCGGCTCGCGCCGACGCCCACGAACATCTCCACGAAGTCGGAACCGGACATCGAGAAGAAAGGCCGCCCCGCCTCGCCGGCCACGGCGCGCGCGAGGAGCGTCTTACCTGTACCCGGGGGGCCCACGAGAAGCACGCCCTTCGGGAGCCGCCCGCCCAGACGCGTGTAGCGCTGCGGGTCCTTGAGGAACTCGATGATCTCTTCCAGCTCCTCCTTCGCCTCATCGGCGCCAGCGACGTCCGCGAAGGTGACCTTGGGAGTGTCGCCTGTGAGCAGCTTTGCCTTGCTCTTCCCGAAGCTGAACGCCTTGGCGCCTCCCGCCTGCATCTGCCGGAAGAGGAAGAGCCAGAAGCCGAAGATCAGGATGTAGGGGAGCCACATCACGAGGTAGCCGCCGAAGGATGGCTTGGCATCCTCCGCCTGGATCACCACGTGATTGTCGCGCAGCCGCTCGACTTCCTTGGAGTCGTTGGCCACGGGGAGTCGCACCGTGAACTTGCTGATGTCCTTGTCACCGACGTGAATCTTGGACTTCAGATCTCCGGTGATGACCTTCCCATCCTGGATGTTGACCTTGGAGACGTTGCCGCGGTCCAGCTCCTGGCTGTACTGCGTGTAGTCGATCTCCGTGGGGGCGTTCCCCGCCCCTCCCGAGAGCCGGAAGAAGGCGATCGGGATCAGGATGATGAGCAGCCAGAACGAGAGCGTCTTGGAGAGACGTCCCCAGTTGAGTTCTCGCTTTG
>JBIQMO010000007.1:0-63270 GCA_044463245.1 Gemmatimonas aurantiaca
GAGCGGGCTGAGCGAATGCTCAGCCCGCTCGAAATTAAAGACCTGACCCCGTCGTGAGACCCCGTTAACCCGGTTGGCCACTGGGTGACGGCACCGGCAGCGGCCCAGAGCGCGGTATCGAGCTCCGCGGCGAAACTGGACGACGACGATGACGAGCGTGCGTTGAAGAGCGCGACCCAGTCGAGGCCGTTGTAGGCGCGCACCAGGAGAGTCGTCGTTCCGGGGAGAGAGCCGTCGTGCCACCAGTTCGCGTCGCCACCCGACGGTCGTACCAGCCAGCCCAGCCCGTACCAGTAGGCGCTCCCCTGCCAGAGCGGCGCGTCGGGGCGCGCGAGCATCGCGTTGGTGCTCGTCGTCGATAGGAAGGGCGCGGGTGCGGTACGCGGGTCGATGTGCACGAGGAAGCGGAGGAGATCGATGGTGGACGCGACCCATGCGCCGTGCGAGTCCATCGCCTCGAGATGGAATCCGCCGTACGGCCAGGGTACCGAGCCGCCTCCGGGGAATACTGACGTCGTGTTGCCCGCCTTCTCGTAGTACTTCACCTCGCCCTCGAGTCGCCCGCTCGCGAGCGACGCGCCGATCTCCATGCGCGAGATCCCCATCGGCTCGAGCACCGCCGACTTCACGTACTCGTCGTACGACTGGCCGGTGACCTTCTCGATCACCCTTCCGAGCACGGCGTAGCCGAGGTTCGAGTAGACGTAGCGCGTTCCAGGATCGAAGTCGAGCGGCTTCCCGCGCATGTAGCGGATGATGTCCACCGTTTTCGCGGGCGCCTCGGTACCGAGCGCATCGGCGATGGTGGACGACATGAACATCGGGTCGCCACTGGCGTCGCGATCCCAGCCACCGGCGTGCTGGAGGAGCAGTCGGATGGTGATTCCGGCGAGTCGAGGATCCTCCGTGCTCCCTTCCGGCGCGGTGATGTCGGACAGGATGGCGAAGGGGTGGTCGTCGAGCGAGAGCTTCCCTTCGTCGACGAGCTTCAAGATGGCTGCGCTGGTGATCGGCTTGGAGACCGAGGCGATGCGGAAGAGCGCGTCGGCTTGGACAGGCTGGTGCGCCTCCACGTCGGCGTAGCCGTAGCCGCGCGCGAAGAGGAGCTTGCCGTCCTTGACGACGGCAACGGCACCCCCGGGGATCTCCCACTTCGCCATGAGACGCGGGATGGTCCGGTCGTAGGATTCCATCCCCGGTTGTCGCGTGCCGCTCCCAGCGAAGGTGACGATGGTGGCTTTCGCGGGCGCTCCGCCGGCGGTGGCCGATATCTCCGTGGTGCCCTGCGCGAGGACCGTGACCAGTCCACCGGTGACTGTGGCCACCGTCGGCGTGCTCGAGCTCCACTGGAGCGGCGCATCGGCGATCACCCGGCCATTCGCATCGCGGACGGTGGCGGTGAGGCGGAGAGTGTCGCCGGTGATGAGGACGGCGGAGTCGCGCGAGAGGGTGACCGTGGAGTTCGTCGGAGTCGGCCCTGGCGGCGCGGAGGCCGATCCTCCGCTGCATGCGGTGGCGAGTGCGAGTGAGGCGAGCAGCGGGGCGTGGAGAGCGCGGCGTACGGCGCGATTCACGTTGCGATCCTCCGTGGCAGGTGTCGGACGTCGGCACTGCGAGAACTGTACTCTATTCTAGTTCTCACGATTGTATACTTTATTTGTTCCTGCCATGCAAGCCGACGGGGTCAGGTCTTTAATTTCGAGCGGGCTGAGCAACTGCTCAGCCCGCTCGAAATTAAAGACCTGACCCCGTCGGTCACTCGCCCACGAAGTTGATCTCGGGCTCGAGGTGCTGGCCGAACTTCTCCTCCACCGCGCGCTGGGCGATCGCGATCAGCTCCTTCACATCCTTTGCCGTCGCACCGCCCAGGTTCACCATGATGTTCGCGTGCAGGTGCGAGATCTGCGCGTTGCCGTGGCGGAAGCCCTTGAGCCCGCACTGATCGACCAGCCGGCCCGCACCCACTCCCTCGATCTTCTTGAAGATAGAGCCCGCGCTCGGGTGCCAGTCGAGCCAGGGATGCCGAGCGCCACGCCAGCTCAGGTTCTCCTGCATGATGCGGTGCATCTCGGCGGGGTCGCCGGACCGCAGCCTGAAGGTCACCGCGAGCGCGATGTCATCGCGATGATGGAAGACGCTGTCGTCGTAGCCGAAGCTCACGTACTCCGGCCCGACCGTTTTTCGCTCGCTCTCCGCGCTCAGGATGTCGCACGACTCGAACACCTCGGCGATGAACACGGTGCGCTCGCGTTCGGGCGCGGGGGAGAGGAAGTGCAGGTTCTGCCACACCGCGCCGCCCACGGTGCTCGGGATCCCCACGTAGTGTTCCAGCCCGGACCATCCGCGCCGCACCGCTTCGAGAATGAGGTCGCGCATCACCGCGCCGCTCTCCACCCAGAGATGGCCGTCATCCGACCAGCGCGCGTGGCTCGCACGATTGCGGATCACGAGTCCTCGAAATCCGCGGTCCCCAACGAGGATGTTGGCGCCGAGTCCGAGGACGAAGTATGGAATCCCCAGCTGGCGCGCCGTGGTGACCGCGTTCGCGAGATCGTCGGCCGTGGCGGTCTCGTAGAAGTAGTCCGCGGGTCCGCCGATCTTGAACGTGGTGAAAGGCGCGAGCGGGACGGAGAGCTGGAGACGGTCGGCGTCGAGCCGCTCGGCGAGGAGCGCGAAGGTGGCTCGGGAGGGAGGAGCAGCAGTCATCGTGCGGTGAAAGTTACTTCGCGGCCGTCCGTAGGGGTCAGGTCTTGACTTGATACATTTTCCGCCGGCCGGCGGAAAATGTATCAAGTCAAGACCTGACCCCTACGGCTAGTGTGTTGCGAAGGAGACGAACATTCCAATACCTCCGTTTCCGACCATGGGAGTCACGCGCGCATCGAGCAGCCAACGATCGAGTCGGGAGTGCGGATGGAGGCGATGATAGCGTACCACGCCCAGGCCCGTGAGCGTACCGATCCCCGCGCCGGCCACCACATCGCTCGCCCAGTGGTGCTCGCCGTAGACGCGCGCGAGAGCCACCGATGTGGCGAGACCGTACACCACGGGCTTGACGATGTGCGACGCGTGCGGCCAGCGGTAGGAGGACTCGGATGCCACCACGGAAGCGACCGCGAACGCCGCCGTCGCGTGTCCCGAGGGGAACGACGTATGCCCGGCGCCCCCGAAACCGGCACCCGCGTGGAAGTCATCGGCATCACGATCGTTCAGGTAGGGTCGGTCGCGACCCACCACGCCCTTGATGAGCCCCGTCGCGGCTCCGCTTATCACCAGCGCCTCGGCGCTGCGCAGCCCCAGCTCCGCGATCACTGGACGATGCGCGATGCGCCCCGTGCCGTACATCGCGGCCGCGATGATCAACGTCCCGGGGTCGCCGACCCAGTTCAGATCGCGCGCGCTATTCTGCAGGAAGCGGCTTCGCTGCGGACCGGGGTCGCGAAACTCCTCGGTGATCCCGGGGTCGGCCACCATCAGCGCGGCCGTGCCGACGAGCATCCCGCCGGTGATCCACGCGGCGGTGGAATTGAAGAGTGGTCCTCTGCTCGTGGAATCGGCGGGCGCCTGCTGCGCACCCAACCGGGGAGCGAAAACGACGAGCAGTACTGAAAGAGCACGTACACGCGACATCATGGAAACCTCACGGCGTCATCGCGCCAACACGAGCAGAGTGAACGATCCCGGAACCACCGGCGGACGACGCCTTGGATTGGACGCGGTCGGCCGCGCGGGCGCCTCACCGAACTTCGCGCCCACCACGTACACCCGATGATTCCGGGGATCGAGCTCCATGGTGCGCGCTCCGCTCATCGTGCGCACCGTCTGCACTACCCGAAAGCTGGTGGGGTCGACCTCGTGCACGACGGTGAGCGATCCCTCGCCGTTCGACGCGAAGGCGTCACCGGTAGCCGGATCGAACCGCGCCCCATCCACACCCGAGCCGATGGGCACGGTGGTGTCGAGCTTCCCGGCATCCACATCGGATATCGCCATGATCCTGTTGCGGCAGACGCTGAAGAGCCGCCCGTGCGCCGCGTCGATCGCGAGGCCGGTGGGCGACTCGCACGGTGCTATCGACCAGCGGCGCGTCACCTTCATCGCCTGCGGATCGAGCTCCACGATCGCGCCCTCATCCTCGAGGTTCACGTATACCTTCCCCGCGCCGTCGCTCACCGCGAACTCGGGCTGCCCGCCGAGCGGGATGGTACCGATCCTCTTGCCGCTGGCCGCGTCGATCACCGATGCAGAGTGTGCGTCGCCGTTCATCGTGAAGATGTGCGTGGACGCTGGATCGTAGAGTATCGCGTCGTCGTCGGCATCCACCACGGTATGGCCGAGCACCTTCAGCGTGGCGAGGTCGAACATGGTGACGGTGCTGTCCGCGCCCGAGGTGGCAAAGCCGTGGCCGGTAGCGTAGGAGAAGGCGATACCGTGCGCCCGATCGAAGCCCGGGATCTCGCCGAGCAGCGTTCCCCTGTCCGGGTCCACCACCATGATGCGGTCGGAGCGGGCGACGAAGAGTCTGTTGTGTGCACTGTCGAGCGCGATGTAGTCCCAGCCGCCATCCCCGCCGAGCTGGTACGTCGCCACCACGCGGTACGATGGTGTTTGCGCGGACGCCAGCGTAGTCACGCAAACCGAGGTGCCGAGTGCGATACCCGATGCTAGCAGTGTGCGCGCGAGGTTCCCGATGGTCGAGTGCCGCATGATGTTCTCCTACGGTGTATCGAGCTGCGGTTGTGCGCTCACCGAATCGGGCGGAGCTCCGTTCGCGTCGAGCGTGTAGTCTGCTCCTCGTATCGCCACGAGGAAGGTGGGCACCATGTATAGCGTGATCGGGGTGGAGAGCGCGAGGCCGCCGATCACGGCCAGCGCCAGCGGCCGCTGCAGCTCGGCACCGGAACCGAGTCCCAGCGCGAGCGGGAAAAGTCCGAAGAGCGTGCAGAGAGTGGTCATGAGGATCGGCCGCAGGCGCACGTGCGCGGCGTGGCGGATCGCCGCCGCCAGTGGGTCGCCGGAATCGCGCATGCGGACGTGCGTGAAGTCGAGGAGGATGATTCCGTTCTTCACGATGAGCCCCACGAGGAGGATGAGCCCCATGAGGCTCGACACGTTCAGTTGGGTGCCGGTGATCCAGAGGAGCGTCACCGCGCCCACGAAGGAGAGCGGAGCGGCGAGCACGATCACGAGCGGCTCGATGAACGACTGGAACTGGATGACCATGATGGCGATGACGCTCACCGTGGCGAGCGCGAGCACGAGGAGCAGCGCGCGGAAGGATTCCTGCTGGTTGGCGTACTGACCGGCCACCTCCACGCGGATCCCCGACGGCGGCCGGTTCGCGGCGAGGACGCTCTTCAGATCCCTCACCACCGCGCCGAGCGAGCGGCCGCTCACGTCGGCGGTCATGTCGATCATCTGCTGCTGGTTCTCCCTCAGCAGCTCCGCGCGCGACTCGGTGGGCGTTATGCTCGCCACCGAAGCGAGTGGCGCCGGCACGCCGGTAGCCGCGTTCACTACAGGGAGCGATGCGAGACTCGCCGGGTCGTAGCGTACCGAGTCGGGCGCGCGGACACGCACGTCGATCGCCCGATCCTCGAGGCGCACCTGGCCGGCCCGCACGCCCAGCAGTGCGCCACTCACGGCCTCTCCCACCTGCCGCGGAGCGAGTCCGATCCGGTTGCTCTCCCCCTCGTTCACGCGCAGCAGCATCTCGGGAGAGGGCTCGCTCACACCGTCGTAGAAATCCTCGAGCCCCTCTACCTCCTGCAGCTTCGGTCCCAGCGACCTCGCGTAGCTCTCGAGCTGATCCAGCCGCTCGCCGAAGAGCTTGACCTCCACCGGCTTTGCCGCACCGGCCAGGTCGTTGATCACGTCCGAGAGGATCTGCACGAACTCGATGTGCAGCCGCGGCACGGCGCGGTTGATCTTCGTGCGCACATCGTCCATCACCTCGAAGCTCGACCGTTCCCGCACACGCCGCGGCCTCAACCTCACCGCGATATCGCCCCTGTTCTGCTCCGTGGCGAAGAGTCCGAGCTCCGCTCCCAGTCGCCTCGACGTACCCGCGACTTCGGGCTCCCGAGCGAGTATGCCCTCGGCGATGTTCAACTGCCGGTTCGACTCGGCGAGCGATGTACCGCCCGGCGTGAAGTAGTCGAGCACGAACGCGCCTTCGTCCATTTCGGGGAGGAAGCCAGTGCCAACGAAGCGATGGACCACGAGGCCGAGCGCCACGAGAATGACTGCGGCGCCCAGCATGAATCGTGGATGGTGCAGCGCGGCGCCCAGCGATCGCTCGTAGCGCTCGGTCAGACCATCAATGCCGCGTGCGAACCGCCCGAGCGGCCCGCGTGCGCGCTCGCTGTCGTCCTCCACTACGGGATCGGTGTCGCTCACATCCAGGAACTGCTCGGCGAGGAGCGGGATGATGGTGAGCGCGAGGACGAGCGATACCAGGACGGCGATGGTAAGCGTGATCGAGAGCGCCTTGAAGAACTGGCCCACCACACCCTGAAGAAGACCGAGTGGGAGAAAGACGACGACGGTGGTGAGCGTCGACGTCGTCACCGGCCAGATCAGCTCGTGCACGGCATCGCGGATCGCCTGCGTGCGCGTGACTTCCGACGCGGCGGTGCCTGACCCTCCGCCAGCCCGCGTGCGACCCACGGCCGCGAGGCGAACGTGGCGCACGATGTTCTCCGTTATCACCACGGCGTCGTCGATCACCAGCCCTATCGCGATCGCCATCGCGCCCAGCGTCATCAGATTGAAGGTCTGGCCGATGCGCGACATCACGAATACCGTGATGGCGAGAGTGAGCGGGATGGAGGTGGCGCTGATCGCGGTGATCCGGCCGTGGCGGAGAAAAGCGAGAAGGATCAGCACCGCGAGCGCCGCGCCGATCAACATCGCATCGCGTACCGAGGCAACGGCCTCGCGCACGAGCGCGGCCTGGTCGTACACGGCCTTCAGATGTACGCCGGGCGGGAGCGCCTTCGCGAGCTCGGCGGCTGCCGCTGCCACGCTGTCGGCGATTGCAACGGTGTTGCCGCCGATCTGCCGCGTGATGTTGAGGAGCGCTGCGGGGCGGCCCTCGTCGCCGGCGATCACGCTCACACGGTCTTCGGTGCCCAGCGTCACGGTGGCGATGTCACGCACCCGAAGGCCGTTGCCGATCACCACGTTCCCCACATCGCTCGCCGAGCGCGCCGACTGGTCGGCCACCACGAGGTACTGCCGATAGTCTCGTGTGACCCGGCCCACGGCGTCGGTACCGATCGAGCTGCTGATGAGCTGCGCCAGATCCGCGTACGTCATCCCCTGCGCCGCGAGACGCGCCGGATCGGCTACGACTTCTATCTCTCGCACCTCCGATCCCTGCACATCCACGCGCCCCACACCGGGGATGCGCGAGAGTACGGGGCGGATCTGATAACGTGCGATGTCGTAGAGCGTAGCGGGATCGCCGCCCTCGAGGTTGTACGAGAGGATGGGGAACACGGAGGGCGTGAGCCGCTCCACTTCCAGCTCCACCTCGCTCGGCAATCGAGATCGCGCCTGGTTCACGCGCGCCTGCACCCGTTGCAGGGCGAGCTGCATGTCGCTGTTGGGCGCGAAGTAGACCTGGATCTCACTCGAGCCACGTATCGAGCGCGAGGTGACGCGCCGTACCCCGGGCACGATGCTCACCGCTTCCTCTATCGGGCGCGTCACGCTGAACACCACCTGGCGTGCGCCGAGCGATGTGCCCTCTGCCACCACGGTGATGCGCGGGAAGAGGAGCTCGGGGTAGATGGCGGACGGGAGTCGGAGAGCAGCCCAGATCCCGGCGGCGCTCGAGAGCGCGACGGCGAGGTAGATGAATCGCCGCTGCGCGGTGAGGAGATCGAAGAGCTTCACCGGTGCCTCTCCGCCAGCGGCACCACTCGGGCGCTGTCCGTAACGCCGTAGGCGCCGTAAGTCACCACCGTCTCGCCGCCCGAGAGCCCGCGGGTGATCTCCGCGAGCCGCTCCGTCCGAGCACCGACGCTCACCGGTCTGGCGTGCGCCACGCGTGCGCTGTCGAGGACGAAGACCTTCACTCCCTCGCCGTCGGGGACGAGCGCCTCCACGGGAACCGTCACGGCGTTCGGCCGGGTCGCGAGCACGATGCTCCCGAAAACGGTTTCCCCTATGCGGAGAGCGCGCGCGGGGTGCGCGATGCGGGCGCGTACGGCGACCGAACGCGATGCACTGTCCACGGTAGCACCGACACTCATCACCTCGCCCGTGCCGAGTGCCTCGGCGCCCTCATCGGATCCGGGAGCCGAAACAGCGGCCTGGCTGGCGCGCTGGCCGGCGGTGAGGACCACGTCCGCGCCGGGGCGTACGCGCGCCGCAACGGCGGGCGAGACGGCGAGCAGGATGTCGAGTGCGGCCGGATCAGCGACCTCCACGAGCGGCTGGCTCGGATCCGCTGGGCCGCCGAGCACCGCGGTGAGCCTGGTGACCACGCCGCCTATCGGCGAGCGCAGCGTGGCCAGCATCCGCGCGCGGCGCGCCGCTACGGCATCGGAGCGCGCTCTGGCGCGGTCGCTCGCGGCCTGATCGAGATCCTTGCGCGCGAGGATGCCGGCATCCACCAGCCGCCTTGCGCGCTCGTACGCGCGCTCCGCGGTGGCGAGCGCCACATCGGCGCTCTGTGCCTGCGCGTCGAACGGAGCCCGGTCGAGCTGCACGAGCGGTGTGCCCGCCGCCACCGGCTCGCCAACCGCCACGTACACCTTCGTCACCCGCGTCGGCGCCGGCGCACTGAGCTCGGCGATGTGCCCGGGGCGAACGGTCACGAAACCCAGCGCGTCGGCGGTCTCGCGGAAGGGGCGTATCGCAGCGACAGCCGTGCGCACTCCGACCACCGCGGCGCCTTCGCCGGAGGACTCCTCGAAGTCGGCGCTGCCGGCGCGGCACCCAGCGATCGTGCACGCGGCCACCGCGACGACGATCGCGAGTTGCGCGAGCGGCCCCGCGCGCCGGGGGGAGACGAAGTCGCCGGTCATGGCACCACGGTGGTGGAGTAGAGACGGAGCGCCGCTGCGGCGCCGCTCAGGGCTGCGGTGTCGTCGATGAGCTGCGCCAGCACCTCGCGCGCGTTGCGCTGTGCTTCGAGGACGTTCGCCAGCGGATAGGCACCCTCCGCGTACGCCTGCAGCGACATCCGCGCGACGCGGTCGGCGCTCGCCACCAGCTCGCGATCACGTGCCGCCCTGTTCGCGGCGGCCGCCAGCTCGCGGCGCGCGCTCGCCAGTAACGCCGTGCTCTCTCTCCGCGCCGCACTGAGCTCCACGCGTGCCCGGTCGCGACTCGCCGCCGCGAGCGCGATCGCGCCGCGATTCCGGGAGAGCAGCGGGAGCGGTATGCTGAGTCCGAAGGTGGGGAGGAGGCCGGGCTCGGAGCCGGAAGGGTCGTGGGCTTCGATTCCGGCCTGGAGCGCCAGACCGCTCCAGACGCCGCGCCGCTCGAGCGCGAGCGACTCCTCGGCGGCGCGCACGTCCCGCTCCGCGGCGGCCACCGCGACAGGGACGCCCGCCGGCGCCGCGGGAGCGACCATGGAGGCGAGCCGCGCGAGCGAGTCGCCCGCCGGGAGCGCGAGTGTGTCGGCGAGCGCGATCGTGACCCGCGTGGCCGGCACGCCGAGCGCGCTCTGGAGATCGAGGAGCGCCGCGGCCACGGCGAGCGAGTCGGTGGCGGCGGTGTTCTCAGCCTGCCCCGCGTTGACGCGCGCGAGTTCCACGTCCAGGTCGCTTGCGTCGCCGGCGTCGCGTCGCACGCGGGCAATCGTGAGGAGGCTGTCGGCAGCCATGGCGTTTGCGCGCGAGAGGATGGAGTGCGCGGACCGGGCGGCAGCGCGGGTGTAGAGAGTATCGACCTCGAACTCGATGGCGGCTCGCTCGAACGCCGCGCGATAGCGTGCTGCCTCGCTGGCCGAGAGCGCAGCGCTCACCTCGAGTGGGCGACGGACCAGGAAGTCGAGCGGTACGTCGACGATCGCGTGGTATTGTGGGGTGGACTTCGAGTAGGTGGCGGAGAGCGTCGGGTTGGCCAGGGTGCGTGCGGCGAGCACTCCGGCGCGTGCAGTGCGCACCGTGGCGCTGGCGAGCGCGGCGCGGGTGCCGCGCTCGAGCGCGAGCTCGACGGCGTCCGCGCGTGTGATGGACCGGGTACCGGAGCTCTGCGCGTGAGTGGACGCCGTGCCCGCCGCGAGAGCGACGCCGAGCGCGGCGGCGAACCACGTTCGACGAATTGCGAGGAGCGCGCGCATACGCGAAGAACGTAGCTCGCGAAGCTGTCAGGACGATTACAGGCCCGGCCCCGACGTTACCCGGAAGATGACGGTGCTCGTCGTCCCCTGACCCGGAGACGAGGCGATCTCGATGCGCGCGCGATGTGCGGTGGCGATCCAATGGGCGATGGAAAGCCCGAGTCCGGCACCGGGCGTGCTCGCGCGGGCCGACTCGCCCCTGTAGAACCGGTCGAACACGCGGGGGAGCTCACCGGGTGGGATCCCCGCTCCCATATCGCGCACCGTGAGAGCCGCGGCGTCCGGAGACGCGCGGAGGTTTACCGTCACCGTGTCGCCGCGCTCGCTGAACTTGATGGCGTTGTCGAGGAGGATGACCACGAGCCGGCGCACGAGCGCGGCGTCGGCATCGATCACCACCTCATCGGCGTCGCCCACCGAGAGCGTCACACCACGCCGCTCTGCCAGCGCGCCGGTGGCGCTCACCGCATCGAGTACCAGCTCATCGAGCTGCACGCGATCTCTGCGGAGCGGCCGCTCGCCGGCGTCGGCGCGCGTGAGCGTGAAGAGGTCGTCCACTATGCCGCTCAGCCGCTCCGTCTCGCGTCCCAGCACTTCGAGTGCGGCGACGTACTCCGCGCTCGAGCGCTCGCGCTGCAGCGCCACCTCCGCGCGGGTGCGCAGCACGGCCACCGGCGTACGCAGCTCGTGCGCGGCGTCGGCCACGAAGCGGCGCATCTGCTCCATCGAGCGCTGGACCGGCGCCACCGACTGCCGTGCCAGCACCCAGCCGCCGCCAGCCACGAGGACGAGCCCCAGAGCACCGAGCGCGGCGAGCAGAGCGACCAGCGACGCGTAGCGATCGTCGAGCGCATCGCGGTCGGCCAGCGCGAGCGCCACGTAGCGGTGGCCGCTGGACGTGACGAAGCGCTCGGCGTGGAGCTGGAGAGTGCGGTCGCGCGGCAGGTCGATTCTATCATCGACGACTCCCTCGCTCGCGGCCCGTGCTGCCACGCGCGCTATCGCCGACTCCGCCGAGTCCGGGACGAGCGGCCGGCCCGAGGTGTCGAAGAGAAAGAGCTCGCGGTCGGGGATGCGCAACTCCTCTACGGCATCGATCGCGCTACCGCCGGTCGCTGCCGCTTCACGCTCCCTGCGCTCCGTGGCCAGCGCTATCTCCCGCGTCGCGGCTCGAAGCGACGAATCGAGATCTCCGGCCACGAAGCGCGTAAGTGCCACGAGAAGCAGGACCCCGAGGGTGAGAAGCACCAGTGCGAAGGTGCCTACGTACCACGCCGTGAGCCGGCGGCGCAGTCCGAGGAGCGACGACGATGACTCGCTCGGCTCTCGCGTCACATGCCGAAGCGGTAGCCCGCCCCACGTACGGTGTGGATCAGCTTCGGCTCGAAGTCATCATCGATCTTTCGTCGCAGTCTGCGGACGAGCACCTCGAGGACGTTGGTGAATGGATCGTGGTTCTCGTCCCATACATGCGCCGTGATGGCCGCGCGATCCACCACCACGCCCTCGTGGCGCACGAAGAATTCGAGGAGGGCGAACTCCCTGGCTGTGAGAGCTATGCCTCTATCTCCGCGGTGCACCTCGTGTGACACGACATCCACGCGCAGGTCGGCGATCTCGTAGCACTCGGGGTGGAATGCCGGCTGCCGGCGCGCGAGAGCACGCACCCGGGCGAGGAGCTCGCGGAAGGCGAAGGGTTTGACGAGGTAATCGTCGGCGCCGGCGTCGAGGCCGCGCACCCGATCGTCCACCGCGTCGCGCGCGGTGAGCATCAGGATCGGCGTGGAGATCCCCGTCGCCCGCAGCGCGGCGCACAGATCGAAGCCGTTCCCGAAGGGGAGCATCACGTCGAGGATCATCACGTCGTAGCTCCCCCAGAGGGCGCGCTCCCGTCCCTCGCGTGCGTCGCACGCGAGCACCGTCTCCACGTGATGCTCGTCGAGTCCCGTGGCCACCACACCGGCCAGCTCGGCGTCGTCCTCGACGAGTAGAACGCGCATCGGCGGGGATGGGATCAGCCTCGAGTCGCGCGACGGGCGAGGACGCGCTCCACATCTTCCAGCGATGCGCCCATCGCGCGAAGTGCCACGAGGGTATGGTAGAACAGGTCGGCTGCCTCCTCGGCGGCGCGCTCGCGATTGCCGTCGGCGCAAGCGGTCACGAGCTCGGCGGCTTCCTCGCCGAGCTTCTTGAGGCGGAGGTTGCGGTCGGCGAGGAGGCGCGCGGTGTAGCTGGAGCGTGTGATGGTGCTTCCTGCTTCGGCACGCGCGGCGATGGTGGCGTCGAGTTTCGTGAGCACATCACCACTTCCGTAGGACAAAGGCTCGGACGACCAGCTCTCCGGGCCACCGTCGACCAGGAAGCACGAGCGGGTGCCGTTGTGACACGCCGCCCCGATCTGTTCGACGAGCGCGAGCACCGCGTCGCCGTCGCAGTCGGGCGTGAGCGAGACCACGCGCTGGCGGTTTCCGCTCGTGGCGCCCTTGTGCCAGAGCCCGCGGCGTCGCGAGTGGTAGTGCATCTCGCCGGTGGCGAGCGTGTGCTCCAGCGCCTCGCGGTCGGCGTGTGCCACCATGAGGAGCTGGCCGGTGTGCACGTCCTGCGTCGCGACGGTCACCAGTCCCGCGCCACGGCGAAAATCCAGCTCATCAAGATCCAGCATCGGTTTTCTCCATCGCTGAAGGTGCGGCAACGTCCGCGCCGAGCAGCCGACGCGCCGCGGGTGCGAGCGAAGCATTGCTCGCGATGGCATCGCCGCCGAAAGGCGTGCGCTTCCCCGTCCAGTCGGTCAGTACGCCGCCGGCCTCCTCGATGATGGGAAGGAAGGCGGCGGCATCCCAGGGAGAGAGTATACCGTCGACCATGACTTCCGCACGCCCCGTGGCCACGAGGAGGTAGCCGTAGCAGTCGCCCCAGGAGCGGCTGAGGAGCGCGCTGCCCGCGAGCGCGTTCCACGCGGCACGCCGTGAGGGTGCGTGGCGGAACTGCTCGTCGGTGGTGAGCACGGTGGCTTCCTCGATCTTCGCCACGTCGGAGACGAAGCAGCGTGCTCCGTTCCACCAGCTGCCGGCGCCCGGCGCGGCGACGAGCGACTCGCCGAGCGCGGGGAAGTACGCGGCGCCGGCGAGGACGCGATTCTCATCGTCCTCGCGCTCGACGAGCGCCACGAGCGAGCCCCAGAGGGGGACGCCGCGGATGAAGCTCTTCGTGCCGTCGATCGGATCGAGTATCCAGCGGCGCCGCGCGTCGGGGCGAGCGATTCCGAGCTCCTCACCGAGGATCCCATAGTCGGGAAAGTGCGCCTCGATCCACTCGCGGGCGGCGCGCTCGGCGCCGCGGTCGGCGATCGTGACCGGCGAGCCGTCGGCCTTGGCTTCCACGGTTAGCGTGGAGTGGAAGTGGCGGAGGGCGACATCGCCGGCGATCCGCGCGAGCTCGGCGGCGGCTTCCATCAGCATGGCGTGCTCCGCGTCGGTATTCCGGCATCCAGCATGACCTTCTTCAGCTCCGCGACGGTCGTCACGCCATCGTGCAGGATCCCCGCTACCAGCGCGGCATCCGCCTCGCCCGCACGGAGTGCATCCACCACGTGCTCCGCGCTCCCCGCTCCTCCGGATGCCACGACCGGAACGCTCACCGCGCGCGAGACCGCGCGGGTGAGCTCGATGTCGTAGCCCGAGCGGACGCCGTCATGGTCGATGCTCGTGAGCAGGATCTCGCCGGCACCTCGTTCCGCGCACTCGCGCGCCCACTCCACGGCATCGAGCGCGGTACCCGATCTTCCGCCGCGGGTGCGCACGACCCAGCGGTCGCCCTCGCGCTTGGCGTCGATGCTCGCCACGACGCACTGCGCTCCGTAACGCTCGGCGCACTCGGTCAGCAGCTCCGGACGCGCCACCGCCGCGCTGTTGATGCTCACCTTGTCGGCGCCCGCCTGCAGCGCGCGCGAGACGTCATCCACGCTACGAATCCCGCCGCCCACGGTGAGCGGGATGAAGAGACTCTCGGCCGTGCGACGCACCATCTCGAGCAGTGTGTCACGTTCGTCCGGACTCGCCGCGATGTCGAGGAACACGACCTCATCGGCACCGGCGGCCTCGTAGCGCTCGGCCAGCTCCACCGGGTCGCCTACGTCGCGCAGCGATTCGAAGCGCGTGCCCTTCACCACGCGCGCGCCCTGCACGTCGAGGCAGACGATCACCCTGCGTGTGAGCATCACTCCGCCTCGAGCGCTACCGCGCCCTTGGTGCTGAACACCGTGTCGCCCTCCACCAGCGCCTCGCGCAGCGCGAGGCCGAGCGCCTTGAACGCCGCTTCGACCACGTGGTGACGATCGCGCCCCCGGATCACGCGCACGTGCAGCGTGATGCGCGCGTGATCGCTGAAGGAGCGCATCCAGTGGTCATAGAGCGTGCTGGGGAGCGGGCCACGGTAGTAGGGGCGTCCGCCGATGTCGAGCGCCACCTGCACGAGCGCATCGTCCATGGGCACTACGCGCTCGCCATAGCGCGCGGCGCGCTCGGGTGCGAAGTGCGCGAAGGCATCGCCCAGAGTGATCGCCACGTCCTCTATGAGATGATGCCGCAGGTCGCCCCGCGCCTGCACCGCGAGCCGCACCCCCGCGTATCGCGCCAGGGTGATGAGCATGTGATCGAGGAACGGCTCACCGGTATCGACGAGCTGGCCGGCCGATGACCCCCGGTCGCCCGTTGCGGCGTCTCGCTCCAGCTCCACTCGCACGCGAGTCTCGCGCGTCTCTCTTTCCACGATCGTCAACTGTCCACTCCCATGTCAGCTCGAGAATTCCTCCGCCGTCGCGCGTGCATCGAGCGCGCCGGTGTAGAGCGCCATCCCTACCACCGCCGCAGTCACTCCACGCTCGGCGAGGTTGCGCAGGTCGACGGCGCTCGCGATCCCGCCCGAGGCGATCACCGGGTGTACGGAGCTCTCGACCACGTCTTCCATGAGGAAGAGATCCGTTCCCCGCATCTGCCCCTCGAGGTGCACCGCCGTGACCAGCACACCGGCGAGAGGGAGCTCGTTGAACTCCTCGATGCAGCTCAGCACATCGCGACCGCCGGTGCGCGACCAGCCGTGCGTCACGATCCGCCGGCCGCGCACGTCGGCCGCGACGACGATGCGGCCGGGGAATTCCGACGCGACGTCCTCCAGCCACCCGGAATCGGTGAGCGCGCGCGTGCCGGCCACCACCCACCTGGCGCCCTCGCGTAGAAGACGGTCGACATCGTCCGCTTCGCGCACTCCGCCGCCCACCTCAAAGACGGCGTCCACATCGCGCAGGATCTCGCGTACCAGCTCCGCGTTGCTCCCCCGCCCAGTGGCGGCGTCGAGGTCCACCAGATGCAGCCGCTCGAAGCCCTGCTGCGTCCAGCCGCGTGCCACGTCGATCGGATTGTCGAGCCGCAGCGACTCCGCATCGTACGAGCCACCCACGAGCTGCACACACTTCCCGGCGCGCAGGTCCACCGCGGGGATGACTATCATGGCCGCGCCTCCTCGAGGAACGCCCCGATGAACGCCACGCCCGCGCTCGAGCTCTTCTCCGGGTGGAACTGGACGCCCACCGTGCGACCCACGCGCACCATCGAAGCGAAGCGCTCGCCCTCGTGCGCGCTCGACGCTCGCACTACGCACTCGTCGCTCGGCTGGCAGATGTAGCTGTTGGCGAAGTAGGCGGTGTCGAGCCCCGATGCATCGAGCAGCGGGTCGCGGCGCTCCTCGAGCGCGTTCCAGCCCATCTGCGGCACGCGCGCCGCGCGCAATCGCCGCACGCGACCGGGGATGACGCCGAGCCCCGCGCCCTCTCCCTCCTCACTGGAGTCGAAGAGGAGCTGCATGCCAAGGCAGATGCCGAGGCAGGGAAGGCCGCCCAGGAGGGCTTCACGAACGGCATCGCGCGCCGGAGCGAGCCGCTCGACGGCGGCACCGAAGGCGCCGACGCCCGGAAGCACCAGGACATCGGTGTCGAGCGCGCGCAGCGCGTCCGCCTCGGCGCACGCCTCCACGCCGGGCGTGTCGAGCGCCTTGAGGAGCGAATGCAGATTCCCCACGCCGTAGTCCAGCACCGTCACACGCACGCCATCGCCTCCTCGATTTCCTGAAGTGCGGCCTCCATCAGCCGCCACGGACCGATCGTGATGCGAACCGCGTCGCCGATCCCGGGGAGTGCCGCGAATGGCCGCACGGCTACCCCGCTCCCATCGCGCCGCATCCGGAGCGCGAGCGCCGCCGCATCGCGCACCGGCACCAGGACGAAGTTCGCCTCCGACTGCAGCGGCGCCAAGCCGAGCTGCTCGAGCGCGGCGACGAAGCGCGCGCGATTGGCGCGGACCTCGTCGATGCGTCCCGCTATCCAGTCACAGTCTTCTTTCAGCACGGCGAGCGCGGCGCGCTCCGCGGAGGCGCTCACCTTGTACGGGCCGCGCGACTTCTCCACCGCGCTCACGAGCGCCGCGTCCCCTGCGGCGTAGCCCACGCGCGCGCCCGCGAGCCCGAACGCCTTGGAGAGCGTCCGGACCACGAGGAGGTTCCCGTACGATGGAGCGGCGCGGAGGAATCCTTCTCCCATGAATTCCGCATAGGCCTCGTCCAGGATCACGACGCCTGGCGCGTCGCGGATCACCCGCTCGATGCTCTCGCGCGCGAAGGCGTTGCCCGTGGGGTTGTTGGGCGAGCAGATGTAGATGATCCGCGGAGCCGTCGCGATCAGCGCATCGGCGTCGAGCGCGAGGGTGCCGGTCAGTCTAACGCGGGCCACCTCGAGCCCGTTCATCCGCGCGAACCGCTCCGCCATCACGAAGGTGGGCTCCGCGATCGCTACGCTCTCTCCCGGCTCCGCCAGCGCGCGCATCGCCGAGTCGAGCACGTCGTCCGACCCGCACCCGGTGACGATCTCGTTCGGCCGCACGCCCGCGTACTCCGCCAGCGCCTCCTTGAGCCGCCGCGCGTACACCGCCGGATAACGCGTGATCTCGGTCTCCGCGAAATCGCGCAGCGCTCTCGCCGCCGCCGGCGGCGCCCCCCAGAGATTGGTGTTGTCGCTCAGATCCACCGCGCACGGCTCCCTCCTCGGATCGTACGCCTCCATCCCCTCGAACCGCGCCGCTCCCACCCGCCGCATGCCGCTCCCGGACTGTGCCGTCCCATGCTGGCGCTGGATCCCCGCTTGCGCGGGGATGACGGGACTCCGTGCCAGTTCCGGTTCCCTGTTCCCTGTTCCCTGTTCCCTGTCTCCTTCCAACTGTAGTTCCTGAACCCTGAACCCTGCCTCCTGAACCCTCGCCCCCCCCTCCCTGCCTCCTGAACCCTGCAGCTCCGCCGCATCCGCATGCCCCGTCAGCCCCTCCGCACGCGCGAATACCGCCGTGTCGCGCGCGAGTCGGGCGGCGGCATCGGGACTCACTCGCTGGTAGGTAGTCCAGCGAATGAAGTCGAGCGTGGAGAGTCCGGAGTACGCGCGTGCGGCGCCGCCGGTGGGAAGGACGTGATTCGCGCCGGTGATGTAGTCGCCGAAGGCCACGGAGCTGCGCTCGCCCAGGAAGACCGAGCCCGCGTTTCGCACATCGCGCAGTGCGCTCTCCGGATCGCGCACCGCGAGCAGGAGATGCTCCGGAGCATAGCGGTTGGAGAAGGCGATCGCATCCGCGAGGGAGTCGCACCAGAGCAGACCACCGCGCGACTCCAATGCCTGTGCGATGATCGCGCCGCGCGCCTGCGTCCCGATGCGAGACCGCAGCTCGCGCTCCACCTCGAGCGCCACGCGCTCGTCCGTCGCCACCACTACTACCGCCGCCATCGGATCGTGCTCGGCCTGCGCCAGCGCCTCGCAAGCGACGAACACGGGGTCCACCGAATCGTCCGCGATCACCAACAGCTCGCTCGGGCCGGCCGGCGAATCTATGCCGACCATCCCGGCCAGCTGGAGCTTGGCCTCGGCCACGTACGAGTTGCCGGGACCCACGATGCGGTTCACCGCTGGAACGGTCTCGGTGCCGAAGGCCATCGCCGCGATCGCGCCCGCACCGCCGAGCGCGAAGACGCGATCCACTCCCGCCAGCGCGGCGGCCGCGAGCACCGCCGGCGCTGGAAGTCCATCGTGGTCTGGTGGAGAGCAGAGGACGACCGTGCGCACGCCCGCCACGCGCGCCGGGATCGCACCCATCAGCACGCTGCTGGGGTAGGCGGCGCGTCCGCCGGGCGCGTACACGCCTACCGCTTCGAGTGGGTCCGCGCGGCGGCCGAGCATTATGCCGGGCTCCGTCTCCACCCGAGCCGGAACGGGAGAGAAGGCGCGGTGCGCCGCGACGACGTTGGCGGCCGATCGCTCCATGGCGGCCCGAAGCGCGGGTGTGAGACGTGCCAGCGCGCGCCGGATGACCACGGGTGCGACTTCCAGCGACTCGAGTCGTACGCCGTCCAGCTCGAGTGCCAGATCGAAGAGGGCCGCATCGCCCTCTTTGCGCACACGCCTGATGATAGCGGCCGTACTGGCGCGCACCCCGGAATCCTTCGACGTCGAACGGTCCACCAGGGCGGGGAGCTTTGCCCTTACCGAACGCAGCTCGCCGCGCAGGCAGAAGCGAAGGTCGATGTCGCTCATGGCGTGAACCTCTCGATGCGTGTGACGAGGATCCCTTCGCCGCCGAGGGCGCGGAGATCGGCGATCGTGCGGTAGATGGCGCACTGCGGTACCACCGCGTGCACCGCCACGTGGGTGCCGCCGTTCAGGAGGTCTATGACGGTGGGGCCGCTGATCCCGGGGAGCACGCTCTTCACCCTGTCGAGCGCACCCCGGGGGATGTTGGCCATCACGTAGCGCTTGCCGCGTGCGCGTATCACCGACTCGAGCGCCGCGGCGAGCTCCCGCAGCGAGCGCTCTCGCTCTCCCTCACCAATCCCGTCGCGCCTCCGTCGCGCGACTTCGGAGCCCGGTGCGGTGGCGATGAGCCGCGCACTCGACTCCAGCACCGTCGCGATCTCGCGCAGGTCGTGCACGCGCATCGTCGAGCCGGTGGAGGTGAGATCCACCACCACGTCCGCGATCCCCAGGTGCGGCGCGATCTCGGCGGCCCCGGAGATCGGAACGAGCGTGACGCCGCACCCGACATCGTCGAAGAAGCGGCGCGTGAGGCGCGGAAAGACGGTCGCCACGCGGTGCTCGCTCTTCACATCCGCGAGCGAGGCGATCCCGCTCTCCGCGCGCGCCGCGGCCACCAGCCGACAGGCGCCGAACTCCAGATCGAGGAGCTCTTCGACATCGCGCTCCGATTCGCGGATGAGATCCCACCCAGTGATCCCCGCATCCGCGGCGCCGTCGGCGACGAACTCGGGGATGTCCTGCGCTCGCACGAAGATCGCCTCGAACTCGCCGCCGAGCGATGCGACGAGCGCGCGTTGGCCGGGAGAGCGGACTTCGAGGCCGGCGTCGGAGAAGAGGGTGCGGGCGTCGTCGGAGAGGCGACCCTTGTTGGGTAGGGCGATCCTTAACATCGGCTATGAAGTGAAAACAGGAAACAGGAAACGGGAAACAGGGAACCGGGACTGCCACGGAGTCCCGTCATCCCCGCGTAAACGGGGATCCATGTTCAGTCCGGGCCAACAAAAAAACGGCCCGTCCGAAGGGGACGGGCCGTGTGGGGTATCGGTGCTCGCGTTACTGACGGATCCTGCCAGTCATTCACGCACGCGCACGCAACCACGACCCGTCGGGGGGTGGTGATGATGGTGCACGTGATGGTGAGCGGCGCGGAACGTCATGGGCGGAAAGTGTAGCGGGGGACGCGGCGGTCGTCAATGGTGTCGCGGACGGTTCTTCGTGCGAATCGCATGGGGGAAGTCGCCTGCGAGCACCGGAGGATCGAGTGGCTCCAGGTGCGCACGGCGTACCGCGGCGAGACCGTCGGGTGAGAGGAGATAGCTCACAAAACACTCGGCGGCGGCGCGGTGCGGCGCGTCGAGGGGGATGGTGAGACCGTAGACGATCGGCGCGCCGCGAACGGTGATGCTGTCGCCCTCGGCGCCGGCTATCCGGAGAGAGGCTGTGGCGTAGATCGCCGAGTCGGCTGGGTCGCCCAGATCGATGTCGGTTGGGAGACGGAAGAAGTGCAGACCGTGCTCGGCGGCGTACGATTCGTAGATCCACGCGTAGTCCACCGTCCCGGACTCCAGGAGCGAATCGGGGTTCGGCGTTCCGGGGAAGGACGAGTAGAGCACCGACTGGTCGAGGAGGCGCTGCGCGAGGTCGGGACGCTCGTAGTGGCGCTCGGCGAGTCGAGCGACGATCACCGCTCGGTAGCCGCCGGGATCGAGATTCGGGTCGGAGCGCACCGACCGGACGCTGTCGCTGCTCAGCACCTGCCACCAGGTCGAGTCGCTCAGCGTGGAGGCGCCACGTGCACGATCTCCGTACGCGAGACCCATGCGGTTGCGCGCGAAGCGCGCGTACCAGCTGGCGTAGCGAGGGATGAGGAGCTCGGGGATCAGCATTGCATCGGCGAGTGCGATCACGTCGGGAACGCGATGCTGCTCGGTGATCTTCCGTGCCTGCGCGAGACTCCCGCCGCTCTCGCTCCTGACGACGATCCCCGTGCGAGCGGTAAATCCGGCCGCGGCGGCGGCGATCGGTCCCGCGAGACTCCCCGCCTCGAAGATCAGGAGCGTGTCCGCTGCTCCCGCCGATTGAGCCACGAGCGCTGGGGTACGGACGAAGGTCGCCGTAACCACAGAAGCGAGCGCAAGCGCAAGCGGAGCGTGTTGGCGCAAACGTGGCTCGCGTGCAATCATCTTCATCGTCGCCATCCTCTCTCCATCGAGCGAAACCAGGATGCCTGCATACCGCCCTCGCAGCGCCATCGCTCTCGCGGCGATGCTGCTCGCCACGTTCACGACCGCTCGCGCACAGGGGTTGGCGGGCGCGGCGGTGAGTGGAACGGTAGCCACCGACAGCGGCAAGGTCGCGGCCGGCGCGACGGTGCGTGTCACGAATCGCGCCACTGGATGGAGCATCACGGTTGCCACGAATGCCGCCGGCCGCTTCAACGTGGAGAGCGTTCCTGCCGGCGGTCCCTATCGCATCGCGGCGAGCGCCGAGGGCTTCGTGCCAGCCGTGCGCGACGGCGTGCGGCTCGTGCTCGGCCAGCGCTACGATGTCGCGCTCGTGCTCACGTCCACGACGACCACTCTCGCCCCCGTCAACGTTGTGGCGTCCAACCCGTTTCTCTCGAGCGCGCGCACCGGCGCGGCGTACACCGTGACGGACAGCGCCATCCAGCGGCTCCCGCTCCTCGACCGGGACTTCACCGAGCTGCTGCAGACGGCGCCGTTCGTGGTAGGCACGACGGTGGCGGGCGCCGGCAACAGGATGAACGACATCCTGGTGGACGGCATCACCGACAACGACTTCTTCGGCCTCTCTCGCGGGACCGGGACGCCCGGCGGCCAGGAGGGCGCCCGCTCCCTTCCGCTCGGCGCGGTCCAGGAATTCCAGATTCTCCTCGCACCGTATGACGTGCGGCAGAGCGGCTTCACCGGCGGGCTGGTGAACGCCATCACCCGTTCGGGCACGAACGAGTTTCACGGCTCGGCGCTCATCTACTTCCAGAACGACGCGCTCTCCGGCTCGCTCCCCGGCGGTGGCGCGAAGGCGGAATTCGACAGCTACCAGTACGGCATCACCCTCGGTGGCCCGATCGTGCGCGACCGGCTGCACTTCTTCGTCGCCGCCGAAGGGCGCGATCGCACGACTCCATCGAGTGGCGCACTCATAGCGCCGGGGAGCGACGCCGGCATCCCCCTCGACAGCGCCGAACGATTCGCGGCGCTGCTCGAAGGGTATGGCATAGCTCCGGGGAGCTTCGGCGCCTTCTCCACGCGCAACCGCGCGCGCAACGTATTCGCCAAGCTCACGGCGCCGATCGGCGCGAGCGGTCTCGTGGAAGCTTCGCTGAACTACGCGCACGGGATAACGGAAGACTCCATCGCGCCCGCGCGAGTGGCGGGCGGCGACTATCGTTTCACGTCGGCGGGGTTCGCGCCGACCGCCACCACGTGGGGCGCGCGTACGCGCTGGACGCAGCTATTCGCCAACGACTTCTCCAACGAGCTCCTCGCCGGATACTCCACCACCGACGAGCCGCGCACGCCGAACAGCGGCGCGCCGGGGGTCTTCGTGAGCGGCGTGGGCGAGGCGGGCGCGCGCCTGATCGCGGGCGGCGATCCATCGTCGCAGCGGCTCACGCTCACCCAGCGCGCCGTAGAGCTCACCGACGACCTCACACGCAGCTTCGGCGCACACGACCTCACGGTGGGCGCGCAGCTCCAGCTCCTGCACTTCGAGTTCACCACGTTCTCGAGCAGCGTCGGGCAGTACAGCTTCGCGAATCTCGATTCGCTCGCCCTCGGTCGGCCATCCGCGTTCATCCGCAACATCCCGCTCAGGCCCGGCGCCCCCACCGCGGACTTTCCCGTGCACGGCTTCGCCGCGTACCTGCAGGACCGATGGAACGTTACCGATCGGCTGGTGCTCACCGGTGGGGTTCGTGCGGACATCACTACCTTCCCGAAGGCGCCCACGGAGAACGCCGACCTCGCCGCGAGCGCTTTCGGCATCAACACCTCGAGCTTCATCGGGACGAGCGTGCTCTGGTCGCCGCGGCTCGGTGTCAACTGGATGGTGCGCGACGGCACCGTGCTGCGCGGTGGCGCCGGGATCTTCACCGGGCGCGATCCGTACAGCTGGCTCGCCTTCGCCTACTCCAATACCGGGTCCGATACGCGACTCATCACGTGCAGGGGCGCCGATGCACCGGACTTCGTCGGCGATCCGGCGGCGCAGCCCGAGTCGTGCGTGAGCGGAGTGCCCACGTCGTCCACTCCCATTTCGTATTTCACGAGCGACTTCAAAATGCCTCAGGTCGTTCGCGCATCGCTCGGCGTGGACCAGGAGCTGCCGTGGGGGATGGTGGCGTCACTCGATGCCGGGTATTCGTACGGTCGCAATTCGCTCTACATCACCGACAGCAACCTCGGTGCTCCGGTGGGCGCGCTGGACGAGGAGGGCGGAAGGCTCCTGTACGGCGAGATCGGTGCGGAGTCGGAGCCGGGATCTCTACCGATCGTCATCCCAGGGATCATCAATCGCTCGTTCGCACCGGTCCTTCGCAACGGCAACCGGAGCGGGGACCGCGGCTGGACGACGACCGCGCAGCTCGCGAAGCACTTCGGCTCGGGCATCGAGCTGAACGCGTCGTACACGTACACCAACGCGAAAGACCACCTCTCGCTGCGCGACGCGCAGTCGGTGTCGAATTACGGCTTCGCCCCGGTGGACGGCAGTCTCGCCGACCGACGTCTCGCCGTCTCCACCTACAGCGTCCCACACAAGGTGGCCGTCAGCGGCACGGTGGATCTGCCGCTCGACTTCTCGCTCTCACTGGTCTACATAGGGCGATCCGGCGATCCATTCATGTACGTGGTGAATGGCGACGCCAACTCCGATCTGGTGGGCAACCGCACCGGAACCTTCGACCGTCAGCTGGATGATCCGGTATACGTCCCCCGCGGTCCCGACGACATCGCGCTCGTGCGGGATGCCACGGGCGGAGGCGGCCCATCGCTGGTGGACGCCACGAGCGCAGCATACGACAGTCTCGAGGCGTTCATCGCGAGCGACGCTTGTCTGAGGGAGCATCGCGGAGAGCTCCTCCCGCGCAACGCCTGCCGCAATCCCTGGCAGAACCGCCTCGACATGCGGATCGCCGAGCGCGTTCGGCTCCCCGGCGGACGCACGGTGGAGTTGAGTCTCGACGCGATCAACGTCCTGCACCTCATCGATTCCGACTGGGGGAACGTTCGCCAGACGGGAACGCTGAGCGGCGCGGGTACGGAGAACGTGCCGATGCTCGAGCTGCGCGGACAGGATCCAACGGGGGAGCGCAACCTCTACGAGCTGACCCTCCCACGGCGCAACGTCATCGATCGCGACCTCTCACGCTGGCGCCTGCAGCTCGGCGCGCGCTACATCTTCTGAGCGTTCGCGCGCCGGGAGAGCGGCCAACTCAAAGAAAGATCGCCAGGAATCCGGTTTCGATTCCTGGCGATCTAGAACTCGCGGCGCTTCATCTCCTTGAAGAGGCGAGTGGTCTCGGCCGAGTCCCGGGTCTCGTTCCGGGTGGCCTCGATGGTGGCGTCGTAGACACGTCTCTGCTTGGGCTGGACGGCGGCCTTCGCGGCATTCTTGCGGGCGAGGGCCTCGAGCTGCTTCTGGTTCATGTCAGTGTCGGTTGGGTTGAACGGGTGTCGGGGTAATATAAGTTCCTCGGCACGAGAATCGGCAGCACCCGATGACAGGATCTTCGTCCACACGCTTCCCGAGCGATCTCCTCTGGGAAGCCGCTGCTTCGGATGCGACGGTCGTAGGGAGAGCACAGCGCGATGCCGCCGCGCGCGGTGACTTTCTGCTCGTCGCCTCGCATCCGGAGATCCAGCTCGCCGTGCGGCGTGCGCCTCGGAGCACCGTACCCAATTGATTGGTCCGAAGAGCGGTGGTTCGATGGTGTTACTTTTCGGAGTAAGACTTATCCTCGGAGGCTGGACGTGAAGATCACCACCAAGGGTCAGGTTACCATCCCTCCGCACATCCGGGAAAGGCTGGGCCTCCTCCCCGATACCGAGGTCGAGTTCGAGGTCCGCGGCGATGCCGTGCTCCTCAGGAAGGCACGCGGCAGCCAGCGACGTGGACGTGCCCTCGTCGCTCACAATTCTCACGGAGGACCAGGTCTGGAGTGCTTGGTCCGGGAACGCGCTCATCGAGTGCGCCGAGCACTCCGTGCTCGCGATCAACCCCATCATCTACGCCGAGGTAGCGTCCGGATTCAGCCGAAAGGAGGAGCTCGACATCGCGCTTCCACGAGACCGCTTCCGCAGAGAGCCACTCCCATGGGCCTCCGCCTTTCTCGCGGGGCAGAGCTTCGTCCAGTACCGGCGACGCGGAGGAGTCAGACGCTCGCCGCTCCCGGACTTCTACATAGGCGCGCACGCGGCCGTGCGGGGTATGACGCTGCTCACCCGTGATGCTACTCGCTATCGTACTTACTTCCCGAGGCTGAAGATCATCGCGCCGACGGCTTGACGCCGTCGATGGACTCCGCGGTACTCTCCCGCAACGCCCCCCGCCGCACCTTCCCGCTCGCCGTCCTCGGCAGCGGCTGGTCACTGATCCGCACCTCGCGCGGCACCTTGTACGCGGCGAGCGAGGCGCGACAGTGCGACTGGAGCTCCGTCACCACAGACGGATCCGCCCCCTCCACCAGCCGCACCACCGCCACCACTCGCTGCCCCCACTCGGCGTCGGCCACGCCGATCACCGCCGCCTCGGCGACGCACGGATGCGCGAGGAGCACTCCCTCCACCTCGGCGGGATACACGTTCTCGCCGCCGGTGACTATCAGATCGTCGCGGCGGTCGAGCACGTACAGGTAGCCCTCGTCATCCAGCATTCCGAAGTCACCCGTACGAAACCAGCCGTCCACGAACGCGCGCTCGGTTGCATCGGGGCGGTTCCAGTAGCCCGAGCTCACGACCGGCCCGCGCACGAGGATCTCTCCCCCCCCACCAGGTGTGGGGTCGGCTCCGTCGGCGCCCGCCAGGCGAAGCTCGTTCGAATAGAGTGGCCGGCCGGCGGAGCCGAGCTTGCGCAGAGCATCGCTCGGAGCGAGCGTCGACACCTGCGAGCAGCACTCGGTGAGCCCGTAGGTCTGCGAGACGGGCACACCGAGCCGCGCGCAGCGCTCGAGGAGCGCGCGCGGCGCGGGGCCGCCGCCCAGAAGCACGCAGCGGAGCGACGGGGGAACCGGGCGGTCGCCGCGCGCGTCGAGCAGACGGTGCAGCATGGTGGGGACGAGCGAGACTAGGGTGATGCCATCGTCGTCGATCGCCGCGCTCACACGCTCGGCGTCGAAGCCATCGTGCAGCACCGCGGTGGTTCCATAGATCGCACTGCGCGTGAGTACCGAGAGCCCGCCCACGTGGAAGAGCGGCAGCGGCGCGAGCCAGCGGTCGTCGGCGTGGACGCCGAGGTTGAGCGCGGAGCCGACGGCGCTCCACCAGAAGTTGGAGTAGCTGAGCACCGCGCCCTTGGGCACGCCTGTGGTGCCCGACGTATAGACGATCGCTAGCGGTGCGGCCGGATCGGTGCGGTCGCGGAGCACGGCGCCGGTAGCTGGACCGTTCTCGGTGCGAGTGAATTCGGCTGAAGCGACGTCCGCGGGACCAATGTCCGCGCGATCGTCGACTTCCATAAGCGCGTCGTCGATGCGAGCTATCGCCACATCGGCCGCGATCGCGTGCAATTCGGCGGTCTTCGCTTCGGTGCTGGCGTCGCACAGCACCGCCCGCGCACCAGCATCGCGCACCTGCCACGCAAGCTCGCCCGGCGTGAGGCGAAGGTTGAGCGGGAGGAGCACCGCGCCGAGCCGCATGCACGCATGAACGACTTCCGCGAATGGAATACCATTCGGAAGTAGCACACCCACTCTGTCGCCGCCGCGTACGCCGTGCGACACGAGTCGCCACGCTACGGCATCCGCGCGAGCTTGCAGCTCGGCGTAGGTGAGCCGCGATCCGTCCGGCGCCACGAGCGCCAGACGGTCAGGGGTGCTGGCGGCGCGCCAGGGGAGCCAGAGGAGCAATGCTGTGTCCGATGGAGGAGATGTTGCCACGACAGTCGACCCACGCGCCGGCTCTATCCCAGCACCAGCCCCACCGCCAGCAGCACTGCATAGAGCAGCTGCAGCTTGCCGCTCCGCTCGAGCATGATGTTGAGCGCGGGTCCCGACAGTCCGCCGAGGATCGCGCTCACCGCACGATAGACGAGCGGGATGGTGAGGAGCGGAAGGAGTACCCAGGCGCCCGCGAGCCCGCTCAGCAGCATCGCCACCGGCGCGAGATACGCGAGCACGGCCAGGAGCGCGTACTGCCGCCGCGTGGCACGATCGCCCATGAGAACGGCGAGCGTGTGCTTGTGCGCGGCGCGGTCGGTCTCGAGGTCGCGCAGATTGTTCACGACGAGGATGTTCGTGATGAGCAGCCCCACCGGCACCGCCGCGACCAGCGCGAGCGGGGTTAGAGTATCGGTCTGCAGATACGCGCTCCCGCCCACCGCCACGAGCCCGAAGAAGACGAACACGAAGAGCTCGCCCAGGCCATGGTAGCCGTACGGCCACGGACCTCCGGTGTACGCGAGCGCGCAGATGATGCTCGCCACGCCTATGGCCACGATCGGCCAGCCGCCGATCCACACGAGATATACACCAACGAGCGTAGCGAGCCCGAAGGTGATGACTATCGCGCGCAGCACCGCCGCGGGCGATATGAGACCCGCCTGCGTCACGCGCGTAGGCCCGAGCCGCTCGTGCGTGTCGGCACCGCGATGGAAGTCGGAGTAGTCGTTGGCGAAGTTGGTTGCTATCTGGATGAGCAGCGCACCCGTCAGCGCGGCGAGGAAGGGAAGCACTCGCAGCGAGCCGCCGCCAGCGACTCCGGCCGCGGTCCCCACGAGCACGGGCGCGATCGCGGCCGGCAGAGTCTTGGGCCGAGCCGCGAGCATCCAGAGCCGCACCCTGCTTTGCCGCGCGTCTCGAGTCGCCGACGGCGGCTCGAGCGAGGAGCCCGGTGCCGCCCCTCCCGAGCGCGCGGCGGCGCCGGACGGACGCGGCGCCGCCGCGGACGACGCGCTCTCGCTCACGGGAAGCGTGGGTACTTCTTGAAGTCCGGCTTCCGCTTCTCGACGAAGGCGTTCCTCCCCTCCTTCGCCTCCTCCGTGAGGTAGTAGAGAAGCGTCGCGTCGCCGGCGATCTGCTGCAGCCCGGCCTGCCCGTCGGTGTCGGCGTTGAACGCGGCCTTGAGGAAGCGGAGCGCCATCGGGCTCTTCTCCAGAATCTCGCGCGCCCACTGCACTGCCTCGGCCTCGAGATCTTCGAGCGGCACTACAGTGTTGACGAGCCCCATCTGCAGCGCCTCCTGCGCGCTGTACTGGCGGCAGAGATACCAGATCTCGCGCGCCTTCTTGTGACCCACCACGCTCGCGAGATACGCGGCGCCGTAGCCGGCGTCGAAGCTTCCCACCTTCGGACCCGATTGACCGAAGCGCGCGTTGTCGGCGGCGATGGTGAGGTCGCACATGAGATGCAGCACGTGTCCGCCGCCCACCGCGTAGCCGGCCACCACTGCGATCACCGGCTTGGGGAGGTAGCGGATCTGGTTCTGCACATCGAGGATGTTGAGACGGGGAACCTTGTCCTCGCCCACGTACCCGCCATGCCCGCGCACGCGCTGATCGCCGCCGCTGCAGAATGCCATGTCGCCGGCGCCGGTGATCAGCACCACGCCGATGTCCATGTCCTCCCGCGCACGAGCGAAGGCATCGCTCAGCTCGTTCACGGTTTCGGGGCGGAAGGCGTTCCGCACCTCGGGCCGGTTGATCACGATGCGCGCCATCCCCTCGCCGCCAGCATCGCGCTCGTACAGGATGTCCCTGTACTCGGTGATCGGCACCCACTCCACCACTTTACGCTGCACACTCGCGCGCGGATCGGTCGTCTCCACTGTCTCGGTCATCATCACCTCGTTGTAATCGAATCCAGAAAATCCTCCACGGCGCCGAGCAGCTCGCGCGGACGCTCGAGGTGTACGGCGTGTCCCGCTCCTCCCACCACACGGAGCGCGGCGCGTGGGATGAGCTCCTTCATCTCGTGCGCGATTCGCACGTACTTCGCATCGAGCTCGCCGCAAACGAGAAGCATGGGCATATCGGCCAGCTCGTGCAGCCGCTCGTGCAGCGGAGCCGTGGCGCCGGCGCCGAGCCCGCGAAGTGCGTTCGCCAGGCCGCGCGCGCTCCCGCCCAGACGCTGCGCACGCAGCTCCTCCCGGGCCGCGGCCGGGAGCCGGCTCTGACTCGCCCAGAGCGGGAGACGCTCCCAGCGATCCACGAACGCCTCTACGCCCTCACGCTCGATGTCCGCGGCCAGCACTTCGTCGGCCGCGCGACGCTCGGCGCGCTCGGCATCGTCCGCGATCCCCGGCGACCCGCTCTCGATGACCAACGCGCCCACTCGATCCGGAGCGGCGAGCGCAGTGTGCAACGCGACCCGCGCGCCCATGGAGTAGCCGAGCAGCGCGACTCTCGCGATCCCCAGTACATCGAGCAGCTCCAGAACATCCTCGGCCACGCGACTCGCCGCGTAGCGCGAGGGATCTTCGGGCGCATCGGAGCCGCCGTGGCCGGGGAGCGAGATGGCGGTCGCTCGCCGCCGCTCTCCGAACGAGGGGAGCAGCTCGCACCAGGTAGATGCGGCTCCGGTGAAACCGTGCAGGAGCAGGATGGGAATGGATCCCCGCTTTCGCGGGGATGACGGGGAGTAGTGCGGCGACGACGGGACGGAGGCCCCGTCATTCCCGCCTTCCCCCCCGTCATCCCCGCGAAAGCGGGGATCCATCTCACGGTACCGTACATCGCCCGCGCTCTCCACGACCTCGATCCGCACGCCGTCGCAGAGCGTGACCATCCGCGATGCAACCGACAACATGGTGCTCACAGCAGCTCCGCGACTCCCGCGCTCACCGCGGCCCAGAGCGCACGGTGACGCTCCACGTTGCTCGCGCGCTCGGTGCGTACCTCGATGATGTCGAGCCCCGGACTCTCGAGCGCCGTCGCGAGCGCGGCGTGAAACTCCTCCCAGCTCGTGGGCCGCTCGAAGCGCGCGCCGTACATAGTCGCCGCGTGCGCGAAGTCCAGTCCGTGCGGCGTCCCGAAGAGCGCCTCGAAATCACGCGCCGCGACGAGCTCCGGGCTCCCCTGTGGGAGGAACGAGAAGATCCCGCCGCCATCGTTGTTCACCAGCACCACCGTCGCATCGAGGTCGTGCAGGCTTGCCGCGAGCAGGCCGTTCATGTCGTGGTAGAACGCGAGATCGCCGATCGCGAGCACCGTGGGGCCGTCGCTCGCCGCAGCGGCGCCGAGCGCGCTCGACACCACACCGTCTATCCCGTTCGCGCCGCGGTTGGCGAGAACGCGGACGCGCTCCGCGCGCCGCGCTGCAAAGCTGTCCAGGTCGCGCACCGGCATCGAGCTGCTCACCCAGAGCGTGCTCCCCCCGGGGAGCGCTGCACCCAGTTCGGCGAAGAGCCGCGGCTCGCTCAACGAGTCGTCGCTCTCCAGCTCCTCAGCAAGGATCTCCCTCGTGCGTGCGTCGAGCCGCCGCCAGCGCGCCGCCCAGTCGGCGTCTGCCATCGGGGTGTCGCCGAGCATCTCGGCGAGCGCTATGTCGAGCTCCTCGCAGGTACGCGCGATGTCCGCGCGCACCGCCCATGCGGTATCCTGCGTGGGCTCGGCCCAGCGACCGTCACCGAGTAAAATCCGCTGCGCTCCGGCGTTGCAGTGCATCCAGAGTTGCAGCGTCTTCGATGTGGGGAGCGCCCCCACGCGCACTATCAGATCGGGCGCCAGCGCATCCGCCGCATCCGCCGAGAGTGGCGCGCGCAGGAATGCATCGTACGCGTCCACCACCAGCGTCGCGGAATCGGCGCCGAAGCGGAGCTGCGAGAGCGGATCGGCGAGGATCGGCGCGTCGAGCCGCCGCGCCACCGCCGCTAGCGGAGCCGAGACAGCGGGATCTGTCACCGCTCCACATATAATGATTGGCCGCCGCGCATCGGCGAGCGCGCCGGCGAGCGATTCCACTGTCTCTCCACCCGCCGCCCGCTCCGACTCGCTCACCCTCACCCACGGTTCACCGTCGGGACGTCCGAGCCAGGCGAGCTTCGCATCCTCGCTCCACCACTCTGGGACGCTCACCGCGCGCGGTGCCAACGGTTCGCGGAATGGAAGGTTTACGTGCACGGGTCCCGCTGGCGCGGCGGTGGCGACGTTAGCGGCGCGCGAGCCGAGCGTGCGTGCTTCCCTCAACAACGCGGGCGTCGCCTCCGGGAGCGGCGCGTCCACGAACCACTTCGCGTGCGTCCCGTAGAGCTTCACCTGGTCTATCGTCTGCGGCGCGCCCACGTCGCCGCGCAGCTCCGGCGGGCGGTCGGCAGTGAGTACGACGAGTGGCACCTCGGAGAGGCGCGCCTCCACCACCGCGGGGAGGAAGTTCGCGGCTGCGGTGCCCGAGGTGCACACCACCGCCACCGGGCGCCTGGCGGTCTTCGCCATCCCGAGCGCGAAGAACGCCGCCGAGCGCTCGTCGAGGTGCGTCCAGACGCGCATCGACTCGTGGTGTGCGAGCGCGAGGGTGAGCGGCGTGGAGCGCGAGCCGGGCGCAACGCATGCATCGCGCACCCCCGCGCGCACCAGCTCATCCACGAACGCGCCCACCCAGGCGAACGCCGCTACGTCGGGAGAAGCGAGATCGGCCTCAGTCGCTCGCGAAGCGGGCTGCTCCTCCGAGCTCCGCGCACCGAGCGGCAGCGCGACCGACGATGATGGTGTCGCGCGCGCGGTCACGACGCGCTCACCTCCCCGCCCTCCAGCGCTTCGCGCATCGCGCGCAGCTTGAGCTCCGACTCGGCGTATTCATCTTCCGGCACCGAATCCGCCACGATCCCGCACCCGGCAAAGAGCGTGGCGCGATCGCCATCCATCAGCGCCGAGCGGAGCGCCACCGCGAACTCGCCATCACCGCTCGAGTCCAGCCACCCCACCGGCGCGGCGTACCACCCGCGGTCCCACCCCTCGTGCTCGCGGATGAACGCCAGTGCATCCGAGCGCGGCGCGCCGCCCACCGCCGGCGTGGGGTGCAGACGCTCGATGATACGGAGGATGTCGGTCTCTTCGCACCGGTGCGCGGTGATTGGTGTGTAGAGGTGGTGTACGTCGCGCAGTGTGAGGAGCGTGGGCGCGGCCGGCGCTGTGACCGCATCGCAGAGCTCCGCGAGCTCGGTGGTGAGCGCGCGTACCACGATGTCGTGCTCCTCGCGATCCTTTGCACTGTGCAGCAGGGCCGCCGCGCGCCGCGAATCATCTTCCGCATCACTCCCGCGAGCGATGGAGCCGGCGAGTGAAGTGGCGCGTACAGTCCGGCCATCCACCTTCACCAGCCGCTCGGGCGACGCACCGAGGAAGGTACGGCCGCCGCGGGCGACGGCGAAGACGATGCACTCGGCGTGGCGCTCCTCGAGCCGGCGGAGCGTGTCGCTCACGCGGGGGAGCTCGCGCGGACGCCACTCCACCTCGCGAGCAGCCACCACCTTCTCCAGCGCTCCGTCGCGCACCGCGGCCGCGCCCTCGGCCACTGCGTGCATGAAGGCCGTGCGTGCGGGCTCGGTGTCGCTCCAGCCGTCGTCATCTCCATCATCTTCGGCGCCGGCGCGCAGCGCGGCGGTGGTGTTCCGAGCGCGCATGCTCTCGGCGATCGTGGCCCACGCCTCCGCGGCGCTCGCGCCGGGTCCCGCACCGAGCAGCCGGTCGCGATCGCGCTCGAGCGCGTTGGCCAGGCGCTCGGGATCGTCGCCGCGCTTCACGAGCGCGCTCGTGGCTAGCCAACGTCCCGAGGGTGACGTAGCGAGACAGAGTCGCGGCACCATCAGCCAACTATCGGGGAATCCGAGCCATTCGGGAGCTGGTGGGCGGGCTGGGTCGAAGCGGAAGCCGCCCACGAGCATCGGCCTGCGGCCGAAGGTGTGCTCGGAGTGATGGCCATCGCGATCGCGATGATCGCGATGGTCGAGATCCGCCGCCCCGGGTCCATCGCAGACGGATCCTTCGAGTAGTGCGCGCCACTGTCGCGCGGCTGTCGCGAAGCGTTCCTCGCCGGAGGGGGAGATCGTGGCCGCGACGCCGATGCCGGCAATGGCGACCCCGCTCCCTGGCCGCGACCAGTACACCCGGTCGCCCATCCCTTCGGCGCGGTCGAAGGCATCGAGGGGGGCGAGCGCGGGGAGCGGCTCCACGAAGGTAGCGAGCACCGGACGACTCCGTGCGGCCGATGCCGCGCGGCGGAGGAGCTCGACGAGCGTGAGATCGCCCGAGTCGAGGCGTGGCGATGCGCTCATCGCCGCCCTCCGCGGCCGCGGGTGGAGCTGGGGGGCGGAGTGCCGCGGCTCTTTGTGCGAGAGGCGCGCGACGAAGCGGCCGCCTTGTCTCGTGTCGCGTCTTCGGACTCTTCTCGTACCGGCTCCACGCCGAGCCCGCGCCAGAGAAGGCGGCGGAGCTCCGAGTAGTACGACTCGAGCGGCGGCGCGTGGGGTGTGACGAGCCACTGCACCACGACCTCGTTCACCGCGCCGAACCAGACCTGGCCGGCGAGTCGGGTGTCGCACGGCTCGATGAGCCCCTGGCGTACCGCGTCGTCGAGGTCGCGCGCCAGGCGCGTGGCGAAGCGCTCGCGGATGGCGAGGAGTCGTGGGGCGAAGTCGCGCGTGTGCGCATCTATGAGGAAGAGTCGCGCGAGTCCGCGGTGGCTCCCGAAGACGTCGAGGGCGCGTTGGACGGCGGCATCGGCGCGGCGGAGCGGGTTGCTCTCGCTCGCGGCCGCGGCCTCGAGGCGGGAGAGGAGGAGGTCGGCGGTTCGGTCGAGGAGCGCGCCGAAGAGCGCCTGCTTGCCGGGGAAGTGGAAGTAGAGTCCACCCTTGGAGGTTTCCGACTCGGTGGCGATCTCTTCCATTGCGGCATCGCCGTAGCCGCGGCGGGTGAAGACGTCGAGCGCTGCCTCGAGGATGCGCTCACGGCGTCGGGCGGCCTTGCCCGGGTCCGCGGGCGCGGGGTCGGGGTCGAGGTTGGGGGTGGCTAGCGGCTCGGGTGACACGGACGGCTGAGGAGTCGATTGGAGCGGGTTGGTGGGTGTGCTGCAAAACCGACCGACGCGTCGGTCGGCCGGTTAATAGTACATCGCGCGCGGCCTGGATGGAACGTGTCGGGCGGTCGCGGGTGCGGTCGTGGATGTCGCGCGCTACCGTGCGCTAGTGTGCCACTGTGTATACATCCATTGGCATACCATAGAACTCGGTTCCACACTCCAGCACTTTCGGTCAAAACGGGCTCTTGCTTCTTTTAACGTTCTTTCATAGGATAACCGCGCGATTAAGTCCCTCGGGCTCGCTCCACTCCATCCCGCCCGCCGTAAGTGAGCCAACCTACATGATCTGATCCATACCACTCGCACGAAGAACTCGAGGAGCAGCCGCTCCGCGCACCTCGCGCGTCGGAACGCGCCGCAGTCGCCGGCTCGATGCCGTTGCTTCGGGAAAGTGAATCATTCTCACAATCCATTCAGGAGGCACCATGCCCTTACGTGGGGTCATTGGTTTTCTCGCGCTCGCCCTAGTCGGGTCTCCCGCGCTCGCGCTTGGGCAGGGCACCGGTAACATCCGCGGTCGCGCGACCGACGCGGGGACCGGAGGACCCGTACCAGCAGTCCAGATCAGCGTCGAGGGCACATCGCTCGGCGCACAGACGGCCGACGACGGCTCCTACTCGATTCAGAACGTGACGGCCGGTGCGCACGTCCTCGTCACCCGCCGCGTGGGTTACGAGCCCACTCGCGATACCGTGACCGTGCAGGCCGGTGCCACGGCCACGCACAACTTCTCGCTCCGCAGCGTCGCCACCTCGCTCAACGAGGTCGTCGTGACGGCGCTCGGACAGACGGCCCTGCAGCGGTCGCTCGGCGTGGCGCAGCAGACCGTCTCCGGCGCCGACATCTCCGCCGCCCAGCAGCCGAACTTCGTCAACGCCCTCCAGGGACGCGTGGCCGGCGTGCAGGTCACCAGCACCTCGGGCGTGCCGGGCGCTTCGTCGTCCATCATCATCCGCGGCGTCAGCTCCATCAGCGGCAGCAACCAGCCGCTCATGGTCATCGACGGCCTCCCGATGGACAACTCCACCTTCGCCACCGGTACGCTCGCCTCCGATGTCGCCTCGGCCACGTCCTTCGACAACCGCGGCGTGGACTTCACCAACCGCGGCGCCGACATCAACCCGAACGACATCGAGTCGATCACGGTGCTGAAGGGTCCCGAGGCGGCCGCTCTCTACGGGATCGACGCAGCCAACGGTGCGATCGTCATCACCACCAAGCGCGGCAGAGCCGGCGGCGGCTTCGAGTACAGCAACAGCTTCCGCCTGGAGACGCCGCGCGCCAAGCCTGATGTCCAGCACGTGTACGGCCCGGTCGACCTCATTGGAAGCTCGAGCACCGACAGCTTCCTCTACTTCGGCGACAAGTACCCCGCGGGTACACAGTTCTACAACAACGTCGACGACTTCTTCCAGACCGCGCTGACGCAGAAGCACAACCTCTCCTTCGGCGGCGCGACCTCGAACGGCAGCATCAACTACCGCCTCGCCGCGGGACTCACCAAGCAGAATGGCGTGGTGCCGACCACCGGCTACGACCGGGTCAACCTGACCGGCGCCTCGCAAGGGCAGGTCACGGACTGGCTGAACGTGGACCTTTCCATGATGTACTCGTACGCCAACAACGATCAGGCGTACAAGGGAATCCAGGGTCCGCTCCTCGGCCTCCTCGCCTGGCCGGCCAACGACGATGCGTCGACCTACCTCACGCCGGCCGGGACGCGCCGCATCGTGGGCGGCCTGGGCTTCGGAGATGAAGTCGACAACCCGTTCTTCAGCATCAACAAGAACAAGATCAACTCGAAGAACAACCGCTTCATCGCCAACCTGGCGTTCACGGTCACGCCCTTCTCGTGGGGTAACATCAAGACCATCCTCGGCACTGATGGCTACACCACTCAGAACTTCCTGTTGAGAAGCCCGGAGAGCTACCTCGGGTTCGGGCAGCGCGGCATCCTCGATCAGGCCGACGATATCACGCGGAACCTCAACGCCCAGACGCTGCTCAACTTCAACAGCTACCACATCACCGACAAGTTCTCGATCAACGGGCTCATCGGGAACAACGTCACCGACGAGAGGACCACCGTCAATTCGCTGAACGGCCAGGACTTCATGGACCCGGCCTTCCCGTCCGTGAACAACACGCGGATCAGGGGCAATCGCACCACGCTCAACCGCCGGCGCCTCGTGAGCCTCTTCGGGCAGGCGGTGTTCAACTACAGCGATTACTTCTTCCTCACCGTGCAGGGACGCAACGACTGGACGTCGACGATCCCGGTGGAGAGGAACTCGTTCTTCTATCCCTCGGTCACCTCGAGCTTCATCTTCTCCGATGCGTTCCCGAGCATCGGGAAGCACATGACCGGTAAGCTCCGCGCCGCGTACGCGGAGGTTGGTAAGGACGCTCCGCCGTACGCCTACCGTCCCGCGCTCGCCAGCGTGACCACCTCGTTCTCCGGTTACAGCTACGGCTTCTGGGGACCGAACCTCGCGCTCAAGCCGGAGTTCGCCTCCTCGTACGAGTTCGGCACCGAGTTGGGCTTCTTCGACGACCGCCTCGGTCTCGATGTGACGTACTACCAGAAGGAGACGAAGGACCAGATCGTCCAGAACATCCGGGGCAGCTACGCCACCGGCTTCGTCCTCTTCAACCTGAATGGAGCCACCACGCGCAACCACGGCGTGGAGATCTCGCTCCGCGGCACCCCGGTCCGGACGCAGGACTTCTCGTGGGATGCCGTCGCCAACTTCGACCTGGCGCGCGGCAAGGTGCTCTCGCTTCCGCGCGACCTCCCCGAGTCGTACGTCTCCGACACGTGGCTGGCCGGCAACGTGCGCGACGGCCAGGCGCCCGGGATGTCCACGATGGCGCTCACCGGACTGTTCCTCCAGAGGAACGACGCCGGGCAGCTCCTGATCGATCCGACCACCGGTCTGCCGATGGCTTCCAGCGCATTCATCGACCGCGGCTTCGATCGCCAGCCCGACTTCACGGTGGGCCTCTCGAACACCCTCCGCTACAAGAACTTCACGCTCGACTTCCTCCTCGATATGCGGAAGGGCGGCGACATCTTCAACGCCACGGAGTTCTTCCTCACGCAGCGAGGGCTCAGCACCCGTACGCTCGATCGCGAGACGCCGCGCGTGATCGAGGGCGTGCTCAAGGATGGCAACGAGAACACCAACCCGACGCCCAACAACATAGAGATCATCCCGGCCGTGACGACGGACTACTACCGCTTCATGAACGAGGAGTACTTCATCGAGAAGGACATCAACTGGCTGCGGCTTCGCAACGTGACGCTCTCCTACGTTCTGCCGCAGGACTGGGTCGGAAGGTGGGTGCGTAACGCGAGCGTCTACGTCACGGGCTCGGATCTCTTCCTCATCACCAACTACACTGGGCTCGACCCGGTCGTGAACGGCAACACGGCGGCAGTCGGAGGAGCGGGAGCCGTGGGAATCGACTACGGCAACTTCCCGATTCCGCGCGGCATCGACTTCGGCGTCCGGGTGGCATTCTGATGCTGCCCCGACTCTCGAGAGACCGCGGTAAACGTCACCGTGAAAATGCTCGACTCACACCGATAAACGAGAAGCCGATGAAGAAACTATACGCGTTACTACTGGCGGGCCTTCTCCTGGCGCCCGCGGGTTGTAAGGACTTCCTCGATGTGAATACCAATCCGAACGGTCCGGAGACCGTGTCGGCGAACCTGTATCTCCCGTCGATGCTGCACTGGATGGCCACGTCGCCCCAGTACGATGGGCGCTACATCGGGCGCTACACCCAGCAGTGGATGGGCCCGTCGACCTCCATCAGCGTCTGGGATCGCATGGGCTACGCATCCGCAAGCGATGCGGCTGCCGAACAGTGGCGCATGACGTACTGGCTGTTCGGGCAGAACCTGATCGACATGATGGACAAGGCCCAGAACGAGCAGCGTTGGGACATCCTCGGCGTTGGCCAGGTCCTCAAGGCGTACGGGTGGCAGGTCCTCGTGGACATGCACGGCCCGATCATCATCAAGGAGGCGTTCGACCAGTCGCGAACCACCTTCGACTACGATGATGAGCAGTACGCCTACTTCGAGGTGGACTCGCTACTCCACGAAGCGATCACGAACCTGCAGCGGACCGACGGCGCGGTGGACGCCGGCTACCTCGCCGTGGGCGACAAGATCTACAACGGCGACCGCACCAAGTGGCTCAAGTTCGCCTACGGTTTGTTGGCGATGAACATGAACCACTACAGCAACAAGTCCAGCTACGATCCCGACAGCGTGGTCGCGCTGGTGAACAAGTCGTTCGAGAGCAACGCGGACGACGCGCTCTTCCCGTACCCGGCCGTCCTGGGCAACGACGACCGGAACTTCCTCGGCACGAGCAGAGACAACGTCACCGGGTTCAGGCAGACGGAATTCGTCGTCCATCTGATGGATGGGACGGAGTTCGGCGGAGCCGTCGATCCGCGTATGAGCCGGATGCTCGCCCCGTCACCCGATGGTCAGTACCGCGGCCTGGACGTCAACGTCGCCGGATACGGAGATCTCACGGACGACGAGAAGCCGATGAACTTCTTCGGTTACACGAGTCGGCCCGCTCCCGGACTGCCGAGCCGCTACATCTTCTCGGACAAGTCCCACGTCCCCATCATGACGTATGCACAACTCCAGTTCGTGAAGGCGGAAGCGGCCTATCTGGCCGGTGACAAGGATGTCGCGCTCGACGCGTACAAGAACGCGATCTCCGCGCACATCGACTTCGTGAACGCCCGCAACAGCGACGACGGTCAGGCTCCCTCGCAGATCTCGGCGACTGAGAAGGCGAACTTCCTCGCCAACACGAACGTCGTTCCGACGGACCCGAACCAGCTCACCCTCTCCCACATCATGTCGCAGAAGTACATCGCGCAGTGGGCGTGGGGGCACAACGAGCTCTGGATGGACATGCGGCGGTACCACTACGAGGATAAGGAGAGCGGTATCGAGGTCTTCCGCGGCTTCGCCATCCCCACGAACCTCTTCGTGGACAATAACGGGAAGCCGGTGGAGCGCACCCGTCCGCGCTACAACTCGGAGTACGTGTGGAACCAGGCGGGCCTTGCACCGATCGGCGGTCTCGATCCGGACTACCACACCAAGGAGCTCTGGATCACGCAACCCGGTTCCTGATGTAACGACGGGGTCAGGTCTTTAATTTCGAGGGGGCTGAGCAACTGCTCAGCCCCCTCGAAATTAAAGACCTGACCCCGTCGCTCAGCCCCGATCCTCCGCGACGATCGACTGCAGAGGAGTGCCGCCCTCGTCCGCCTCGATCAGCAGCACGGTGCGCACGCCGGCATCGGGGAGATCGATGCTCTCGATGTCCAGTAGCACATCCTTCGTGCCGGCCTCGGTGAAGCGGATCCGCTGCTCGCCGCTCGCCACCTCCACGTACTTCGACGCCTCCACCATCTCGATCTCGCTCGCGACTGGATCGGCGTCCTCGAGATCGGCGTCGGTCGCGGTCACGTATACATCCACCGCCCCGGCGACCTGGGCCACGTTGATGATGCGCAGCCTGGTCTTCCCCGCCGCAGCAGCGGTATTGGTGTCGGCGAAGAGCTCGAGCTCCTGACTGTCGATTCCGTTCACGAGCACCGCGGTGTACTGGCCACCCGTCTCGAGGTCTTCCGTCACCGCCGCAAGATCCTCATCGCCATCGGTGAGCCGAGCCGCGATATCCCGCTCTCCCGATGCAATGTTGCCGTAATCGAGCACATCGTCGCCGTACGCGACGTCGGAGCGAACGTCGGCATCGTCCACGCGGAAGTTCACCGCGTCGATGCCCGCGGCAGCGTGCACGAAGCGGAGCTGCGCCACTGGCGGAGGCGACGTCGAATCATCACTGCAAGCCGTCGTGCCGACGGCGATCATGGCGAGAGCGGCGAGTGACGCGCGGGCTGAGAGAGCGAGCTTCATACCTTGTCTCCTGATGAGTCGTTGGCTGCGACGAAGAACGTCATCGTCATCTGTCACGAACGTCAGGACGCGAGGCCGGCGCGAATCCTAGCAGGGAAGTGGGATCGGCATTACCATCTCGGAAGCAGCCCGCGGTTATCGGACTCCACATTGACCGCACCCTGCTAGGATCTCGTTGCCCGTGCGTCTCACCATGGGGCGCATCGACGGCAACTCCGATGCGCGCTCATTCGAACATCGGAGCCCCCACTACCGAGCCGCGCCGCGCTGGATGCCTGCCTGGGAAGAGATCTACGACGAGTGGCGCCTGCCGCTCCTGCGTTACGTGCATCGCCTCACGCGAGATCCGCATCTCGCCGAGGACGTCACGCACGAGGCGTTTCTCAGGCTGCTTCGCGAGCAGCGCGAGATACGCGACCCGCGCGCGTGGCTCTTCCGCGTCTGCACGAACATCGTGCGCGACAACGCGCGCCGGCTCGCCACCGAGGAGCGCAACTCCGTGCTCCCCGAGAGGCCGGCACCGGAACAGCCGGACGTCGCCTGCGAGCGCGCCGAGGTGGTGAGCATCGTGCGATCGGCGCTGGCTCGGCTCTCGCCGCGCGACCGTGAGGCACTCCTGCTCAGGGAATCCGGATTTCGCTACGCGGAGATCGCCGAGGTGATAGGAGTGCGAACGGAGATAGTGCCGACGCTCATCGCCCGCGCGATGCGCCGGCTGCAGAAGTCATATCTGATGGAGGGACGAGATGTCGCATCCGCATGACGCGCTCCTCCAGGCGCACCTCGACGGCGAGCTCGAGCCGATGGAGATGCGCGAGGTGACGCGCCACCTCTCCGAGTGCGACGCCTGCCGCGAGGCATCGGCGGAGCTCTCGGAGGTGAGCTACCGCCTGAGCGAGATGATCGGTCGCATGGATGACGCCGAGCCCGCGGAGTGGCGCGCGGGTACGCAGCGCTCGCGCTCGCCCGCTGTCGCGCTGCTCGACGATGAGATGCGGCGAAGCGCGCCCGCTCCTCGCGTGCTGCACGGCGCGGTCCCTGCGCGCGAGCTCTCTCGCGTCGTGCGCGAGCGCCCAGCACGAGCGCGCCCGCTCGCCGCCTGGCGCTGGGCGGCTGCCGCGCTCCTCGCGGTTACCAGTGTGGCCGCGGCGGCCGTGGTGCGCGGACCGCTCTTCCACGGATCGCGTCCAGCTCCGGCCGTGCCGCCCCTCGCGAGCCGTGCCGCTCCACTTACGACGTTCCAGCCCGCCGGCGCCATAGCGATCGCGCCCGCCCGCGGCTCCATGGACGTGGTGCTCGATGGTGCCGCCGCCGGCTCGCGTCTGCACGTCTCGATCGGCGCTGGCGCCGAGCTCGCGGTGAGCGTCCGCTCCGACTCCACGAGCGCGGAACCCGCTCGCTTCCGCACCAGCGAAGCGCGAATCGCGGTACAGCTCCCGAGCGCGGCGTCGCTGGTGGAAGTCGAAGTCCCCGCCGCGGCGCGCTCGGCGCGCATCCTCATGGGGAACACGGTGGTGGCCACCGTGCATGACGGCCGCGTCACGCCCGTCGCCGCGGCGGCGGAAGGCATCGTTCTCGGGTCGCGACCGTGATCACCTGGGCGTCGCGGGAGTCGCGGGCGTCGCGGACGTCGCAGCCGCTGCGACAGCTGCGAGTCTGAAACGGGGATGCTGACCACGCTCCTGGCTGCCGCGCTCCTCGCTGCCGGCCCCGCGCGTGCGGCCCCCGCCGAGCACACGCACACGCGCACGGACTCGGCCGGCGCCGATGCACGCATCCAGGGGCGCGTGACCGACGGTGCGCTCGATCGGCCGCTCGCTCGCGCGATCGTCTGGCTGTCGGGAGCTTCAGCGCGACGCACCACTACTACCGGCGCGGACGGCGCCTTCGCCTTCCCCGATCTCCCGGCGGGGAGCTACCTCCTCAGCGTTCAGCGCGAGGCGTACGATTCGGCGAGCGTCTCCGTGACCGTACCGCCGGGGCGCGAGGTCGTGGTGGATGTGCAGCTCACCAGGCGGCCGGAGCTCCTCGCGCCCGTGGTCGTCAACGCTCCACCCGCGCCGCGCACGCCGAGCGATGCGACTGCGCCCTCGCGCGAGCCCGACTACGACGGCGGCGTGCGCGCTATCCGTGCGCTCGACATGCGCTCGCGCGCGGGGAGCATGCTGGCCGGCGCACTCGGCGGCGCGGGGCCGCAGCGTCCTCCCGATCCCGGCGGCGGGAATGGACACACACTCTTCGTGTGGGGGACTGAAGACGAGAGTGGGCAGGTGCTTCTCGACGGTGCGCCGATCGGCGCGCCGCTGCACCTCGGAGGGCTCCTGCCGAGTGTTGACCCGGAGCTCGTGGACCGCGCCCGGCTCCGCACCGGAGGCGCGCCCGCGCGCTTCGATGGAGGTACCGGCTACGTGCTCGAGCTCTCCACTCGCGAGCCGTCGCCGGGCGCGCTGCGCGCATGGGGAGAGTCGAACCTCCTCACCGATCGTGTGGGAGGCGAGGCGTCCCTCGGCGAAAAGGGGAGCGTCCTCGCCGGCGTGCGCCGCGTGCGAACCGAGATGCTCCCGCGACTCTCGGGCGTCATGCGCGGCTACTGGTACGATGACCTCCTCGCCCGGGCGAGCTACCGCACGGGTGAGCGTGGCGAGCTGCACGCCACCGTCTTCGGGACCGACGAAGCGTTGCGCATCCCGCGCGACCAGGGAAGCGACGAGGCGTCGTGGTGGAATCGAGTCGGCTCGCTCGCCTGGCAGTCGAACGCCGAAGGAGGGCGAAGCGCGGTGCGCCTCTCCATGGCGCGCGCGGTCACCGATCTCCCGCTCCTCTCCGCGTACGGCGGCCACCTGCGCGGCGACGTGGATCGCGCGACGCTCGCCGCGAGCCACAGGTGGGAGACGGAGCGCGTGCGCTGGGGAGTGGGCGGCGCGGTGGAGTACGCGCGCTTCGGGCGCTCGGCGCGCGGCACACTCTCCGGTGCTCCCGCCAGCGACAGCTCCGGCGTCATCGGCGCTGGCAACGCATCGTGCGACGGAGCGGCCGCGTGCGCGTACACGAGCAGCACGACGGCGGCGTTGTACGGTGACATGCGCCACCGGCTCTCCGAGCGACTCTGGCTCGACGCGGGGTTGCGCATCGCGACCACGCCGCGCGATCGCACCACTCCATCGGTGGACGCGCTCCCGCGCGTGGCGCTCGAGGCGTACCCGACTCCGAGCAGCTCCGTGCGACTCGCCGCGGGACGCTACTCGCGGCTGGGCGCCAACTTCTCCGCCGGCGCGGGGAGCGTGGTGCAGACGCCGGGAGGGAACACCACCCTCCCGACCGTGCTCGACGTGCGGCTCGTGCGCGACCACGCCGATCAGCTCGAGCTCTCCGCCATCCAGCGGTGGGGCTCGGCCGCGCTCGGCGTTTCCACCTACCTGCACGTGCTCGAGGGGAATCCCGCGCGCACGCACCTCGATCACGCCGTGGGGGTGGATGCGTCGCTCTCGTACTCGGGCTCGTGGCTCACCGTCGCGGCGAGCTACACGCGCATCTCTCGAAGTTACGATGTCGTAACATCGCCAGATGGGCTGCCGCTGCTGAGCGGTGCGACGCGTCCGGGTTTCGGCGTGGAGAGGCTCATCTCGGTCGACGGTACCGTGCGTGCGGGGCGACTCGCCCTCGCACTCTCCGGTTCGTACGCGCGAGGCGTTCCCTACACTTCCATCGTGCTCGATCGTCCCGCCGACGTGTACGCAGGCTCGCCCACTTCGCTGGACGGGTCCTGGCGGGACGCCGATGCCGACGCCGACGCCGAGCTCGCACGATCGTATCTACGACTCGATGCAACGCTGAGTGGGAGCTGGTGCGTGGGCGGGCGCGACTGTCCCGTGCGTCTCTCGCCGTACCTTCGAGTGATCAACGCGCTCGATCGGCGCGACGCGCTCTTCTACTATCAGGACGGCGACCTCGACGACCCGCGCTCGCTCGCCGCGCTCCCCGCCGTACTCTCCGTGGGTGTGCGCTGGGAGCTGGCGAGGACGCCGCGCTGACGCCCGGACTACGGAACCACCACCACCCTCCGCTCCACCATCACCGGCGTTCCGTAATCGCGAGCGCCCTGGCGCACGCGCCGTCCCCTCACCCTTATGACTCCTATGCCTGGCGAATCGAACGTCGTGGCGAATCGGTGCTCCAGTCCTCCCACCTGAGCCACCATCGTGCACGCGGCGGCGCCCGAGTGGCGGTCGTACGGGCGGATGGAAACCGTGTCGCCGCTCCTCGAGAGCACTCCGCCATCCGCGCTCCAGCAGCCATCCATCCCGATCGTGTGCACCACTACCGATACGGCACGTCCCGAGCGCACCGTATCGGGGACGTCGACCACCTCGCGCGGGACGGCGAGATAGCGAGGGTCGCCCACCGACGGCGTCCACTGTTCGGCGCGGCTCGGCGCCTGTGTAGAGCTCAACGGGCTCGCGAGCTCCAGCTGCAGCACGCCGAGCTCCCTCGCGCTCGCCGCGGCCGGCGCGGTGGTAGGAACGGAGCAGGCAGCCATCGCCAGCGCGGTTCCGGCCAGCGCGCAAAATCGCACTCTTCCGGGGGTGGAAAGCTTCCTCATCGGTCTCACCTGTGGGCGTGGGGCAGCGTGCCCCACTCTCGACAGATGAGACGTTCCGGGGGCGGAGTCCTAGCACGGCGGGGTCAGGTCTTTAATTTCGAGCAGGCTGAGCATTCGCTCAGCCTGCTCGAAATTAAAGACCTGACCCCGCCGCTTACCGCCCCTCCCCACCCAGCCGCGCGAGCGCGGCGCGCGACTCCTGCACCATGGGCTGTAGCGACGAATCCGCGTGCTGGAACGCCGCCGCCACGTACGCGTAGTCACGCTCGGCCTGTTCGCGCTGGCCCAGGCGCTCGGCGACCTTCGCGCGCTCGTAGCGCCAGAGCGTGCGCGTGGGATCCAGGTTCGCGTACTCGTGCTGGAGGATGCGCATCGCGTCCTGATCGCGACCCACCGCGCTGAGTAGCTGCGCCTTGGTGTACCAGAGCGAGAAGCACGCATCCATGGAGCAGGTCGAATCCGGTACGACATCAAGCTCGCGCACCGCCGCGCTGGTGTCGTGGCGGGCGAGCTCGAGGTGCGCCTGGACCGCGGCGTGCAGGATACGCCGGTACTGCTCCAGCTCGGACGGCACGGTGACGGTATCGATCGTCGTGATCATGCTGCGCAGCCGCACCGTGTCTCCCTCTTCCGCCCACCAGCGGAGTGCCAGCGCCGACCCGCCGATTCTCCCCTTGGGCGTCATCGTCTTCAGCATGGCGTCGGCGCTGTCGGGTGGGATCGTACCGAGGAGCGCGAGCTGCGGTACGAGGACCCAGCTCGTCGAATCCACGAGACGAGCCGCTTCATCGAGATGCCCGCGCAGCGCGAGCGCCAGTGTCAGCGCCTGCCTTCCCTGCTTCGCGACTCCCGCGGAATCCGCCGCGCTCGCGCGCAGTCCACGGAGCGCGCGTGCCAAACGCACCTGGCTCTCCGCGGGGTCCATCCACGACGTGAGGATGGAGAAGAGCTCCGAAGCATCGGCCACCGATGTCGCGCGGACGAGGGAGTCCACGTTCAGATTCGCCGACTTCGCCGGGTCGAGGAAGAGGAGAAGCTTGCGCATGTAACCGGCGGCCGAGCCCTCCGGCTCGAGTCGCAGGTACTGCTCCACGTAGCCGCGCGCCGCGGCCGGGTCCTGCGCACGCAGCGCGAGGTCGGGCATGTGCAGGTACGACGGTGCGAAGGCGGAGTCGAGCGCGATCGAGCGATCGAACTCCCTGCGAGCATCCGCGTACGTGACCGCGGGATCGAAGAAGAGGTAGTGGTAGTGCGCGTCTGCCAGCTTGTGCCACACCTCGGGATCTTCCGGGAAGCGCCGCGCTCCCTCTTCGAGCGAGGCGAAGAGCTGCTTCGCGTAGGGGAGCGGCGAGCGGTTCGTGGGACCGCCGCTCAGGAGCAGTTGCAGCGCGGCGAAGTTGGAGTCGGCCGACACGAGGAGACTCTCGCGCGGTGCCAGACCGTTGTTGCGTTCACCCGCGAGGAGCGCATACTCGTAGCGTCGCTCGAGCTCCTCGCGGTTGGGCGCGCGCGTCCAGCCGAGCGCGTTGCTCAGGTGGCGGAGCGCGGGCGCGAACATGCTGTCGGCCGCGATCGCCAGCTGATAGTACGCCGCCGCCGAGTCCCACTCGGAACGACGATAGAACAGCTCGGCCTGCAGGAAGGCCTTGATGGCGGGGAGCGACGACGTGCCGATCGATGCCGTGCGCACCACGGCGATCGGCCGCGTCTGGTTGAGCCGCTGCAGAAGCCCGATCGTGAGCGAGTCGGCGACCCTGTCGAGTCGCGAGCTCGCGTCGTGCACCGTCACCTCGCCGAGCTCGCGCCCGTCGCGCACATCGTAGAGCGTGGCGACCGCGTTCACCGAGTCCGCGCCGGCGCCGACGAAGCGTCCGTAGACCACGTAGCGCGCGCCCACCTTCCCGCCCAGCTCCGTGGCGCTCGCCTCGTCGGGGCGCCCGTTCCAGCGGCGCACCACGAGCGTGGGTGGCACCGTACGTATCGGCCCGGCGTTGTCGAGGTTGGCGGAGAGGATGTCCACGATCCCCTCCTTCCACACACCAAGTGAGGGGTCGAGAACGCTGAACGGCGCGACGGCGAGGAGGTTGTCATCCAGCTTCGCGCTCTCGTTGCGTGAATGGACGAGCCACGCGCCCGCGCCGAGCACCGCGAGAAGGAGGACGACGAGTGCCACCGCGGTCGCGCGGGGGCGCCTGCCGGAGCGAGCACCCGTGGCGAGAGCGTCGCGGAACTCCGCCGCGCTGGAGAAGCGATCCCTCGGATCCTTGGAGAGAGCGCGCATGAGCGTCGTCGATACCGAGGCCGGTACATCGCGACGGTACTCGGTCACCGGCTTCGGCGTCGCGCTCAGTTGTGCTGCCATCACCTGGCGCGCCGAGCGTCCCGTGAACGGTGGAACGCCGGCGAGGAGCTCGAAGGCGACCACGGCGAGCGAGTAGATGTCCGAGCGCGCGTCGACCACGTCGTCGCCCGCCGCCTGCTCGGGCGACATGTAACCCGGCGTTCCCATCGACTGTCCGACGGCGGTGAGGCGCGTGCCGAGCATCGCGGGGCCTTCGCCATCCGTGTCGAGCGCGCGCGCGATGCCGAAGTCTCCGAGCACCGCGTGGCCGTTCGAGAGGAAGATGTTCTCCGGCTTGATGTCGCGGTGAACCACGCCGTGCGCATGCGCGGCGGCGAGCGCGTCCGCCACTTCACGCGTGAGCTGCACCGCCTCTTCCACCGGGAGCGGCCCGGTGCGCTCCAGGCGGTGGCGGAGCGACTCGCCGGCGAGGAAGGGCGTCACGTAGTACAGCAGCCCGTCGCGCGCGCCGAAGGCGAGTACCGGGAGGATGTTCGGATGCTGGAGCTGCGCCGTCACCGCCGCCTCGCGCTTGAAGCGGGCGATGCTCGCCTCGCTCGTGAGCTCCGGCGGAAGCACCTTCACCACCACCTGGCGACCCAGACTCGCTTCCTCGGCGAGGAAGACGTGGGACATCCCACCGCCTCCCAGCTCGCGGATGAGTCGGTACTGATCGCCCAGCGCTCGCTGGAGTGATGAGGCGATGTCTTCCATTGGCGATCTGCTCCGGAGTGAAGCCGGGGACGACGTTACCGCGGCAGCGCTATGGTAGTACTACGAGCGCGCCGGGGCCAGAGATCCACTCGCTCTCGTGTCGCCCCGTCGGATCGGCGGCCGGCGCTCGCCGGTCGTGAGTCAGACCAGTTGATGCATGGAGGCCAGCACTCGAAGCTCCTCCACCTCCGGGTCCTCGCGCCAGAAGCGGAAGTTGAGGCGGAGCGGCGGCATGAAAGCCACTCGTGTGCCGCACCCCGGGTCGATGCGCAGGTGGATGGTGATCGGTCGCAGCTTGAGCCAGCGGTTCTGCGTGACCTCCGAGATGAGTCCGACCGGGACCGTCCACTCGTGCAGGAAGTTGGAGACGAGGAGCGACTCGCCGTCGTCGCTCACCCGCACACGCTTGAGCGGCGCGCAGAAGACGACCGACGCGGCGATGCCCACGAGCATCACCACGCCGAGCAGGATGAGATCGATCGGCGGTGCCGCGGCCGGTCTGCTGGAGTACACGCCACGCGCCTGGAGCGCGGAGCGAAGTGCGGCCGCGAAGGCCCCGGTGAGAACCACTGGGAGGAGAAACTTGTGGAAGAAGGTCCAGGCGGAGGAGAGGGTGCGGGGCATGGGATGCCGGGCGCGGAGGGTGTGACGGCTCGTTCGTTACTGGCTGGGTAGACGAGAGCTAGTTCACGGGCGGGTCGGCCGGAAGGTGGTGTTGGGGGAGCTTGGACAGGGGGGCGTGAAAGGAGCGAGGCCCCGCCTACCGGGTACGCTCCCAGGCCCGGACGTAGGCGCGCAGCACCGCGTTGATGCGCGACTGGTAGCGCGGTCCCTGGGCGCGGAACCATTCGAGCACGTTCCGGTCGAGCCGAATGGAGATGGCCTCCTTTCCGCCTTCGGCGGGCATGACCCAACGTGCGTCTCTCAGCCACTCGTGCTCGCTCATGACCGGAACGGCATCGGGGTCCGCGGCCGCGGCCTGCTCTATTTCCTCATCCGTGAGTTCTCGAACGCGCTCCCAGTTGGTGTCGTCGGCGAGCCGCTCGAGCTCATCGGCGCTCACTCTCGCGATCGAGCTCTTACTGTCTGTCTTCCGTTTGCCCGTAGCTCTTCCAGTACGTCTTGGTCTCATGGCGGGAAGCCCTCCGAACCGAGATGAGCCGCACGGCATCGCCGCGCACGGTGTAGGCGATCGCGAGCACCTGACCTCCGAGCAGAGCGAGCGCGAATGTCCTCTCCTCGCCGTAATCCTGCCGCTCGTCGGGGCGCTCGAGCACGTTTCCGGCGGCTAGTGCGCGTGCCCCGGCAGTGGAGCTGACAGCGTGTCTGCGGAGGTTGGTCGCCGCCTTGCGTACGTCCCACTCGAAGTTCATCGAGAATATGTACGTTTGTATATACAAAGGCAAGGCGACAAGGGCTGCGCGCCACGCCCGGCGACCTCACGAAATCGTGACCTGCCGACGGGAGAAGGTGTGCGAGAGCGTCAGCGGTCTGTCAGTAATGAGGCCGCGTTCAGAACGCGGAAGGCTCGCTCCGCTCGCTGGGCGACCAGGCCGAGGTCAGGCAGCTTCAATGAGGCCGCGTTCTTCAGAACGCGGAAGGCACTCGTGATTGCATCGAGGCCGGGAATCGCTACGGTGCTTCAATGAGGCCGCGTTCTTCAGAACGCGGAAGGATCGAGGTGGAGTTCTACAACGCCTCGCTTGTGCCGCTTCAATGAGGCCGCGTTCTCCAGAACGCGGAAGGCAGCGATCCTCAACCCACCCACGGCCACCACCACCGGCGCGCTTCAATGAGGCCGCGTTCTTCAGAACGCGGAAGGGAGCATTGTCGGAGATGGACCTGATAGGTCAAGGTTCGCTTCAATGAGGCCGCGTTCTTCAGAACGCGGAAGGTCGGTGACAAGGACATGAAGCAGGCGAAGAGCTATCTGCTTCAATGAGGCCGCGTTCTTCAGAACGCGGAAGGTTCGTGAGCCGCGCGCCGCGCGTGCTCTCCATCGACGTGCTTCAATGAGGCCGCGTTCTTCAGAACGCGGAAGGCAGGTGGGGAAGGGACGCCGCCCGCCGAAGCTCGGTCCGCTTCAATGAGGCCGCGTTCTTCAGAACGCGGAAGGCCGATCCGGTTGCGACATTCTTCGCCTCCTCGATAATCCGCCTTGCTTCAATGAGGCCGCGTTCTTCAGAACGCGGAAGGTCCAACTCCCCCTCGTCGAACCCCGTGAGCGTCGCGTCGCTTCAATGAGGCCGCGTTCTTCAGAACGCGGAAGGGTCCAGGGACTACGCATACAGTGCCGGATACAGGCGCTTCAATGAGGCCGCGTTCTTCAGAACGCGGAAGGGTGCAGGATCGCGACACCACTGTAGCCGCTTTCTGTGCCGCTTCAATGAGGCCGCGTTCTTCAGAACGCGGAAGGTCCCCGCGCTGTCGTCCTGCAGCACGCCAGTCAGGGAGGCTTCAATGAGGCCGCGTTCTTCAGAACGCGGAAGGCGTCGAGCTCCTGACGGAGTGGCCGTTCCGCGACTGCCTGCTTCAATGAGGCCGCGTTCTTCAGAACGCGGAAGGCCACGCTTCGAGGATGTCCAGCTTGGACAGCATCTCGGCGCTTCAATGAGGCCGCGTTCTTCAGAACGCGGAAGGGAACGCGCCGCAAAGGCGCAGACGGAGCAGGTGGCGTGCTTCAATGAGGCCGCGTTCTTCAGAACGCGGAAGGAGGCCGATGATATAACCGTGCTCGGAAGCCGAGTACTGGCTTCAATGAGGCCGCGTTCTTCAGAACGCGGAAGGCCTGTCCCAGCGCCCACGCCAGAGCGACGGACGCGCCGTGCTTCAATGAGGCCGCGTTCTTCAGAACGCGGAAGGCACGAGCGAACCTTGTAGTCCTTCGGCGACTCCTTCTCGCTTCAATGAGGCCGCGTTCTTCAGAACGCGGAAGGACGGCATTCTCCAAGACGCCTACCATCAATGAGGCGCTTCAATGAGGCCGCGTTCTTCAGAACGCGGAAGGGTGACGCAAGCGCGAGAACGTTCCGCTCGTATTCCGGCGGCTTCAATGAGGCCGCGTTCTTCAGAACGCGGAAGGCCCGTAAGACAGCGCCATGCGGATCCGGTCCGGGGCTTCAATGAGGCCGCGTTCTTCAGAACGCGGAAGGATGACGATGCGTGAGGTGGCCGCCGCCTACGGCATCACGCTTCAATGAGGCCGCGTTCTTCAGAACGCGGAAGGCCCGTCGAAAGACAGGGTCCGCCGCCTCGGCGGCGAATCGGCTTCAATGAGGCCGCGTTCTTCAGAACGCGGAAGGCCGGCGCTGGCGGAACGTTTTTCCGCCGTCCGGCTTGACGCTTCAATGAGGCCGCGTTCTTCAGAACGCGGAAGGCTGGTCTACCTCGGCCATCGTCGCAGCCCGAACGTCGCTTCAATGAGGCCGCGTTCTTCAGAACGCGGAAGGGATCCGTGACTCGCTGGCGCCGGCCATGATCCAGACGCTTCAATGAGGCCGCGTTCTTCAGAACGCGGAAGGTTCACCTGCTCCGCCGTCGCGGCACCCACTATGGTCGCTTCAATGAGGCCGCGTTCTTCAGAACGCGGAAGGACCGCGCGCTGCGTGGCCTCCGCGCTGTCCGACCGCTCGCTTCAATGAGGCCGCGTTCTTCAGAACGCGGAAGGGACGCCAGCGCAGGCCCGGGCCATCCCACGTCGCGCGGTGCTTCAATGAGGCCGCGTTCTTCAGAACGCGGAAGGTGCCGCTCTGTAAGTCGAAGTAACTAACCATCTTGCGGGCAGGATTGCGAGCGGTCCGACGAAATCGCGGTTGCCACAGCCGCCGCCGGCCACATCACGGCAGCATAACCTGTTGATCAACAACGCGTTCGAGCGCTCCCCGGTACTGACGCCACCACTCCGCTGCTCGCGTCGCGATCCATACATCAACATCATACGACCATGCTCCTGGTAGGCGGCTGATACGACCTGCCGATGGCTTCGAGCGAATTCTCCAGCGGGCGCGTCTCCTTGCCGAGATCGATGACCAGCACCTGGTCGTCACGCTCGTTAATGAGCTCGAGCAACCTGCTCCTCAGTACTATGAGTTCCCGCGGCGACAGGTCGGAAAGGAATACGCTGTACTGGACGTGATCACCGTAACCGAGTAAAAGCTCGAACACGCGAGTGCGCCGCTTGTCATCGGCAATGTCATAGCTGATCACGTATCTGCGTCGCATGATGTGCCCTACCTTGTACGTACGGCCTGGTAGGATGGTACATCACCGCGGAGCCAGCGCGATATCAGTCTCGCCTGTACTCTGATCACCGAACGCCACGAGCAACGGTAGTCGAACAGGGGATGCGTCACCAGTTGCTCCAGCCTTGCCTCGTACGCCCGGATGAAGTCTTTGCGCCCTTTTGTGGTGAGCATGCAGCCAGCTGCGGTTTGCTGGAAGCTCGTGCGCGTCATCATGCCGGTGTTCACTGCCGTGAGTACCGCGCTGTCCACGATCAGCGGGCGGAATTCCTCCATGAGGTCCAATGCTAGCGCGGGCCGGCCGTGACGTGGCTGATGGTACAGTCCCCACCATGGATCGAGGCCCTCCGCAAGGAGTGAGACCGTGCAATCCTTCGTCAGCAGTGCGTACCCGAACGACAGCATCGCGTTGACGGGGTCCTTGGGCGGCCGCCGATTCCTGGCACTGAAGTTCCACGATGCGTCGAAGTCGCGCGGCTTCAGAAGATTGCCGAACTGAGCGAAGTAGCGCGCCGCGATGCCGCCCTCGAGGCCGAGCAACTCCTCGGTACTGCGCGCGGCAGCAGCCTTCCTGAGGAGCATTGACATTTCCTTCAGCGTAGCGACTGGCCGGGGGCTAATGTTCCGGCCGAGCATCGTACGCTGGTTGGCACCTTTGCCGATCACCACCTGTCGAGCGAAGTCGAGAGCCTTCGATCGGTCGGTCGCTGCCTCGAACTGAGCTGCGCGGTCGTACGCATTCCGAAGCCCGATGCCACGCGTGATTCCGTAGAACCAGTGGCCACGCGATACGTACACGATTGGCACTCCCTCCTCGCAGAGAAAGTGCACCGTCTGGGTGCTGATACCGACGCCGCCCATCAGCACGACCTGGCTAACGTCCTTGATCCGGACGCTGGCCAGTTCTTCGTCTTCCTTGGTGACGATGAGTTTGTGCCCGCGCTTTCCTACTCTGGCACCCTGCTCCTGAACGTAGAACGGGAGCGTAGCGTCCCTCGGCGCATAGAGTCGGCGGACGCGGCCCTCATCGACGCTGTTGTGCGATGACCCTCTCTCGTGGCGCATTGCAAGCGTCTCGTCGGGAAGACATATCCCGCTGAGAGAGCACCCGTTGCACTTGGGGCTGTCCTCGAGCGGCGGCGGCAGTTCGCAGCTCGTGGCGGCCCGACGTGCCTCGGCGATGAGCGAGCGTGTGCGCTGCTCGAGCTCGTCCGTGAAGGGAATGTCCACGCGCGTGCGCGAGCCCGCGAAGTAGAGAACACCGTTCGTGCAGCGGTAGCCGTTCTCGCGGAGGAGCAGCCCCTGAGCCATGAGCTGCACACGCTCGGGTTCCCAACTCCGCTCCCGGTTGTCCGGTACGCGGCCGCGCTTCGTTTCCACCGGGAGAGCCACTTCGCCAGCGGTGCTCACCAGGTCGAGCTTTCCTGTGATGCCCAGACTCGGCGCAGTCAGAGAAACCGATCGAGTAATCTGCGGCGGTTCATCGCCGTCTTCGGAACCGCCTCCGTCTGCGCCGCTCTCATCCCCGGCTGGAGGCGCCTCGGGGTCGGGAAGCAGGTGATCGATTCGGTCCACCCTGCGATGGGCCTGCTTCCCGTCCAGCGTGAACTCGTTGTCTTCCCAGCGGCCCTCCACGTGCATCAGATGGAAGAGACGAGGACAGTACGTGTACTCGTTCAACATCCTGATAGGGAGATATTCCCGCTCAGCCCCCGATTCCGCTGTTGCCAGCTCTTCGTCTGGCGATGCCAAATGTGTGTCTGTCATGCCGACATCTCCTCATCATGGTGCGATCCTGCGAGGGTGCGGCGTCGTACGATCCGGTAGTGGGATGACGAGTGCGGAAGCGAGAGGTTGCAGAGATGGAATCGTCGAGCGGCTTCCCACTGCTGCGAACGTGGATACGCTGTCGCAGGTGTTACATATCTAGAGTGGCTCAGGGGCGAGGTCGGGAGAGTTCGTCACCGGTGGTCTGGCACGGGTGAAGTTCATGAACTTGCCGACCGAGATGCGCTGCGTGGTGACTACTTCCACCACGCCGAGATGCGCCAGCGCTCCTGGCTTGCGAAGGTCTGAGTGCGCGAGGAGTGCTCGGATGGCGGCAAGGGTCGCTGGCTCTCTCCAGATCGGCCAGGTGAACGAGAATCCGGCCGCCGAGGAGGTACCACCGACGATGCTCGGACGCACGCGCCCCGCTCTCGTTTCGGGCACCAGGGTCAGCACGCCGAGCCCGACCGCCGCGAGCCGGTTAGCCCCGTGCTGCGTTCCGCTCTTGTAGGCCGGATCAGTAGGATCGCCAGCCATCAGCGCATACCGGACGGCCTCCTCCGGATCCCATCGGAACGAGGATGTGGCATCAGCGCGATGCCATGGCTCGAACAACGCCTCTCCCAGGCATTCTGCGGCTGATACCGAGACGCCGCTCTTCCCTCGTCCGCGCGTTGGGGGAGCGAGTTCTCGTGGTACCTCTGACAGACGCTCGAGAAAATGCTGATGACCCTGGCCGAATAAGAGGCAAAGAGGCGTCGGGTCGATAGACTCCTCCTTGTCATCCTTGATTGCTGCGTCGCTCATCAATGACGCCAGGAGATCGATACGTGCTCTGTTGCCGGATGCGGCGGTTCTCGCCGCTACTTCGAGAAGCTCGCGACACTGCTCCCGCGAATAGTTGAGATCCTTCCTCGCGCCGAATTCGTGTACAGAGGCCAGCGATTCGAGCCCGCCAGCGGCGCGCTCCAGCACGCCCGCACGGTCGACATCGCGCGCTAGAACGAGTCTCGGCCGGAACGGTGGACGATCGACGTCCCACATTACTCGAGGCCGAAGCCTTTCTTCCTCCATACGCCCCTGGTCATCGGCCTCCAGTGCACGAAGCAGCCCGAGCAGCGACAGGAAAGCAAGCAGATTGTCGGCCTCCAGCCCATCGAGGCGATGCGAGAAATCGAGATTCATTCGGGATAGTCCTCCGTAGCCCGCATCTCCGACGCACGATGGTCAGCGAGGCGCAGGATGGATTCCATGCGAGCGAGCTCCCAAATACCGTAGCGACTTTTCAGCCGCGCGAACAACGATGACCAGTCGAGTCCGCACCAGTCGAAAGAGAGCGACTGTGGACCTACCTCCGGTACCCGCTCGGTGGGGTCGCAGTGTGGGAACAGCGGCCGGCCATACCCGTGATGCGCGCCGATGAGCCAGAGCACGAGATCCGGGTCCCTGGCACACCCAAGGCGCGCGTCATTGACTGCAAGCCGCACCGAGAGAGCCTCGTGGCGCCAGTGGTCGGGCAATCCGGAATCGGCACGAGCTTTCCGTGGCAGCCGGCGCCCCGACTTGGCGAGAAGTTGCTCTGGTGCATCTGGATCCGGCCCCAGTGGATCGCCATAGTGGAGCCACGACTGGAACCTTGGATCGGACTTGCCGATGTCGTGGAGCTCTCCCGCGAGCTCGAGATCCCTGGCACGATCCTCGGATAGCCCCGAAGCACGGGCGAACACCAGCGCCTTCTCTGCGACGTCTCGATTGTGGGTCTCGAGATCGAGAGCGAATCCAGGCAGGGAGCCCGCAGCTTCATCCTCCGTTGCGGTGAGCGCAGCGTCGGACGCCGACTCGTCCCCCAGAGTGTTCGCCTCGTTTCCACTCACTCCTTGCTTGATACCGCGACTCGCGACGAAGACTACTCCGCGTCGCCGGCCTTCCTCGTCGTCCCCATACAGATCCAGATACGGCACGACATCGCGAGCGCCGAGCCTCCTGAGCAACTCGAGATCCCGACGCAGCGATTCCGGCAACGGCAGCTCCACGAGTGCATCCACCAGCGTGCGCCAACCGCTCGCCGGGCTGTTCGCCAGTGCCTCCGCCAATGCGCCTTCGCTCACGGTGTCTCCCACGAGCCCCGGGGCTACGCGCACGGCGAAACGCCGGTGCGCGAACGGAAGAGCCGCATCGCGCCCCACGTCCGTAACTTGTGGCGTCGAGGATTCCCGACCTTCGACTCGTCCGGTCGTGTGGTTGGGATTCCATCCAAAGCGATCCGCTCCGCCGTAGGAGGTGGGGACGACTATCGTATCACCGGGGCCAAGGTCCTCAGGGGAGATCCAGCGTGAGCGCTGGTCATCTCCTTTCCAGAGGAAGGCAGGTCTGCCCCTGTTGCTCCAGCGATTGCGCTCCTCCTCCGGAGCCGCGGCTGCGACATCTGCCAGTTGGTCATACGCTCCATCTGTGCGTTCCAGCCACCCGCGGACCGCCCACACTGGAAGCTCGATAACCTCCGCCGACCGTGGCGGCACGAGGGTAAGAAGGCGGCGTGTCTCATCGTCGTCCTGTCGATCCCGATCGATATCGGCGCGCCAGACCACTGTGACCGCATCGGGCTGGCGCCTGGGCCCATGCAGAAAGAGTGCAAGATCGGGATCAGCAGTTGGAATCGGCGACGTCTGGCTCAACAGATCCAGATGTGCCGGAAGCAGTACGGGAGCATCGGCCCTGACGGCAAGAGTGTCGGTGTGCATGCATATGACGAACGCGCTGATGCCGAAGTCCACGCACACGTTGGCACCGCTTCCTGCCGCTGCTTCCTTCATCGCTTCCCACGCGGGCTTCAACGTCGCGCCATAGACCGGGTCCTCGTATCGCGAAGCGATATCCGCCTTCATGGTGACGACCGCCGCATACGGAATGATGTCTCTCCCAGAGCGATTGAGACGGCCGAAGCGCTGACGCAGCGCGTCGAGCGGTGCATGCTCAGTGATGAGCGCGTCGAGGTCGATGTCCACGCCGGCCTCGATGCACTGCGTCGCGACTATGATGATGGGTTTCCCGAGATCGCGCTGCTCGCCAGCTCGCCACGTCCGCGTACGGATGGCAGCGAGCTCCTGCGCGAGCCTGTCGCGATCCAACGGGCGTGCGGGGCCGATCAACAGGATCGGTTCATCCAATGCTCCTTTGGCGATCTCTCCCGCGAGCTCCGTTCTCAATCTCTCGAACACTGCGCGTGCGCGTGCAACACGATTGACGACCACGCCGATCGCCGGCTCACGCACTCCATGCTCACTATTCTCGAAGTGCTGCCGTGCGCGCAAGACTTCGTCGACCAGTGCACTGGCACGCAGTGCGAGATCCTTCGCGCTACTCTCCCTCCCGCCGCCTTCGCGCTCCTGATCATCGTCGTCTCCGGCGGTGTCCGCCCTGCGCTCGGATGAGATTGGAGGGACGAGCCGGGTGGGCTTGGACGCCTCGAGCCGCTTCTGCAGGATCGGATGTGCCCTGTCGTCGTCCTCGAGCGAAAATGGATCCCGTGCCGTTTCCCCTGGCGTTGCAGTAAGAAGCGAGACGCACCATGGCGCCGCAGTCGAGGCCTCGCGCCAGGCTGGTCCGCGGTAAGTCCGGACCCACTCGAGCGTCTGTCGAAAGGGCTCGGCGAGATGCGCCTCATCGAGCAGGAGTAGACAGTCGGATCCGAGAAGGCCAGCGTGGATTGGCTTCATGGAATCACTGATGCCGTATCCGCGGAACAGGAGCCGTGATCCGACCTGATCGACCGTCGAGCAGAGTATCGTGGGTTGCGAAGGTGTCCGTGCCCAGTCATCCTCGCGCGGAATGCCCCCGCGCAGGCGGCGCGCAACGAGTGCAGGGCCGTCGCCCGCGAGCCTTTGCAACTGTGCCGCTACCTTCGTGGCCGTCGGCGTCCGAGGGCTGGAGAGGGCGTGGGCCAACTTCTTCGCCCGCTCGAACGCGTCATCCACCACCAGGCGCCGGTCGACGACGAACGCGATACGCACCGGCGCGCATCGCGATTCGCCACGCTCCGCTTCGAGCGCCAGATGGAAGACGGCGATGTCCATCGCGGCCGTCTTACCAGATCCGGTAGGGAGATCGAGGGTCGCCGGCCACTCACCATGGTGCTCCACGACGTGCCGGAGAAGCCGCACCTGCCATGGAAACGGCTCGTGGCCATGAACTTCTTCGAAGAATGCCGCGAAATCCTCTTGGTCGAGCACGATCAATCCTCCGAGTCTAGAGGGCGACAGAGCCCGAGACCCAGGAAGCGACCGGCACCGAGTATCACCGGGCCATCAACCGGCTCGGGGAAGCGAAGCACGGCATGCGTGAGCTGCCGGCTCGCCAGCGAAGCCGGGGTGCGCCACCGCAGCCATACCGGCGACTTGCCGGAAGGGTATGCCGAAGGAGCTCCCTCGATAGCCGAGTGCTTGTCGGCGCTGATCACCTCTGGCTCCGACAGACCGACATTCCGGCAGGCAGCGGCGATCTGCGCCTGGATCTCCTCCTGGCGCGCGTCGCCCCTGGATTTCAGGTGGCGATCGAGCGCGATGGGCGTGACGGTAGCGAACGTGCGTGCACGCGAGAGGTAAAACGCCGGGTCCAGCGATCGCCTTCCCGCTTCGAAGCTTGGTGACAGCTCGACCGAGAATGCCTGATCCGGCGCGGTTCCCGCTTTGGTTCTGATCGTCAGGATTCTGCGTCCGCGCTCTTCGTTCATCGGAGCGATGGTTCGCAGCGCCTTTCGAAAACCCTCATCACTCAGGACCGGTTCTTCCCGCGGTGGAACCACGGCGAATCCCAGCACGTGGCCGTCGGCATGCGGGAATCCGACGAATGCCAGTGGGACGATGGAGATATGCGGCCGGCGCGTCGGAGTGCCACCGGGCATGTGGCCGCTGATCACTTCCGGGATTTGATCGCCAAGGCCGACGCGCTGATATCCTGCCAGCAACGCATCCCGGATCGTCCTCGCAACGAGCGCGCATGCGCGCAGATCCGGCATCTCGCCGCTCACGTGCTCCAGCAGAAGCCAGTGATCGGAAAAGCAGCTGGCACGGGATCGCGCAGCGGCCGGCTGCCTCGCGACCGGCGCGCCTTTCTGGGGGCGGTCAGCACTGCTCGCGGACCGCTCGAATCGCGCGTACGCCTCGCGCAGCTCCTGGAAGCGACCCGGATATACGCGCATTTCTGAAGCGCTTGTCTCGGACGAATCGGGTGCATCGTGCTCTAGCAGAAAGCGGCAGCGCGTGAGACTCGACGAATGGCCTACGTAGGAGGTGTCGTGGGCCATGTGATTCAACGCGGCGAGATCTGCGCTCGCCGGCGTCGCGTCCGGCCAGACCAAGCGGATCACCGGGTCATTTGGGCGAGATGCTGGAAAGCGTCGTGGTTGGCGGCTGCGCAAGGTGGGCAGGACTCCACGTGCGTGTTTCTGCCGATTACTCCGTGGGTCGTTCGGCGGAACGAAGACAGCCGGAGACGTACGCGGTTCGGCACCGTGCTCGATGAGCAGTGGCGGTGGTAGCTGCTCGAGCCACTGGAGAGCCACGGCCTCTTCGTCGTCCTGGCCACGCGCTGCCCACGACGCCACGAGGGCAGAGAAGATCCGATCCGGCTGAGGTGGCCAATCCGGCACGGGGCTATCAGGCCCGATGGCGGCGAACGCAACGCCAGAAAGGAATTCGATCTCGAGGACGAGCGTCATGCGTCCTTGTCCGTCTCGGCACTCTCGCCGCCGGCGCCGGAGAGAGCGAGCTCCTGGCTCTTGCGTACGATCTCTACCAGCTTCTCTTGCGGCGTCAGTACGAGCGGCTCGGCCGAGAGCGCGAACCCCACCTTCTTTGCGGCCTCGAAGGCTTCCGTATAGAGGGCGTGTGCGGCAGTACGATCGAGCGTGATGGCGTCGGTCGTCCCATCGGGGTGCACGAGCTCGAGCGGAGCTCGCCCATCGCATACGAGATCGCAGCGCGAACGCAGTGCGTAGCCGCGGGCATCCTGCTCGGCGAGTGCGAGGAGGCCGAGTGCGGCAACGAGGCTCCGGCCCGCCATATTCCTCTCGACGGTTCCGAAGCGCAGCCGACGTAGTGCGGCGAAGCTGAGTACGAAAGTGTGTTCGGCGTGATCGCAGGTGATACCGAGCGGCTCGATCGAAGGGGCGATGTTCCCGTGGTTGATCTCGGACGGTCTCACCTGCTTCGCGTGCTTGCCGGCGCCTTTCTGTGTCGTATCCCACCCGGCATCGCCCCTGAATACTTCGACTTTCCTCAATACACCCAGGGGATCGATCCGACTGCCGGTACGCCGGCCGGAAGTCCGGATCTCTGCCTCACCCGTTCGCCGATTGACGACGACCTCCTCTACCGGAACGTCGATTCCGACGATCTCCGAGATCAGGCATCGTGCGAACTTGGCGCCGATCCCTCCGCCCTCGCCTGTTGAATGCCAGGCACCAAACAGGAGCGCCGTGGGTGATGTTTCGAGAAGCGCCGACGCATCTTCAGGCTTAGCCTTCGCGAGCCGCTGGCCGGTGGGGCTACTCATGAAGGGATCCCCGTCCAGCGAGCTATCGCGCAGAATCGCGTCGTATACGCGATGCGGAGCGTCGAGTGACGTTACGCGCGCGATGCCGTCCAGGCCCGACTTGCTGAAGTCGACCACCACGTGCGGGATCGGCACGCCGTCGGCGATCGCCTCTAGCAAACACTCCTCGAGTCTGTTGGCCTGTGATTGGACGCTGTCGATGAGGACGCACCAGCTCTCCTGACCATCGCGGCGCCGGCGCTCGTAGACGTGACGTGGCGGTGCATTGCGCCCCTCGCCAGGATATGTCGGGGGGAAGATCTTGTCGCCTTTTCCGCCTGTTGGTTGGAGAGTTTGCCGGCGCCGCAGCGCGGCGTCGTCGTCCACGATGCGGCCAAGTCGTGCGATGTCCATGAATGAGGTCCTCTTGTTAGCGATGAGCGAGGAAGACGGCTACCCAAGAGTGGGGACACCTACTGACAATCACTCGCGACCCCCGCAATCGGGCTAGGCGACAACGTCCAGCAACTGCTGGTTCGAGTGCTGCTGAAGGCGGGGCGCGGAAGCGGTTCAACTCCGCGCTCGTGGCAGCGTGCCTCGAGGAAGGCGAAGCGAGGCGTCGAGAAACTGCTGAAGTCGGACGCCGGGCGCAAGCTGACGCCGCCCGTGTCGGCGCGCGGCACTCGGGGCGAGTCGGTCAGGCTGGCGAGCTACTGCGGGCGGTGTCGACTGATTCCTCTCACTTCCCCCCACTCCGATCCACCACCTCCTCATCCGCCCTATACTTCCTGAGCGCCCACAACACCGCCACATCCCCCGCCGACGCGCCGAGCATCACTGCTCCGTATTCGGTGATCAGCGCGATCCCGGACGCGAGCCCCACTATCGTCGGCACCAGACCAAGCACCACACCAGGAAGCGCCACCGCCGCGCGGTAGCTCCTTGCCGGAAGCGGCACGTCGCACCGCGCCACGATCGCCACGCCGCGCAGCTCGAAGTGCACCGAGTCGATCGGCGCGCCGCCGATCCACACGTAGCCCACGAGATGCAGTAGCTCGTGCAACGCCACGCTCAGCACGAGCGCGATGGCCAGCGGGATGAGCACGGGGCGATTCCCCATCAGCGCGCGTAAGCCCTCGGTGCCCCAGAGCTCGGCGTGCAGCTCGACGATGAGCGCCACCACTACGAATGCACGGATGAGTCGCATGACGAACGATGCAGCTTACTTCACATCTTGAGAAAGCCCCGGCCCGCGGATAACTCTGCTGATGGGCGCTGCATGGCGACAACGGACTTTCGGGCGGGGGTGAATGACATGAGTGCGGAGCAGGGAGGGCCCACGGGCCCCGATCTCGCGGCGGGCATCGAGCTCTCCGAGATCGCCGACGGAGCAATGTTGCAGGGGCACGTGGGTGAGGAGGCGGTCCTCCTCGCACGACGGGGAGACGAGATCTTCGCGATCGGGTCTACCTGCACTCACTACGGCGGCCCTCTCGCCGAGGGACTCATGGTGGGTGACACGGTCCACTGTCCCTGGCACCACGCCTGCTTCAGCCTCCGCACGGGCGAAGCGCTCCACGCGCCCGCGCTGAATCCCGTCCCCTGCTGGAAGGTGGTGCAGAGCGACGGGAAGGCGACAGTCACCAGGAAGTCGGAGCGCGGGCCGCTCGACGTCGCGTCTTCGCCCGCGCCGAGGAAGGGCGAGCCGCCGAAGTCGATCGGCATCATCGGCGCCGGCGCCGCGGGAAGCGCGTGTGCCGAGATGCTCCGGCGCCAGGGCTACGACGGCCCCATCACGATGTTCGATCCCGACCCGTCTGCCCCGTACGACCGCCCGAATCTCTCCAAGGACTATCTCGCCGGGAACGCGCCCGAGGAGTGGATCCCGCTCCGCCCGGGCGACTTCTACGCGCAGCATGGGATCGAGCTGGTGCGCGAAGCGGTGACGTCGCTCGACGCGAAGGCGAAGCGCATCGCCCTGCAGAACGGTCAGACGCGCGACTTCGATCGCATCCTCATCGCCACAGGCGCCGACCCGGTGAAGCTCCCGCTCCCGGGGAGCGAGCTGCCGCACGTCCACTACCTCCGCTCGCTCGCCGACAGCCGCGCGATCATCGCCGCCGCGAAATCGTCGAAGAAGGCGCTCGTGATCGGCGCGTCGTTCATAGGTCTCGAGGTCGCCGCCTCGCTCCGCGCGCGCGAGCTCGAGGTGCACGTGGCTGCCCCCGAGAAGATTCCCTTCGAGAAGATCCTCGGACGCGAGCTCGGCGAATTCATCCAGCAGCTCCACGAAGAGAAGGGCGTCCACTTCCACCTCGGTCGCACCGCGAAATCGATCGCCGCCGACTTGGTGACGCTCGATGACGGGACCACCATCCCCGGCGTCGACCTGGTGGTGCTGGGCGTCGGTGTCCGCCCGCGTGTGAAGCTCGCCGAAGACGCCGGCCTCGCCATGGACAGGGGCGTCGTCGTGAGCGAGCTCCTCGAGACGAGCGCTCCCGGCGTCTTCGCCGTGGGCGACATCGCCCGCTGGCCCGACCCTCACACGGGGAAGAAGATCCGCGTCGAGCACTGGGTAGTGGCCCAGCGTCAGGGCCAGCACGCCGCCAGAACCCTACTCGGCTCTCCCGAACCCTTCACCGCTGTCCCCTTCTTCTGGAGCCAGCACTACGACACCACCATAGCATATGTGGGCCACGCCGAAGGGTGGGACAAGATCGACATCCAGGGTAGCATCCCCGACCGCGACTGTGTCCTCGCCTATCGCGACGGCAAGAAGACCACCGCGGTCGCATCCATCTTCCGCGACATCGAAAGCCTGACCGCCGAGAAGATGATGGAGCGGGGGGAAATGCTTGGCTAGGGGAGACGGGGTCAGGTCTTGAATTTCGAGCCGTGTGGGCTGCAGCCCACACGGCTCGAAATTCAAGACCTGACCCCGTCT